>NZ_JAAVTO010000001.1 GCF_013185065.1 Adlercreutzia sp. ZJ473 | reverse complement strand
ACGAAGCGGGCGCCCGAGCGCGGGCGCGACGAGCCTCCGCGCGAGCCCGAGCGGCCCGGCGCACGCGACGCGGCGCGCCCGGGATCGCCGTTCGCGCGCACCACGCGCAGATCGGCGCGGCGCTGCTCGTACACCGACGGGGCGTCCGCGGCCTGCGCCACCGACAGGATGAGCCCCACCATGCTGAACGACACGAGGAGCGACGTGCCGCCCGACGAGATGAACGGCAGCGGCTTTCCCGTGGTGGGGAACACGCCGATGGTGCAGCCGATGTTCAGGAACGCCTGGAACACGAGCATGATGGCGAAGCCGCCCGCGATGAGGGCGCCGAACTCGTCCGGCGCGCCGTTCGCGATGCGCAGGCCCGCGAACAGGATCACCAAGAACAGCGCGATCACGACGAGCGCGCCGAGCATGCCGAGCTCCTCGCACACGATGGCGAAGATGAAGTCGCTGTCGGAGGCGAACAGGTAGTCGAACCGCTCGTGGCCCTGCCCGACGCCCACGCCGAACAGGCCGCCCTCCGCGATGGCGTAGTACGAGCGGATGATGTTGTAGCCGGTGCCGTAGCCGCCCTGGCCGTCGTTCCACGGGTCGAGGTAGACCATGCGCCCGCTGCGGTAGTCGCTGCCGAAGATGGCGTAGAGCACGAACAGCACGCCGAGGACGCAGAGCGCCGCGAGGTACTTCGCCGGCACGCCGCCGAGCCACAGCACCGCCACGATGCCCACGGCGCAGATGAGCGTGGTGCCCAGGTCGGACTGCGACACGTACAGGAACAGCAGCGGCGCCAAGATGAGCAGCAGGATCTGCACGAGCATGGCGCGCGGCTCCATCGAGCCGGAGCGCACGTCGCAGATCACGCGGATGGACATGAGCAGGAAGGCCACCTTGGCGACCTCGGAGGGCTGCAGGCTGATGGGCCCGAGGGACAGCCAGCGCGTGGCGCCGTAGCCCTCGCTGCCCATGAGCGCCGTGAGGGCCAGGAGCACGAGCGCGACGCCCCACGCCGCCCACGTCCACGCGCCGTTCCACACGTGGTACGGGATGAGCTTCCACACCGCCACCATGACCACGACGCCGAGCACCGCGTAGATCGCCTGGCTCCTCACGTCGGCCCACGGCACCTCGCCGGCGCCGGCGAGCGAGGCCGACGAGGCCGAGTACACCATCACGAGCCCGATCACCGTGAGGGCGATCGTCGCGAGGAGCAGCAGGACGCACGGCCCCTGCGCCCCGAGGAAGCTGGCGGACCTCTGTCGCGCGGATGACGCCATCAGGCGCTCCCGCTAGCGGGTCGCGCGCGCGGCGCGCTCGGCCACGAGATGCTTGAAGACGCGTCCGCGCTCCTCGAAGCAGCTGAACTCGTCGAACGACGCGCATGCCGGGGAGAGCACCACCACGTCGCCCGCCTGCGCGAGCGCCAGCCCCGCGTCGAGCGCGGATTCCATGCCGGCAGCCTCCTCTACGGCGATGCCGTCGGCGCGCAGAGGCTCCATGGCCGCGCGGAAGCGCTCGCGCGCTTCGCCGAAGCACACCACTCCCTTGGCGTGGACGCGGCAGGCGTCCACGAGCGGCCCCAGGTCGGTGCCCTTGTCGCGCCCGCCGAGCAGGATGACAGGGCGCGCGGGCTCGAACGCCGCGATCGCCTTGAGCACCGCGTCGACGTTGGTGGCCTTCGAGTCGTTGTAGCAGCTGACGCCGCCAACGCTCCCGCACGGCTCGATGCGGTGCTCGAGCGGCGCGAAGCTGGCGAGAGCGCGTGCGACCGCGTCGGCCCCGGCCCCGAGCGCCACGGCGCACGCGGCGGCCGCCAGCGCGTTCGCCACGTTGTGCGCGCCCTTGATCTGGAGCTCGTCGCGTGCGGCGAGCACGGCCTCCTCGCCGCGCAGGGCCACGCGCAGGCGCCCGTCGGCGCCCACGAAGGCGGCGTTCTCCGCGCCGCACGCCGCGCGCATGTCGGCGTCCACGCCGCGCGCGGTGCCCACGGGCACGTAGTCGAACCCGCGCTCCTCGCGCGAGAGCGCCTTGAGCGCGCGCACCTTGGCGCGCACCTCGTCGTCGGTGGCGTCGAGCACGGCCACCCCGCCGGGCACGCTGCCCAGGTTGGCGAGCACCTTCCACTTGGCCGCGGCGTAGTTCTCGTGCGTGCGGTGCCACTTCACGTGGTCGGGCGTGATGTTGAGCACCACGGCCACCTGGGGCGCGAACGCGCACGTCGACGCCAGCTGGTAGGAGGACACCTCGGCCACGTAGACGTCGGCGTCGTCCGCCGCCACGGCCTCGATGCACGTGTCGCCGATGTTGCCCACCGCCCGCGCGCGCATGCCGCACGCCGCGAGCACGTGGGCTGCGAGCGCCGTCGTGGTGGTCTTGCCGTTCGTGCCCGTGATGGCCACCCACTTCGACTCCGCGCGGCTCTCGCGCCATGCGAACTCAACCTCGCTGATGACCTCGTCGCTGTGCGCGGCGGCGTTGCGGTAGAACGCCGAGAACTCCGAGATGCCCGGGCTCGCGACGCACACGTCGTAGCGCCCCGTGATCTCCTCGGTGTCGAAGGTCACCTCGGCGCCGCGCGCCTGCGCCTCGCGCGCCCACGCGCGCGCCTCGTCCGTCGCCGCGCCCGCCGCCACGGACATGCTCTCGACGCGCGTGCCGAGGCGGTCGAGCAGGTAGCCCGCGCATGCGCGCCCGCTCACGCCGAGCCCCAGCACGAGCACGCGCCCGAGGTTCTCGGGCGCGAGCTTCCTGCCGTCAACCAGCTTCTTTCCGCTTGCGCTCATATCAAGCCACCACCATCATCGACTCGGCGAAGTACAGCACGAAACCACAGGCCGCGAGCACCCCCGACACGATCCAGAACCGCACGACCACCTTCGTCTCGCTCCAGCCCTTCTTCTCGAAGTGGTGGTGGAGCGGCGCCATGAGGAAGACGCGCTTCTTCGTCCGCTTGTAGTAGAACACCTGGATCATGACCGAGAGCGCCTCGGCGACGAACAGCCCCCCGATGATGATCACCACGAACTCGGTCTTGGTGACCACCGCCAGGCACCCGAGCGCCATGCCGAGCGCGAGCGAGCCCGTGTCGCCCATGAAGATGTCTGCCGGGAAGGAGTTGAACCACAGAAAGCCGATGCACGCGCCCGCGAGCGCCGCCGCGAAGATGGCGGGCTCGAGCAGGTCGGAGCGGTACGCGATGGCCGCCATCACGATCATCACGATCATCACCGTGCCCGCCGCCAGGCCGTCGAGGCCGTCGGTGAGGTTCACGGCGTTGCACAGGCCCACGAGCAGGATGAGGTCGAATACGAGGTAGAGCCACGGGACGGCGATGCCGTCGCCGATGGGGATGACGGTGGTGAGGACGCCGAGGTCGAACGTGTAGACGAAGGGGATCTCCACCGTCGGCGCCACGCCGAGCAGGTTGACCGCCACCTCGACGAACACGGCCGCGATGACGAACTGGCCGATGAGCTTCGCCTTCGGCGTGAGGCCGAGCGAGCGCTCATGCGCCACCTTTGACGCGTCGTCGATGAGCCCGAGCGCGCCCGTGAGCACCGTGGCGCCGAGCAGCAGCAGCGTCTCGGGCACGGGAAGCCCCACGAGCAGCGCCGTGACGATGACGGCGATGAGCATGATGACGCCGCCCATGGTGGGCGTGCCCTGCTTCACGAGGTGGCTCTGGGGGCCGTCGGCGCGCACCTGCTGGCCGATGTGGCTCGACCTCAGGAAGCGGATCCACGCCGGCATGAGGGCGATGGTGAGCACGAGCGACAGCACGATGGCCAGAAACACCAGAAACGTCGGATATGCTGCGAAAATAGAGAACATGCTAGTTAACCAACCCTTCGACCACGCGGGTAAGGCCCATGAAGTGGGACGCCTTGACGAGCACCGCGTCGCCCTTCTCCAGATACACGTCGAGCTCCTCGAGCACCTCGGCCACCGTGTCCGCGCGCATGACGCGCGCGGGGTCCATGCCGGCGTCGAGCGCGCCCTGAGCGATGCCGCGGGACAGCTCGCCCACGCAGATGAGCAGGTCGAGCGGCAGGCCCGCCGCCACCTCGCCGATGCCGCGGTGGCACGCGGGCGCGAAGTCGCCCAGCTCGCCCATGTCGCCGAGCACCGCCACGCGCCGCCCGGGCACGTCGAGCGCGCAGAACGTGGAGAGCGAGGCGCGCATGGAGTCGGGGTTGGCGTTGTACGCGTCGTTCACGATGCTGAAGCCCCCGCGCGCCGCGAGGACCTCCTGCCGCCCGCTCTCGGGCACGGAGGACGCGAGCGCTGAGGCGATCGCGCCAAGGCCGATGCCGAGCGAGCGCCCCACCGCCGCGGCGGCGCAGGCGTTGCCCACGTTGTGCAGGCCGCGCAGGCTCAGGTGGCACGTCGCGCGCTCCACCGCGAAGGCGGGCTCGGGGGCGGATGCGGCCGCCTCGCGCGGGGCCGCGCCGGACGTGACTGACGCGGCCGCCGTCTCCGCGCCTGCGTCGGCGCTCGGCACGGCGGCGAACCCGCAGGCGCACAGCGTGAAGCGCGGGCGCCCCTCGCCGTCGAGCTCGACGTCCTCGGCCCACACGCGCGGGCCCGCGGGCAGATCCACGTTGTCGGACGCCAGCACGGCGGCCGGCACCTCGCGCGCATGCCCCGTGCAGCTGAACGCCGCGTGCCCGCTGCCGTCGTAGGCGACGCACGCCACCGCGCGCTCGGAGAGGCCCGCGCGCTCGGCGATGGAGGCCGCGAAGTCGTCGGCCGCGTTCAGGAACGCGCGGCCCACCCCCGCGGGCAGCGCCTCGAGGAGCTCCGCCTTGGCGCGCGCGATGTTCTCGCGGCTGCCCAGAAGCTCGATGTGGCTCTCCCCCACGTTCGTGACGATGCCCCACTCCGGGCGCACCACCTCGCACAGCTGCGCGATCTGGCCTAAGCCCCGCATGCCCATCTCCACCACCACGCACTCGGTCTCGGGGTCGGCGGCGAGCAGCGTGCGCGGGACGCCCAGCTCGTTGTTCTGGTTGGCCTTCGTGGCCACCACGCTCCTGCCCGCGCGGGCCACGTCGCGCACGAGGTTCTTCGTGGTGGTCTTGCCCGTCGACCCGGTCAGCGCGACGATGCGGCCCCTGAGGTGGCCGCGCCACTCGCGCGCCAGGTCGGTGACGGCGCTGTAGGTGTTGGGGACCTCGATCACCGAGGCGCCCATCTCGCGCGCCAGAAGGCGCGTCTCGCGGTCGAGCGCGTCGCACACGAGCGCCGCGCGCGCGCCGGCGCGCAGGGCGGCCGCCACGAAGTCGTGCCCGTCGACCCGCTCGCCCGAAAGCGCCACGTAGAGCCAGCCCGGCTCGATCTCGCGCGAGTCCCACGAGACGCCGCAGACGAGCTCGGAGGCGTCGATGGGATCGACGACGAAGCTGCCTCCCGTGTAGGCGGCGATCTGCTTGTGGTTGAGGCGCATAGGCTACTTCACCTCGGTCGCGTCATGCGGCTGCGAGCCGTCGGCCGCGTCGGCTACGTCAGCCGCGCCGGCCCCTTCGCCGTCAGCCGCGCCGGCCGCGCCGGCCCCTTCGCCGAACGCGCGCGTGAGCTCCTCGGCGGCCACCACGCGGTCGTCGAAGGAGAGCACCTCGTCGCCGACGAGCTGGTAGTCCTCATGCCCCTTGCCCGCGACCAGGATGCTGTCGCCCGGCTCGGCGAGCGCGATGGCGCGCGCGATGGCGCGTCGGCGGTCGGGCTCCACCTCGAAGCGCCCCGCGCCCTCGGTCATGCCGGCCAGGATGTCGTCGATGATGCCGAGCGGGTCCTCGTGCCGCGGGTTGTCGCTCGTGACCACGGCGAAGTCGGCTGCCAGGGCCGCGCGTCCCATGATGGGGCGCTTGCTCGCGTCGCGGTTGCCGCCGCAGCCGAACACCACGAGGGTGCGCTGCGGCGAGAGCGCCTTCACCGACGAGAGCGCCTTGGCGAGCGCGTCGGGGGTGTGCGCGTAGTCGACGTAGACCGACACGCCGCCGTCGGCGGGCACCTTCACGCGCTCGAGGCGGCCCGGCACCGACGGCACGTCGGCGAGCGCCTCCACGATCACCTCGGGGGCGATCCCGAGCTGCATGCCGATGCCGAAGGCGCACATGACGTTCTCCACGTTGAAGCGCCCCACGAGCGGGTAGGTGAAGTCGAAGCGGCGGCCGCGCACGTCGAGCACGACGCGCGTGTGCGCCGCGGCGTAGTCGACCTCGACGGGGAAGATCTGCGCCGAGGAGTCGAAGCCGAACGTGATGACGGCGTCGCCCGCCGCCGAGCAGCGGCGCAGAAGCTCGAGGCCCCACTTGTCGTTCACGCTGATCACGCGGCGCGCCGGGTAGTCGCGCGAGAACAGGAGCGCCTTCGCCTCGAAGTAGGCGTCGAAGGTGTGGTGGTAGTCGAGGTGGTCCTGCGTGAGGTTCGTGAACGCCGTGACGGCGAACTGCGTCCTCCACGTGCGCACCAGGTCGAGCGCGTGCGAGCTCACCTCCATGGCCACCACGTCGCAGTGCGCCGCGCGCATGCGCGCGAACGTCTCCTGCAGGTCGGGCGACTCGGGCGTGGTGTGCTCGGAGCGCTCCTGCACGTCGCCGATGCGCGTGCCCACGGTGCCGATCACGCCGGTGCGCTTGCCCGCCACGCGCGCGATGTGCTCCACCAAATACGTGGTGGTGGTCTTGCCGTTGGTGCCGGTGATGCCCACGAGCTGGAAGGCGGCCGACGGCTCGTCGAAGAAGCGCGTCGCCGCGTACGCCATGGCCTTGCGGCTGTCCGACACCACCACCTCGGTGACGTCGGTGGCGTCAGCCAGGTACACCTTGCGCTCGACCACGAGCACGCGGGCACCGCGGTCGATGGCGTCCTGCGCGAACGAGTGGCCGTCGGTGGTGAGCCCCACGATGCAGAAGAACACGTCGCCCTCGCTCACGCGGTCGCTGCGGTAGGCGAGCCCGGTCACTTCCTCGTCCGCGTTACCGATGATGGTGCATTCAAGCCCCTCGAAGAGCTCGGCGCATGTCTTGCCCATGATTCGCTCATACCTCCGGCACGATGTTGTACTGCTCTATGGCATTCGCCATTATATCCTTAAACGTAGAGGCCACCGAAGCCTCGCTGTAAACCTCGTTGGCACTCACAAAACAAACTAACTGGCTCGAGGAGTTGTCGATGAAGCCGGTGAAGCACAGGTTGTACTTGCCCGCGACGTAGCCGCCGTCGCCGGCGATCTCGGCCGTTGAGGTCTTGCCCACCACGTCATAGCCCTCGATGTCGGCGGCCGTGCCCGTGCCCTCCTGCACCACCGTGCGCAGCATGCTCTTGATCTGCTCGAGGGCGCCCTCGTTGTCGATCACGCGCTTGGCCTCGTACTCGGGCACCTCGCCGGTCTGCGGGTAAGAGATGAGGAAGTGCGGCGTCACCGCCACGCCGTCGTTGGCGATGGTCCCGTAGAAGCGCGTCATCTGCAGCGGCGAGCAGGTGAGGCCCTGCCCGAAGCTCACGTTGTAGCCGGTGATGCGCGCCCACTCGTCGAAGTCCTGCATGAGGCCCGGCGCCTCGCCGGGGTAGTCCACGCCGGTGGCCTCGTTCAGCCCGAAGCGCACGATGGCGTCGTGGAGCTTGTCGAAGCCGACCTTGTTGATGGCGAGCGAGATGCCCACGTTGGAGGACTTGTTGAGGATCTCGCGCAGCGTCATGGTCACGTCGCCGCGCGCGTGCGCGTCGGAGATCTCGTACTCGTCAGCCTGGATGTAGCTCGGGCAGAAGAGCATGTCCTCCGAGGTCATGGCCCCGGACTCGAGCACGGTGAGCGCCGAGACCGTCTTGAAGATGGAGCCGGGCTCGAACGCCTGCGTGACGGCCGTGAGGTTCTCCGAGCCGACGTCGGACTCCTCGAGGTTCGTGGGGTCGAGGTAGGGCAGCGAGCAGATGGCGTAGATCTCGCCCGTGGCGGCGTCCATCACCACCGAGTTGCCCTTCTCGCCCGCGATGGCGGGGTCCTCCACGCCCGCCTTGAGCGCGTCCTCCACCACGTGCTGCAGCTTGATGTCGAGCGACACCATGATGTCCTGCCCGTCGACGGCCTGCGTCTGCTCCTTCACGCCGCCGGGGATGGGCGTGCCCTTGCGCCCGCGCTCGGCCTCGTAGGTGCCGGGCGTGCCGCGCAGGACGTCGTCGTACTGCAGCTCGAGGCCCGTGATGCCCTCGCCGTCGACGTTGCAGATGCCGATCACCTGCCCGCCCACGGCGCCGTTGGGGTACTCGCGCCGCGTGTCCTCGATGAAGTAGATGCCGTCGAGCTCAAGCTCGCGCAGCCGCTCGGCCTTGTCCACGTCGGCCTGGCGCTTCACGTAGACGAAGGTGGCGCCGGGCGTGCTGAGCGCCTCCTTGTAGTCGGCCACCTCGCCGCCGAGCACCGAGGCGATCTTGTTGGCCTCGTAGCTCGCGTCGGTCACCTCGGCGGGGTTCGCGTAGACGGTGGTGGCGTCGACGCTCGTGGCGAGCACCACGCCGTTGCGGTCGTAGATGGTGCCGCGGCGCGGCGTGGTGTCGAAGCTCACGGTGCGCGACTCGCTCGCCAAGGCGGCGTAGTGGTCGCTCACGATGACCTGCAGGTAGAACAGCCGCGCGAAGAACACGACCACGATGATGCCGAACAGCGCCATGACGAAGGCGAGGCGCGCCGAGCCCATGGCCTCGGTCAAGGCCCCGAACTGGGTGTTCACGGTGTCGGAGAAAGAAGAAGCGCGACCAGCCCTGTGGTCGCGCGCGCTGCGGGCCTCACGCGAGCCGCGGCGGTCGCGCGTGTTGCGGGGACGGGACGTCAAGGGAAGCCCCCTCTCACATGCCCGCGACGGCCGCGACGCTGCCCGAGAGCGAGAGCGCGCCTGCCTCGTCGGTGACCACCACGTCGGCAGGCAGGTTGACCTTCACCGTCTCGGCTGCCGGCGCCATGCCGAGCGCCGCGGCGGCGCCCTTCACGGCCGTGGGGTTGGAGAGCGTGCTCTGCGCGACCTCGAGCTGGCTGCCCGCCACGCGGGCCTCCTCGATCTGCGCGCTGAGCTGCTGGGATTCTATCGCGGTGGCCACTGTCGCCGAGCTCAGGGCAATGCGCGCGACGCTCAGGAGCGCGAACGCCAGAAGCGCGGCAACTGCCACCTTGGCGAGGACTGCCACAGAAGAAGAGCGCGGCTCGCTCTGGACGGAGCGGCCGCGACCGGGCACGACGCTGATGTCGGGGCGCGCATGCCGCTCGCGCTCCAGGGCGCGCGCTTGGAAGTCGTACGCTGGCGCTGCGCTCATGGGCCTGCCCTCCTTCTGCTTCGTTTCGTGTGCGTTTCAGCGGGCGAGAAGGACTCAGGCGCGCTTGCGCGCCACGCGCAGCTTGGCGCTGCGGGCGCGCGGGTTGCGCTCGACCTCCTCGGGCGTGGGCGGAAGCGGCTTGCGCGTGACTATGTCGAGTACCGGCTTCTTGCCGCACACGCACACCGGAAGGTCCGGCGGGCAGGTGCAGCGGTTCGCGAACGCCGCGAACGCGTCCTTGACGATGCGATCCTCCAGGGAGTGGTAGCTGATGACGGCTATGCGCCCGCCTGGGTTGAGCCAGCGGACCGCCGCGTCGAGACCGCGGCGCAGGACGGTCAGCTCCGAGTTGACTTCAATCCGAAGCGCCTGGAAGGTGCGCTTGGCAGGGTGCCCCCCGGCGCGGCGCGCCGAAGCGGGGATGGCTGCCTTGATCACGTCGACCAGCTGCCCGCTCGTCTCAAGCGGCGCGTCCTCGCGAGCGCGCACGATGAACTCGGCGATGCGGCTCGCCCACTTCTCGTCAGAGTAGGCGCGAATGATCCGAGCGAGATCTGCTGCGTTGTAGGTGTTGACGATCTCTGCTGCGGTGAGGGTGGTGTTACCCGGATCCATTCGCATGTCGAGCGGGGAATCCTCCTTGAAGGAGAACCCGCGAGACGGCGTGTCGATCTGCACGGAGGAGACGCCCAGGTCAAAGAGTATCGCATCAATGCCGGGGACCTCTGTCTCCACGAGAAGCTCGTCGAGGCTGCCGAAGTTGCCGCGCAGAAGCTCCAAGCTCGGGCGGCGATCATCGGGTATCTGGCCGAGGCGCTCGGCGGCGCTTGCGAGCGCCACCTCGTCCTGGTCGATGCCGATGAGCACGCCTTCGCTTCCAAGCCGCTGCGCCGCCTCGAAGGAGTGGCCGGCGAAGCCCAGGGTCGCGTCAACGAACACGTCCCCCGCTTCGAGCCTCAGCTGCTCGAGGCATTCGGCGAGCATGACTGGTATGTGCCGGTATTCGCTTGTCATCACGCTCACGTCTTACGACTAGTCCTCGTAGAACATCGACGGGTCGAAGTCCTCGAAGTCCTCGTCGTAACGCTTCGCGTCCCAGATCTCAAAGTAGCCCGTGTTGCCCACGAGCACGACGTCCTTGTCAATGCCGACTGCGCTGCGCACGTCCGCCGAGAGCATGATGCGCCCGGAGGAGTCCACCTCCACGTCGGCAGCGCGCGACTTCAAGAAGCGGCGCGCCCTGGTGTGGGTGCGGTTCGTCGAGCGGAACTCGCCGAACTTCTCGGCGAGCATCTGCTTGACCCAGTCGTCGAAGATCGGTCGGTCGAAAACGCGAACGTACTCGTCCGTGGGGTCGGGGGTTACGATAAGCTCTGTAGGAAGTACCTTGCGGAATTTCGCGGGAAGGGCCATGCGGCCTTTGCTGTCGACCTTGAAGCGAAACGAACCGTACAGCTCAACGGGATCATGCGGTTGAGCGGTGCGTTGCGCCTCTGTGACGGCGTCGGCCATGGGGTCCTTTCCGTGCTGCGTTTAGGCTGGGTTTCGAATCGTGTTGGTGGTGCGTTTCAAAATCCCGGCAAGGTAGTGTTCCGTGGAATGCATATTACCCCACATCGACCCACTTCGCAACATTTTGCTGCACCTAAAGTGCTTTTTCGAGCCACTTTCGGCGCGGCGGGCGGAGGCTCCGAAGCCGCGCGGCGTGCCGCAATATAGCGGCGTTTCAACGCGTTTTGAGCTTGTTAGCACTATATGTTGTGGTACTCCTTTTCGCTCTCCACCCTATCTGGGAAGGCGGTGGGGCGAAGTGGGGCGCGCGGCGGTGCTAAGCGGGGCTTGGGGCGCGCATGACGCGCCCACCCGACCGTCATCCGCCCGTCACCGCGCCCCTACGCTCCCTCCACATTTCGGGCCGCCAGAGCCAGCGAGCGGCAAGGAGCGCGCGAGCCCCTACCCCTTCGCGCGCGGGTGGGCGGCGCGGTACTCCTCCTGCAGGTGGGTGCGGTCGACGTGCGTGTAGATCTGGGTGGTGGAGATGTCGGAGTGGCCGAGGATCTCCTGGATCACGCGCAGGTCGGCGCCGCCCTCGAGCATGTGCGTCGCGAACGAGTGGCGCAGCGTGTGGGGGTGCAGCCCCGCGATGCCGACCGCCGCGCCCGCGCGCTCCACGATGCGGTGGACGCCTTGGCGCGAGAGCCGCCCGCCGCGCGCGTTCAGAAACACCGCAGGCAGGTCGGCCGCGCGCGGGGAGGTCGCCTTCATGCTGAGCGCCGGGCGCGCCTCGGCCAGGTAGCGCCCGAGGCTCTCCGCCGCGCAGCCCGACAGCGGGGCGACGCGCTCCTTCGCGCCCTTGCCCACCACGCGCACGAACCCCTCGTCGAGGTACACGCTGCCCACGTCGAGCCCGCACGCCTCGCTCACGCGCAGGCCGCAGCCGTAGAGCACCTCGAGCAGCGCGCAGTCGCGCACGCCTGCGGGCGCGGGGTCGCAGCACGCGTCGATCACCCGGCCCACGTCGGCGATGCTCAGCACGTCGGGCAGCCGCCCGGGGACCTTCGGAAGCGCCAGCGCGCTCGCCGGGTTGTCGGCGGCGTAGCCCTCGCGCGCCAGGTAGCGGTGCAGCCCCTTCACCACCGACATCCGCCGCTTGACCGACGAGGGCGCGTAGCCGCGCGCGATCACGTGCTCCTCGAAGTCGCGCAGCACCTCGCGCGTCACCTCGTCGGGGCGCTCGATGCCGCGCTCGGAAAGGAACGCCTGGTAGTCGCGCAGGTCGCGCTCGTACGCCTCCACGGTGCGCGCCGAGGCGCCGCGCTCGATGCGCAGGTACGCCACGTACTCGCCCACGTATGTCTCGATCATCGCGCCGCCTCCTTCCGTCACGCGCCCTTCCCCACGTGCCGTCAATTGTAGCGCGGCCTCCCGCCCTACCCGCGCGCGGACAGGGCGGCTCCCACGAAGTCGCGGAACAGGGGGTGCGGGCGGTGCGGGCGGCTCTTGAACTCGGGGTGCCCCTGGCTGGCCACGAACCACGGGTGGTCGGGCAGCTCCACCATCTCGGTGAGGCGCCCGTCGGGCGAGAGCCCCGAGATCACCATCCCCGCGCCCACGAGACGGTCGCGGTAGGCGTTGTTCACCTCGTAGCGGTGGCGGTGCCGCTCGTAGACGACCGCCTCGCCGTACGCCGCGGCCGCGCGCGTGCCGGGAAGGACCTTGCAGGGGTAGGCTCCCAGGCGCATGGTGCCGCCCTTGTCCTCCACGTCCTCCTGCTCGGGCATGAGGTCGATCACGGGGTGGGCGCACGCAGGGTCGAACTCGGCCGACGTGGCGCCCTCGAGCCCCGCCACGTGGCGCGCGAACTCGCACACCGCCGCCTGCAACCCCAGGCAGATGCCCAGGTAGGGCACGTCGTGCTCGCGGGCGTAGCGCGCCGCGGCGATCTTGCCCTCGAACGCCCGCTGCCCGAAGCCGCCCGGCACCAAGATGCCGTCCATGCGCCCGAGCACCTCGGCCGCGTTGGCGTCGGAGAGCTCCTCGCCGTCGACCAGGCGCACGTTCACGTGGCGCCCGTGGTGCACGCCCGCGTGCCCGAGCGCCTCGATCACCGACAGGTACGCGTCGGGCAGGCTCACGTACTTGCCCACCACGGCGATCTCCACCTCCCCCTCGCAGCTCGCCGCGTCGCGCAGAAAGCCGCGCAGGTCGCTGAGGTCGGCGCAGCGGCGCTCGAGCCCCAGGCGGTCAAGCACCTTCGCGTCGAAGCCCTGCTCGAACAGGCTCAGCGGCACCTCGTAGATGGAGGGCGCGTCGATGCAGGCGAGCACCTCGTCGGCGGCCACGTCGCAGAACAGCGCGATCTTCTCGCGCACCTTCGCCGAGATCTCGTGGTCGGACCTGCAGACGATGAAGTCGGGCTGCACGCCGATGGAGCGCAGCTCCTTCACCGAGTGCTGCGTGGGCTTGGTCTTCACCTCGTGCGCGGCCGCGATGTAGGGCACGAGCGTCACGTGCACGAAGATCACGTCGCCGGCGGGCTTCTCCTTCTTGAACTGGCGTGCGGCCTCGATGAACGGCTGGCTCTCGATGTCGCCGATGGTGCCGCCGATCTCCGAGATCACGATGTCGGCGCAGCTCTGGTCGGCGATCCGGCGCAGGCGCTCCTTGATGGCCTCGGTCACGTGCGGGATCACCTGCACGGTGCCGCCCAGGAAGTCGCCGCGGCGCTCGCGCGCGATGAGCGTCTGGTAGATGGAGCCCTGCGTGAAGTTGGACTCGCGCGTGAGATTCTCGTCGATGAAGCGCTCGTAATGCCCCAGGTCAAGGTCGCCCTCGTGCCCGTCCTCGGTCACGAACACCTCGCCGTGCTGGAACGGGCTCATGGTGCCGGGGTCCACGTTGAGGTAGGGGTCCATCTTCTGCATGGTCACCTTGTACCCCCGCGCCTTCAGCAGATGCCCGAGCGACGCCGCCGTGATGCCCTTGCCCAACGACGACACGACGCCGCCCGTAACGAAGATGTGCTTGGCCATGATGCTCTCCTTCCCGCCTGAAAAAGAAAAAGCGCCGCACGGCGCCGTCATGAGACGCCCTGCAAACGCCTTTCTATTCTACGAGCCGCCCCGCCCGCGCTCCCCGCGCGCCTCCTGCTTTTTACAAAGGCGAAACGAAAGCGCGGCCGCCTTCGCTATAATACGTTGGTACGCGCTATTCGTGCGTACGCCTCCACTGACAAGCACGACGAGAAGGGGCAGGCCCACACATGCAGCGCGGCTTCGACAACGACAAGTACATCACCCTGCAGGCAGAGCACATTCGCGAGCGCATCAACCAGTTCGGCGGGAAGCTCTACCTCGAGTTCGGCGGGAAGCTCTTCGACGACTACCACGCCTCCCGCGTGCTGCCCGGCTTCGAGCCCGACTCCAAGATCCGCATGCTCAGAAGCCTCATCGACGACGTGGAGATCGTGATCGCCGTCAACGCCAACCACATCGAGAAGGCGAAGGTGCGCGGTGACCTGGGCATCACCTACGACGACGACGTGCTGCGCCTCATGGACATCTTCCGCTCCATGGGCTTCATGGTGGGCAGCGTGGTCATCACGCACTACGCCAACCAGCCCGCCGCCGACGCGTTCCGCAAGCGCCTCACGTCCATGGGCATCACGAGCTATCTGCACTACCCCATCACGGGCTACCCCTACGACATCGACCACATCGTGAGCGAGGACGGCTTCGGCCGGAACGACTTCGTGGAGACCTCGCGCCCGCTCGTGGTGGTGACCGCGCCCGGCCCCGGCTCGGGCAAGATGGCCACGTGCCTCTCGCAGCTCTACCATGAGAACAAGCGCGGCGTCGTGGCGGGCTACGCCAAGTACGAGACGTTCCCCATCTGGAACCTGCCGCTCAAGCACCCCGTGAACATCGCGTACGAGGCCGCCACGGCCGATCTGGCCGACGCGAACATCATCGACCCGTTCCACCTGGAGGCCTACGGGAAGACCACCGTCAACTACAACCGCGACGTGGAGATCTTCCCCGTGCTCAAGGCCATGATGGAGCGCATCCTCGGCGAGAGCCCGTACCAGTCCCCCACCGACATGGGCGTGAACATGGCCGGCATGGCCATCGTCGACGACGACGCGGTGCGCGCGGCGGCGAACATGGAGATCGTGCGCCGCTACTTCCAGACCGCCGTGAAGGCCAAGCGCACGGGCACGGGCACCGAGGAGGTGGAGAAGCTCGAGATGCTCATGAACCAGGCGGGCATCAACGCGAACCTCTCGCCGGCGCGCTCGGCGGCGCTGCTGAAGGAGGAGATGACGGGCGGCCCGGCGGGCGCGATGGAGCTGCCGGACGGCACGGTGGTCACCGGCAAGACGGGAAACCTGCTCGGCGCGGCCTCGGCGCTGCTGATGAACGCGCTCAAGGGCGTCTCCGGCGTCGACGACGAGCTCTACGTGATCTCCGACGACGTGCTCGAGCCCATCTGCCACCTCAAGACCGAGCACCTGAAGAGCCAGAACCCGCGCCTGCACTCCGACGAGACGCTGCTGGCGCTCTCGATCAGCTCGGTCACCAACCCCATGGCCGAGCGCCTCATGGAGAACGTGGACAAGCTGCGCGGCTGCGACGCCTACTTCAGCGTGATCATCTCGTCGACCGACGAGAAGCTCTACCGCACGCTCGGGATCAACGTCTGCTGCGAGCCGAAGTACGAGCAGCACCGCTACTACCATAAATAGGGGGGCTACCCGGAAAGCCTCACTCGTCGTTCGTAAAGTCAGCGAGGGTTCTTGCGGTGCCTGAGATAGCCCCGCCGCAGGGCCAAGTGGGCTCCGCCCACGCCGAGCCCTGCACAAGGGGCTAGGTTAGGTGCCGCAAGAAGCCGCAGCGTCGAGCAGTTCCGCCCGTTCCGCCAGGACGGGCGGAACTGCTTAGAAGAACACTTCGGCGGCGTAGGTGTAGAAGTTCTCGGCGGCCGAGCGCAGAAGCACGGTGGGCTCCTCGCCGCGGCGGGCGTAGACGCGCTTCACGGGCTGGTCGAACGCGAGCATGTCGCCGTCGACGAACAGCGTGGCCTCGCGGTCGGCGTCCTTGCCCTCAAGCGTCACGCACACCACGTCGTTGTCGCTCGTGAGGATCGCGCGCGAGCGCAGCGAGTGCGGCGCGAGCGGCACGGTGACGAGGCCCGTGAACCCCGGCGCCACGAGCGGCCCGCCTGCGGAGAGCGCGTAGGCCGTCGAGCCCGTGGCCGTCGCCACCACCATGCCGTCGCCGCGCATGTGCGCGATGCGGTTGTCGGAGATGTCGAGCGTGAAGTCGATGATGCGCCCCATGGCGCCGCGCGTGATGGCCACCTCGTTGAGCGCGAAGAACGTGCGCGGCGCGGACAAGCCGCCTTCGCCGCCCTCCCCCACGTCCTCGTCGCCCCACGCAGAGGCGGAGGGGGCGCCCCCGGCGTCTTCGCCGCACTCGGCATCCCCTTCGTCGTCGAACGGGTCGCGCTCGCCCTCGCAGACCACGTCGATGCGCAGGTTCGCCCTCCGCTCGACCTTGAGCTCGCCCGCCAGCGCGCGCGACACCATGGCGACCACGCCCTCCTCGCACGCGTTCGCCAGAAAGCCCAGATGCCCGAAGTTGATCCCCAGGATGGGCGTCTGCGTTCCCGCGAGCAGGCGCGCGGTGTGCAGGATGGTGCCGTCGCCGCCGAGCACCACGGCGAGGTCGACGCGCCCCGGCAGCGAGCGGGCGGCCTCGCGGTTGCCCGCGTCGCCGCTGATCTGCCCTGATCCGAGCGTCGTGAAGCCGATCCCCTGCGCCGAGAAGTAAGCGGCGAGCAGAAGCGACGCGTCCGTCGCCTGCGGATTGGAGTTATTGCGTACGATAAGTGCGTGCATGCGGGCCAGCTTCCTCGTTTTGCTATGATTGACTGACCATTATATCCGATGCGCACGAAGGCCGATCTCATGTCCGAAAAGCTCAGCCGAGCTCAACATACGCGCGGTCGGCACGCGCGCATCGAGGATGCCCCCGCGTCCAGCCCCGCGCACGCGCCCTCATCCGCCGAGGCGCCGCGCACGCGCGGCCGCCACGCCGGCGCTGACCGCGATCCCATGCGAAGCACCCCGGCCGGGCAGACGGGCCTCATTCCCGTCATCGGCAGCCATGCGGGCGTCGACCGCACGCAGGAGGTCGCTGCGCCGGGTGAGCCCGAGCCCGCGCACGCGCCTCGGCCAAAGCCCGCGCGACAGCGCGCCGCGCAAGCTGAAGCCGCCGCCGAGACGACGCGCGACCGCGACCCCGAGCCCGCCGCGCCCGAGGTCGGCACGTCGGCGGCTCTCATCAGCATCTGCACCATCATCTCGCGCATCACCGGCTTCGCCCGCACGTGGGCCATGGCCTTCGCGCTCGGCGCCACGTTCGTCTCAAGCTCCTACCAGGTGGCGAACAACCTGCCCAACATGCTCTACGAGCTGGTGATGGGCGGCATGCTCGCCACGGCGTTCCTGCCCGTGTACCTCTCGGTCAAGAAGAAGCTCGGGCGAGGGCCCAGCGAGGAGTACGCCTCCAACCTGCTCACTATCGTGGTGGTGGGGCTCGGCGCCGTCTCGCTTCTGTGCATGCTCTTCCCCGCGCAGGTGATCTACACCCAGACGTTCTACTCGAACCAGGACGAGATGGACCTGTCGGTGTTCCTCTTTCGGTTCTTCGCTATCCAAGTGGTGTTCTACGGGGCGTCGTCCATCGTGTCGGGCCTGCTCAACGCCAACCGCGACTACCTGTGGGGCGCCATCGCGCCGGTGTTCAACAACGTCATCGTGATCGCCACGTTCGTCATGTACGCGTTCGTCGCGCCGAAGAACCCCGAGCTCGCGTTCTACGTGATCGCCATCGGGAACCCGCTCGGCGTGTTCGTGCAGATGGCCATCCAGATCCCCGCCCTCAAGAAGAACGGCATCCGCCTGCGCCCGCGCATCAACCTGCGCGACCCGGCGCTGCGCGAGACGGTGAGCCTCGGCGTGCCCGCGCTGTTCGTCACGGTGTGCTCGTTCGTCACGGTGTCAGTCACCAACGCCGCCTCGTACTGCTTCGCCGACAACGGCCCGTCGGTGATCGCGTACTCGCGCCTGTGGTTCACGTTCCCCTACTCGTTTCTGGCCATCCCCGTGGCGACCACCATGTTCACGGAGCTGTCCGACATGCAGGCCGACGGCAACACGCGCGGCGTGATCCGCGGCATCACGAGCGGCTCGAGCCAGATCTTCTTCCTCATGATCCCGTTCGCGCTCTACCTCGTGGTGTTCTCGGTGCCGCTCGTGACGCTTTACCACATGGGCGCGTTCACCTCCGACAGCATCACGCAGATCGCGGCGTATTTGGCCGTCATGGCGGCGGCGCTGCCGTTCTACGGCGTGAACACCTACCTCCAGATGGTGTTCTCGAGCATCCGGAGGATGACGGCGTTCTCCGTGGTCACGTTCATCGCCTCAGCGCTGCAGGTGGGCGTCGTGATGGCGTCCGCGTGGGGGGTTGAGAGCGGGATGCCGCTGTCGATCGAGTGCATCGCCGGGGGAACCATCGTCGCCTACCTCGTCGGCGACGTGCTGCTGTTCGCCTACCTGCGCCGCCTCTACGGCGCCATGGGGCTCGGCTCCATCGCGCTTTCGTGCGTGCGCGCGCTCGGGCTGGGGCTCGTGGGCGCGGCGGCGGGCGCAGGTGTGCTCGCGCTGCTCGAGGGCTTCGTCGCGCCGCTCGACGGGTCGATCGTCCAGGCGTTCGCCTACATCGTAGTCGCGGGGCTCGTGAGCCTCGTCGTGACCTTCGGGCCCGCCGTGAAGCTGCAGCTCCCCGAGGCGCAGTTCGTCACCAGCATCACCGGCAAGATCGCGCGCAAGCTGCGGCGATAGCGCCGCGCAGGGCGTTCGCCCAGGCCGCGGCCGTATCCCCGGCCTGGGCGAACGCAAGCGCAAAGCCTCTGGCGGCATGCCTCCCGTGTCATCCCGAGCGGAGCGCGAAGCGCGTAGTCGAAGGATCTGGTCGCGAACGGGTTACGCGTGTGGGCACGCCATGCTCGGGGCCAGGTCCTTCGGCTCGCTTCGCTCGCTCAGGATGACACGGGGAGCGTTGCGTGCGAGGTGACGCTCCTGGCGCAGAGCGTCACACGGGGCGGCGGTGACCCTCCTCGGTGGTGAGCACCACGGGGCCGTCCTCGGTGATGGCGACCGTCTTCTCGAAGTGCGCCGAGGGCTTCCCGTCACGCGTGCACACGAGCCAGCCGTCGGGCATCGCGCGCGTCTTGTGCGTGCCCATGTTGATCATCGGCTCGATGGCGATCACCATGCCGGGCTGGAGGCGCATGCCCGTGTGGCGGAACCCGTAGTTGGGGACGTTGGGCTCCTCGTGCATGACACGCCCGACGCCGTGCCCCACGTACTCGCGCACCACGCCGTATCCCGCCGCCTCGGCCACCGCCTGCACCGCATGTCCGATGTCGCCGAGGCGGTTGCCCGGCCGCGCGGCCTCCACGCCGGCCCACATGCACTTCTCCGTCACCTCGAGCAGGCGCGCCTTCTCGGGCGAGACCTTCCCCACGGCAAACGTCCAGGCGTTGTCGCCCACCCAGCCGTCGACCACGGCGCCCGTGTCGATGGAGATGATGTCGCCTTCCCTGAGCACCACCTTCGCCGACGGGATGCCGTGCACGATCTGCTCGTTCACCGACGCGCAGATGGAGCCGGGGAAGCCGCCGTAGCCCTTGAACGCCGGGACGCCGCCCTCGAGGCGGATGAGCGCCTCGGCGAACTCGTCGAGCTCGAGCGTGGTGACGCCCGGGCGCACCATCTTGCCCACCTCGCGCAGCACCTTGGCGGACACGCGGCCCGCCTCCCTCATCGCCTCGATCTCCGACGCGCTCTTTATGACAACGCCCATGCCTAACCCTTCCCATCGACTTTCACGCCGACCCATTATACCTGATCATCTGGCGAAATACCTCCGCGCCCCGCGCACATCCGACCCTCGCCCAAACGCAAAAAAGGCCGCCCCACAAGGAGCGGCCTTCAGATGATGAGAGAGTATCTGCTACTCAGCAGCCTCGAGGTAGTTGCGGGTCACCGCGGAGTCAACGGGCACGCCCGGGCTCATGGTGGAGGCAACCGTGACGGACTTCACGTAGCGACCCTTGGCGGCAGCCGGCTTCATGCGCAGGATCTCGTCGAACACGGCGCCGTAGTTCTCGGCGAGCTGCTCGGCCGTGAAGCTCACCTTGCCGAGCGTCACGTGCGCGATGCCGTAGCGGTCGGCGCGGTACTCCACGCGGCCGCCCTTGAGCTCCTTGATGGCCTTGGCGACGTCGTTGGTCACCGTGCCGAGCTTGGGATTCGGCATGAGGCCGCGGGGGCCGAGGATCTTGCCGAGGCGGCCGACCTTGCCCATCTGGTCGGGCGTGGCCACGGCGGCGTCGAAGTTGAACTCGCCGGCCTGCACCTGGGCGACGAGCTCCTCGGTGCCGACGATGTCAGCGCCCGCCTCCTCGGCGGCACGCGCAGCCTCGCCCTCGGCGAACACGGCGACGCGCACGGTCTTGCCGGAGCCGTTCGGGAGGCTCACGGTGCCGCGCAGCTGCTGGTCAGCCTGGCGGGTGTCGATGCCGAGGCGGAAGTGGCCCTCGACGGTCTCGTCGAAGTTCGCGGTCGCGATCTCCTTGACGAGCTTCATCGCGGCGAGCGGGGAAACGGGCTGCTCGGGGATCTGCTCCATCGCAGCGAGGTACTTCTTGGACTTCTTGGTCATGCTCTGATCCTTTCGTGGTAATGGCGAGCGCTTCTAGCTCTTCCACTTACAACTGACGTGTCATGCGAGCACGTGCTCGCGAACGCCGCTCAAAGCCTCGCAGGGGCCGTGCCGCCTGCGAGCCTGCGGCAGGCTACTCCTCGATCGTCTTGCCCTGCAGCATCGCGGCGACCTTGCGAGACGGAACGTACTTCTTCTTCATCTCGCGGCCCTCGATGCGCACGCCCATGGAGCGGGCCGTGCCGGCGACGATCTCCATGGCGGCCTCGATGGTGTTGGCGTTCAGGTCGGGCATCTTGATCTCGGCGATCTCGCGGAGCTGATCCTCGGTCAGCGTGCCGACGGTCTGCAGCTGCGGGATGCCCGCGCCGCTCTTGATGCCAAGCTTCTCCTTGATGAGCACGGCCGCCGGGGGCGTCTTGCACACGAAGGTGAAGGTCTTGTCCTCGTAGATCGTGATCTCAACGGGGATGATGGTGCCGGACTGGTCCTGCGTCTGGGCGTTGAACGCCTGGCAGAACTGCATGATGTTGACGCCCTGGGCGCCGAGCGCCGGGCCGACCGGCGGTGCGGGGTTCGCGGCACCCGCGGGAATCTGCAACTTGACGAAGCCCGTCTGCTTCTTCTCAGCCATCTGTCACTACCTTTCAGATGTGGTCGAATACTCTCTCTATCACAAAAACCTCGCGCTCGTGAGAAGCCCCGGTCCACGCGGGCACGAACGCGACGTTCAGTGTGTTCAAACTTAGATCTTGGCCACCTGGTCGAACGAAAGCTCAACCGGGGTTTCGCGGCCGAAGATCGAAACCATAACCTTAACCTTGCCGGCTTCGGGGGACACCTCGGAGATCACGCCGTCGAACTCGGCGAGCGGGCCGGAGACCACCTTGACGGGCTGCCCCACCTCAAGGCTCGACGAGGTCTTCTTCGGAGCCTCGTGGCTCGTGCGCTTCATGATCTTGTTGTACTCGTCGCGCGTC
Source organism: Adlercreutzia sp. ZJ473 (assembly GCF_013185065.1). GTDB lineage: Bacteria > Actinomycetota > Coriobacteriia > Coriobacteriales > Eggerthellaceae > CAAEEV01. Next base: position 94,026 of record NZ_JAAVTO010000001.1, on the reverse strand, counting down.
AGCGGCGAGGGGTTGCCTTGGCTCCCCACGAATCCCGTGACGCCCGGCGTGTTGCGGACGGCAGCCCAGCTGCGGTCGTCGAGCTCCATGCGCACCAGGACGTAGCCCGGGAACACCTTCTTCTCGCTCTCGACGCGGCGGCCGCCTTCCTTGATCTCCGTGACCACTTCGGTCGGGATCTCGATGCCGAACACGTTGTTTTCGAGGCCCATGGTTTCAATGCGGGTCTCGAGGTTCGTCTTAACCTTGTTCTCATACCCGGAATAGGTATGCAGGACGTACCACTTCTTAGCCATAACGTTAAGCTCCAATGCCAGAGACCAGGACGAGAAGCGGCGTGATGATGGCGTTGTCGAGCAACGCGACGAACACGCCGAAGAACAGGAGGGCCACGACCACGACGCCCGACCAACGCAGGACGTCGGTGCGGGTCGGCCAGGTGACGCGCTTCATCTCGGAGCGGACCTCGCGGAGGAACTTGAAGCGCTTCTTCTTGGGCTTCTTCTCCTCAGCCTTCTTGGCAGAGCCCTTGGGCTCAGGGCTTTTCGCAGCCGCGTCGTCGCTCGTCTTCTTGAAGAGCGACTTCTTGGGAGCCTCCTCGACCGCCGGAGTCGTCTCGACGCTCGGGTTGAGCTCCTCCTGCTCACGCGCAGCCTTGCGCTGCTGACGAGCCGCGGATGCCTTCGCTCTCTGTGTCTTGGACTTCTTCGCCATGAGAATCCTTCTGAAAAAAGTGGTGAAATGATTAATCGTCTAAACGCCAAACAAGCAGCCGTCGGGCTGCTCGTACCAAACAAGCTGGCAGGCCAGGAGGGACTCGAACCCCCAACATGCGGTTTTGGAGACCGCCGCTCTACCAATTGGAGCTACTGGCCTATGCCTGTTTCCTAAAACACCAAACCTCTAGCGAGTTTCCTTGTGCATGGTGTGATGCCCACACCACTTGCAGTACTTCTTGAACTCGATGCGGTCAGGGTTGTTCTGCTTGTTCTTCTTGGTCGTGTAGTTGCGGCGCTTGCACTCGGTGCAGGCCAGGGTGACCAACGTACGCATGAATTCTCCTTTTGCCGTTAAACTCGAGCAAGCTTAGCGCATACACATGAATTCCGAAGAGCAGGGCTTGCGCCTGCGAGCAAGCGCAAGCCCTGCGGTATCAAGCAAGGTTCAGTTACTTGATGATCTTGGTCACGCGGCCGGAGCCAACGGTGCGGCCACCCTCGCGGATAGCGAACTTGAGGCCCTCTTCCATGGCGATCGGGTGGATGAGCTCGCCCGTGATGGTGACGTTGTCACCAGGCATAACCATCTCGGTGCCCTCGGGAAGATGTGCAACGCCGGTGATGTCGGTGGTGCGGAAGTAGAACTGCGGACGATAGCCGTCGAAGAACGGGGTGTGGCGGCCGCCCTCTTCCTTGGTCAGGATGTAGACCTGGCCCTCGAACTCGGTGTGCGGGGTCACGCTGCCGGGCTTGCAGAGAACCTGGCCGCGGACGATCTCCTCGCGCTTGATGCCGCGAAGCAGGCAGCCGATGTTGTCACCAGCCTGGGCCTCGTCGAGCAGCTTGCGGAACATCTCGATGCCGGTGCAGACCGTGTTCTGGGTCTCGCGGATGCCGATGATCTCCAGCGGGTCGTTCACGTGCAGGACGCCGCGCTCCACACGACCGGTGGCAACGGTGCCGCGGCCGGTGATGGTCATGGTGTCCTCGACAGCCATCAGGAACGGCTTGTCGACGTCGCGCTCGGGGGTCGGGATGTGCTCGTCAACGAGATCCATGAGCTCCCAGATCTTCTCCTGCCACTCGGCCTCGCCCTCGAGGGCCTTCAGAGCAGAGCCGCGAACGATCGGGCAGTCCTCGAAGCCGTAGGAGTCGAGCAGCTCGGTGACCTCCATCTCGACGAGCTCGATGAGCTCCTCGTCGTCGACCATGTCGCACTTGTTCAGGAAGACCACGATGTAGGGAACGCCAACCTGGCGGGCGAGCAGGATGTGCTCACGCGTCTGGGCCATGGGGCCGTCGGTGGCGGCGATGACGAGGATCGCACCGTCCATCTGGGCAGCGCCGGTGATCATGTTCTTGACGTAGTCGGCATGGCCGGGGCAGTCAACATGAGCGTAGTGACGCTTGTCGGTCTCGTACTCGATGTGAGCGATGGAGATGGTGATGCCGCGCTCACGCTCCTCGGGAGCCTTGTCGATCTGATCGAAGGCGGTGAAGTCAGCGCGAGCAGTGCCGTGCGCGCCGTCGTTCTCGGACAGGGTCTTGGAGATGGCGGCCGTCAGCGTGGTCTTGCCATGGTCGACATGACCGATCGTGCCGATGTTAACATGCGGCTTGGAACGCTCGAACTTCTCCTTAGCCATGTTTCATCCTCCTTATTAAAAGAGATTCCTTCGCATACGCGAAACAAACAAAATAAACGCGTCCGCAAGGAGCGGACGCGACAGTTCCTCATGGTAGCGGTGACTGGATTTGAACCAGTGACGCCACGGGTATGAACCGTGTGCTCTGACCAACTGAGCTACACCGCCATTAATGGAGCCTGCGACCGGACTTGAACCGGTGACCTCTTCGTTACCAACGAAGTGCTCTACCGACTGAGCTACACAGGCGAAATGGTGGGCGCGCTAGGATTCGAACCTAGGTAAGCATAGCTAACGGGTTTACAGCCCGTCCCCTTTAACCACTCGGGCACACGCCCATTTCGGCACTTAATTCATGTGTATTTATCAAGCTGCCACCCGCCCGTCCAAACGTGCTCCGAACAAGCGAGCGAATGAATAATACGCTACCGGATACCGCCTGTCAACTACTTACACGCCTCCGGGCGTATCCACACATCTCCTCCGCAAATCGCGCGGGACGAGCGGAAAAACCTCCTTCGCATCAGGCATTATACCGAATGGCGCGCACCTGATCCCCCTCTTTATAAGAGTATGGCGCGTGCAATCCCTGAAAAAAGTTCGAGCATAATCAAGCACCTAACGCTAAGCAGCGAGTTATGAAGGCTTTCTCAAGGAAGCATGCGCACGGGCTTCTCGTGTTATGATAGCCAGCATGTTTGCAACGAACGATATTCCACGTGCTCAATCTAGGGAGGTTCACAGACTGATGAGCGAGCATTTCAGCGCCGTAACCAGGCGCACGTTCCTCGGCAGCGCCGCGGTCTTCGGAGCTGCAACCTGCACCTTGGCCCTCAACCCCCTCACCGCCCTCGCCACGCCCACGGCCGCCGAGAAGCAGGCCGAGGCCGCCGCCACGCTCGACAAGATCAACGCCATGCAGACGCAGCTCGACGCCGCGTCTGACGACTACTTCACCGCGCTGGCCGAGCAGGAGGCCGCGCAGGGGAAGATGGACGAGGCGCAGGCGCGCATCGACGAGGCCAGCGGGCAGATCGCCGACCTCCAGGACAAGCTCGGCACGCGTGCGCGCAGCATGTACCGCACCGGCTCGCTGTCCTTCATCGACCTGCTCTTGGGCTCCACCACGTTCCAGGCGTTCACCAACAACTGGGACCTGCTCAACAACATGAACGAGAACGACGCGAACATGGTCCAGCAGACCAAGGACCTGCGCGCCGAGGTCGAGGCCCAGAAGGCCACCTACGCCGAGCAGGAGCGCATCGCCGCCGAGCAGGCCGAGACGGCCCGCCAGGTGAAGGAGGAGGCCGAGGCCACCGTCGCCGAGATGCAGGCCGTCTACAACAGCCTGAGCGCCGAGGCCGCCGAGCTGCTCGAGCAGGAGCGCGAGGCGCAGCGCCGCGCCGAGGAGGCAGCGGCGGCGGCCGTCGTTGCGCAGGCCATCGCGCAGGCCGAGCAGTCGCAGTCGTCGGGCGGCGGCAACTCGGGCGGCGGATCCAACGGCGGCGGCAACTCGGGCGGCGGGTCCAACGGCGGCGGCAGCGTCAGCAACGCCCCTGCCTACGTCCCCGCCGACGCGGGCTCGGTCGTCGGGCGCGCGCAGAGCTACGTGGGCAACGCCCAGTACGTGTGGGGCGCCTGCGCGCCGGGCCAGTTCGACTGCTCGGGCTTCGTGTCCTACTGCCTCACCGGCTCCTACAGCCGCCTGGGCACCACCTACACCTTCCTCGGCTGGCCGCGCGTGAGCGACCCGCAGCCGGGCGACGTGTGCGTGAACTCCGGCCACTGCGGCATCTACGTGGGCAACAACCAGATGATCCATGCCGCCACCGAGGGCGTCGGCGTCATCTACGGCCCCGTGCAGGCCGGCATGGTGTTCGTCCGCTACTAGGACGCCGCCTCAGCTTGGCGCGGCACCGCGCCGCGCTCCCCCTGCGCTCCCCCTGCGCTCCCCGCGCTGCTGAGCTCCGTGCCGCAAGGTCAAGCATCCTGAGATAAGAAGATCCCCGCCGAAGCGGGGATCTTCTTTCATGGGGAAGCACGTTGCGCAGGTTACGTGGACGCCTTCGCGAGGAGCGAGGCCTCAAGGCCCGAACCTGCGACGAGCGCCATGCGGCGGGCAGGACGCCAACAGCGTCGGCCGCGCCATGCGACTGGAATCCGCTAGACGTCGAGCTCCATGTAGGTGTCGAAGTCGTCGAGCACCTCCTGCTTGGGCTCGGGCGTGAGCAGCGACACCACCACGATCACCACGAGCGCGAGCACGAAGCCGGGCAGAAGCTCGTACACGCCGAACCAGCCGCCGAGCGGCTTGACGAACATGTTCCAGACCACCACGGTGCACGCGCCCGTGAGCATGCCGGCCACCGCGCCCTGCATGGTGGTGCGGCGCCAGTACAGCGACAGCAGCATGAGCGGGCCGAACGACGCGCCGAAGCCCGCCCACGCGTACGACACGATGTTGAAGATCGAGGAGTCCTGGTCGAGCGCGAGGAAGCAGCCGAGGATCAGGATGGCCGTCAGCGTGACGCGCGCGGCGATCATGACCTGGGAGTCGGTGGCGTCGCGCTTGAGCAGGCCCTTGAAGATGTTGTTCGCCACAGCCGAGCCCGAGATGAGCAGGTAGGACGACGACGAGCTCATGGCCGCCGCGAAGATGCCCGAGACCACCAGCCCGCAGAAGAACGAGGGCAGGAGCATGCGCGAGAGCACGATGAACACGCTCTCGGCGGAGGCCTGCGTCAGAAACTCGGCGGGGATGACCGCGCGGCCGATGAGCCCGATGCACACCGCGGAGCTCAAGGAGACCACGAGCCAGATCATGGCGATGAGGCGCGACTTCTTGATCTCGCTCGAGTGGCGGATGGACATGAAGCGGATGAGCACCTGGGGCATGCCGAAGTAGCCGAGGCCCCACGCCAGGCCGCTCACGATGGTGACCAGGCCGTACGCGCCCGCCTCAGCGAAGAGCGGCTGGCCGTTCTCGACCACCTGCTTGCCGGCCTCGTCGACGATCGGCACCGCGATCTCCGTCCCCGACAGAAAGCCCGGGATCGACTGCAGGAAGGCCACCGTGTTGTCCACGCCGCCCGCCGCCGTCACGCTGCCGACGAAGATGGTGGCCAGCGCGAAGAACATGAGCGAGCCCTGGATGAGGTCGGTGGTGCACACCGAGAGGTAGCCGCCCAGGAAGGTGTAGAGGAACACGATGATGGCGCCGATGATCATCATGGTGGCGTAGTCCCAGCCGAACAGCGTGGCGAACAGCTTGCCCACCGTCACGAAGCACGAGGCCGTGTAGATGGTGAAGAACAAGATGATGATCAGCGCGGCGATGGTCATGAGGACGTGCTTGCCGTCATGGAAGCGGTTGGAGAAGAAGTCGGGCACCGTGATGGAGTTGTTCGCCTTCTCCGAGTACTTGCGCAGGCGCTTCGCCACGAACTTCCAGTTGAGGTACGTGCCGATGGCCAGGCCGATGGCCGTCCACATGGCGTCCGACGCGCCCGTGAAGTACGCCACGCCCGGCAGGCCCATGAGCAGCCAGCCCGACATGTCCGACGCCTCGGCCGACAGCGCCGTGAGCCACGGCCCGAGGCCGCGCCCGCCCAAGAAGTACTCCTCGCTCGAGGAGTTGGAGCGCTTCGCGTACACAAAGCCGATGCACACCACTACCGCGAAGTAGATGAGCATCGCGAATACTACCCAGACATCGCTCTCAATCATTTCCCTTTAGCTTTCTCCCCTTGCGGCCCCGCACGCGCTTATCTGCGCGTTAAATCTGAAGATGCCCTCGCTGGCGGGGTCTTACCCTATCATGTGACTAAACAGGGGGATTATACTTTATCCGAGTGGAGTGTCTCGCTCTTTCTCGCCCAAGTTACGAATGTTTAACGGTGAAAGGACGCATGCTATGACGCGCTTTGCGGAAATGCCCATCGACCAGCTGCGCGACGAGCTGGCGGCTCAGCAGGAAACGTACGCGGGATTCAAGGCGCGCGGGCTTGCGCTCAACATGGCGCGCGGCAAGCCGACGTCCGACCAGCTCGACCTGTCCATGCCCATGCTCGGGCTCGTCACCTCGGCGGCCGACTGCTTCTCCGAGGACGGCACCGACTGCCGCAACTACGGCGTGCTCGACGGCCTGCCCGAGGCGAAGCGCCTCATGGCCTGCCTGCTCGACGACGAGCCCGCAAACGTCATCGTGTTCGGCAACTCGAGCCTTACGGCGATGTACGACGCGCTGGCACGCTGCCTCGACTTCGGCTGCCTGGGCAGCGCGCCGTGGTGCGCCTGCGACGCCGTCAAGTGGATCTGCCCCGTTCCGGGCTACGACCGCCACTTCGCCATCACGCAGGCGTTCGGCATCGAGATGATCCCCGTCGAGATGAACGAGGACGGGCCCGACATGGACGAGGTCGAGCGCCTCGCAGCCTCAGACGCGCGCGTGAAGGGCATCTGGTGCGTTCCGAAGTACTCCAACCCCGGCGGCGTCACGTACTCTGACGAGGTGGTGCGCCGCCTGGCCTCCATGGAGTGCGCCGCCGAGGACTTCCGCATCTTCTGGGACAACGCCTACGCCGTGCACCACCTCCATGACGAGGCGAGCGAGCAGGACCAGCTGCTCGACATCGCCCGCGCGTGCGCGGAGGCAGGCAACCCCCACCGCTACCTCAAGTTCGCGTCCACCTCGAAGGTGACCATCCCGGGCGCCGGCGTGGCGGCCATGGCGGCCTCGCCGGAGAACATCGCGGAGGCGAAGTCCCACCTCACCGTGCAGATGATCGGGCACGACAAGCTCAACCAGCTGCGCCACGTGAAGTTCCTGCGCGACGGGGACGGCATCGCGGCGCACATGGCGCTCCACGCCGCCATCCTGCGCCCGAAGTTCGCGCTCGTGGCGCGCAAGCTGGAGGAGGGGCTCGGCGAGGCGGGCGTCGCGCGCTGGACGAGCCCGCGCGGCGGCTACTTCGTGAGCTTCGACGGCCCCGAGCACACGGCCGCGCGCATCGTGGCGCTTGCGCGCGAGGCGGGCGTGGTGATGACGGGCGCAGGCGCCACCTGGCCCTACGGGCGCGACCCGCACGACTCCAACATCCGCATCGCCCCCACCCTGCCGCCCGCGGAGGAGCTCGAGGAGGCCATGGACGTGTTCGTGTGCTGCGTGAAGATCGCCGCGCTCGAGCAGCTGATCGCGCAGGCGGAGTAAAGCTGCCAGGAACAGGACTCGCTCGCTCGGGGCTCGGGAGCGGCGAAGCTCATCTGGCGAGCACGGGGTCGCCGCCCCTAGGCGCTCGAGGCTCGGGGCTCGGGGGCGGAGGGGGAGCCCCGTGCTCAAACAGGCTTCGCTTGGTGAAACAGCCCACTGGGCTGTTTCAGTCGCTGCAGAACCTGCGCGCGGGGCACCCCCTCCGCCCCCGAGCCCCCACCTTGAACCTTACAGCGAGATTGCATGTAGGACGCTCCGGCGCCCCCCGCTCGCGCAAGACGCCACACACCCCGTACACGCCTGAGTAACGCCCTGCTGTCCCCTGCCCTGCGAGGCGGGCTACACGCCCAAGCCCACCGTCAGGTGCATCATGTAGAAGGCGAACCGCATCACGAAGATGCCGGCGAGCGCGAGCACGCAGGCCGCCGCGAGGCGCACCGTGGTCGAGCGCCGCGGGTCCGAGCCTGCTCGCAGCGCGCTTGCCGCAACGCCGACGCCCGCCCCTACGAGGACCGCGAACGCGCCGAGCATCGCGAAGTAGCCCGGCACCTGCGACGCCGCCGCGGTCACGTGGTTCTCGATGCCCGCGAGGCCAAGCCCCTGCAGCATGTAGACGCACGCGTTGGCCGCCGCGAGCAGCGCCGCCGCGCACACGAGCGCCCAGCCGAGCCGACCGCGCACCGCGCGATATCCCGCGACGTGCAGGCTGAGCAGCGCGAGCAGGGGCCCGCCCGAAAGCGCGTTCAAGCAGAGCGCCAGCGGCACGTAGGGCGTGCTCCACGCGAGGATGGTGGGGGCGTCATAGGCGAACGCGATGGCGCCCACGAACGCCATGCCCGCCGCGCACACGACCGCGAGCCCCGCGCGGCGCAACCCCGCGCGCTGGCGCTCCGAGAACGCCGTGAGCCAGTACACGCCGGCAAGCCCCAGGAACACCACGCCCGCGAACACCTCGTTCGACAGCGGCGAGCGCCCCACGCCCGCCAGCACGTAGAGCGCGTTGGCAGGGTTGCCCAGATGCGTGGTCGACACCACGAGCCCCGTCAGGGTGACGGCGATGGGAATGCACATGAAGCGGTCGATCGCCACGCGCTCGCGCTCGCCCGCGCACCCCGAGAGGAAGGGCAGGCCCATGAGGATGAGCGCCACCACGCCCGAGGGCGCGAGCGTGGTGAAGAGCACGAGCGTGATCTCGCCGAGCGCCGTGCTCAAGCCGTCCATGCTGTACATAGCCCTCCCCTTTCTCGAAGACGGCGGGAGCGTAGGGGGCACAGCCCGCCGCCGCATGCGCTGCCCGCCGTCGCATGCGCGAGCCGACTAAATCTTCTGCCGCATGCGCTGCCCAGCACCGCCCGACGCTGCCCGCGCACGCGTCACAGCCGTCCCGCCGAGGATCTGCCTAACGGTAGAAGCGCGGGTAGGCCACCTCGAGGCCGCGCGCCTCGCGCACGCCCTCCAGGCTCGCACACGTCAGGCGCGCCAGGCCCTCGTAGAACGGGTGCGCCGCCTCGCGCTCGGCGAGGGAGAGGAAGTGCCCCGCCCAGGTGAGCAGGTGCTCGCGCAGGTACTCGTCGAGCAGCTCGGGGCGGTTGTCGGCGATCCACGTCATGAGCAGCAGCATGAGCCCGATGTGGTCCTCCGGCTCCGCCTTGTCGCCCAGCCGCTCGATGCCGTGCGCGCGCATCCACGCGCGCAGCTCAAGCGTGCTCGCGCCGAACACCACGCACTCGCGGTCGGTGTACACCGAGCCCCATGGCGGCGCGGCCTTCTTCGCCGGCCCCACGAACAGCCGCCGGTACTCCCACACGAGGTCGTCGTCGACGCCGGCGGCAGCGCCGACGCACATGAGCTCGAGCGCTGCGCGCGCCTCCCCCTCGTCGACGAAGGGCCATTCGGCGGCGGCCGCCCGCACGTCGAGCGACGCGAAAGACGCCAGGGCCGCGCAAGCCGCCTTGCCACCGCGGCCGGGGTCGTTCAAGAACAGCGGCCCGAGCGTCTCCCCGAGAAACGCCACCTGCTCCAAGGCGTGCACCGGGGCGTGCTCCGTGGCAGCTTCGCACGTCGCGCCGTTGAGGTCGTTCATGGTTCTCTCTCTCCCTTCGTGCGAGAAACACGCGATCTGATACCCGCCGTCGCGCAAGCAGCCTGCCGGTGTGGACGCAGCCCGGCAAGCTGCAGGCAAAACCGCAGGTCCGCTTCACGTCAAGCAGCCGCGCATGCGGCTCGGGAAGCCCCGATGGTATCAGATCGCGGCTTTCTCGCCCCTTCCTTCGCAAACTCTCCGACAACGAGCCGACAACGAGCGAAGCGAGGTGCGCCGACGTCGACGCACCCCGCCCTCGAGCAGCAGGACCCAAGCCCGCCGCCCCGCTTGGCCGAGGTCGGAGACAGCAGGATGCGCTCCCGCCGCCTCGGCCAACCCCGCGCAGGCCCTAGAACACGTACAGGCCGACCGACAGGGACATGGCGTAGAACGCCAGGCGCGCGCACAGGATGCCGACGACCGCCAGCGCGCAGGCTGCGGCACCCAGGGTGAGCGGACGCTGCGCGCGCAGCGCCAGCACCGTGCACGCGCAGGCCGCGATGATCCCCACGACGCCCGCGCCGATGAGGGGCGCGGCCGCAGCCACCAGGTCAGAGCCGAGGGTGAGGGCGTTCTGCAGCCCCGAGGCGGTCACGGCCTGCCCGGCCAAGCCCGCGATGCCGAACGCCGCACCCGAGACCGACACGACCAGGATCGCCTTCTTGGCCGGCTTGAGCGCCTCGGCGTCAAGACCGCCGAGGGCGAGCACCAGCACGCCCGCCGCGGCGCCGCCCACCAGGGCGAAGTTGACCATCTGGAGGGGCGAGAACACCGTGTCCCACGAGGGGATGGTGCCCATCATGTACGCCAAGCCCATGAACAGGGCGTACACCACGGCCAGCGCGGCCACGGCGGCGCTGAGCCCGCGCCGCGCGCCCGCGGGGAGCTTGCCGGCAACCGCCAGCGCCCAGTAGACGACGGCCGTCACCGTGAACACGCAGCCCACGGCAATTTCGTTGGACAGCGGCGAGCGGCCCACGCCCGCAAACACCTGCGGGGCGTTCATGACGTTGGCCAGGTGGAAGAACGCCGCGATGAAGCTCACCAGGATGAGGGCCAGCGGGATCGCCGTCATCTTGTCGATCTTGCCCAGCTGCTCAGCGCTCGGCTTCGTGGTGGCAAGCGCCACGGCCAGCGTGACGAACGCGCCCGCGCCGATGGCGGACAGCGTAGTGAACAGCGCCAGCGGCATTTCGGCGAGTACGGCCTCCATGCTACATCACCTCCAGGGGGTTCGCGACCTTCGCGTCCATGTCGCCCGCAGGCTTCGCGTCCGCAGAGGGCTTGATATACAGGTTGGGCTCGGTATAGGCGGGCTCGGGCAGAGGCGCGATGTTGCCGCGCTCGCCCTTCTCGGCCATCTCCTCGACGGTGCCGAAGTCGAGGGCGCGCGCCGGGCACGCCTTCACGCACACCGGCTTCTCGCCGACGGCCAGGAACTCGGCGCAGCCGTCGCACTTCACCGAGTGCCCCTTGGCGCGGTCCACCTTCGGGGCGTTGTAGGGGCAGGCCATGTGGCAGTAGCCGCAGCCGATGCACTTGTCGGCGTCGACGCTCACCAGCCCCCGCTCGGCGTCCTTGCCCATGGCGCCCGTGGGGCACACCTCCACGCACGCCGGCTTGTCGCAGTGGTTGCACGACATGGACAGCGCGTAGCTCACGCACGAGGTGGTGAAGCAGCCGTCCGCGCCGACGGTCGTCTCGCCGAGCGTCACCTCGTACACCTTGCGGAACGCGATGCCCAGGTCGAGGTCCTTGTAGTCCTTGCAGGCCATCTCGCAGGTCTTGCAGCCCGTGCAGCGAGTGCCGTCAAAGTAAAACGCATGCTGAGTCATGTTTGTTGCCTCCTTCTCCTACTCGCTGCCCTACGCCTTGGCCACTTCGCAGATGTTGCTGTGCTGGGGGTTGCTCTTGGAAAGGGGCGAGGGGCGCTGCGTGGTCAGCGTGTTGATGCAGCCGCCCTTGTCGATGCGGTCGCCGAACATGTCCGCGTCATGCCATGCCCCCTGGGCCATGGCAACGGTGCCGGGGACGATGCGAGGCGTCACCTTGGCGGAGATCTCCATCTCGCCGAACTCGTTCCGGACGCGGACCTTGTCCCCGGAGACGATGCCCCGAGCTGCGGCGTCGGCAGGATTGATCCAGACCTCCTGGGGATTCACCTCCTTGAGGGCGTCGATGCTGCCCCACGAGGAGTGGATGCGGCCGCGGTAGTGGAAGCCCATGAGCGCGAGGGGATGCTCGTCCGTCACGGTCTCGACGCCGTGCCACTCAGGTATGTAGGCCGGGATGGGCAGGACGATCTCGCCTTCGGCAAACTCCCACGTGTCAATCGCCTCGGCTATCTTCTGCGAGTAGATCTCGAACTTGCCTGACGGGGTCCCGATCTGAGTGCCTTCGGGATCGGCGATGAACTTCTTCATGGCTATGGCCCCGGGGCTTTCCCTCTTGTACGTGCCCGCCTTCATCAGCTCGTCGTACGGCGGGAGCTTGCCGTCCTTCTCCTGGTCGGCCTCGTAAAGGCTGCGAATCCACTCCTCCTGCGTCTTGCCCTGGGTGAACTCGTCTTTCACCCCGAGCTTCTCGGCGAGCATCGCGCACACGTCATAGGCCGTCTTGCGCTCGAACTTGGGGGACGTGCAGGGCTGGGCCGTGACGATGTAGGCCGTGTTGCTCCCCGTGCTCGCCAGGGAGACCTGCTCGGACCTGAAGAGGTCGGGCAGCAGGATGTCGGAGTACTTGGCAGAGTCGCACATCACCGTGTCGAAGCCGAGGATGAACTCGCACTTGCTCTCGTCAGAGAGGATGTCGTGCGCCTTGTTGATGTCGGAATGCTGGTTGGTCAGGCAGTTGCCCGCGTAGTTGACCATGAACTTGATGTTGCTCGACAGGCGGGCCGCGCCGCGGACCCCGTCCTTCGTCGCCGTCATGTCAACGCCGTGGTCGATGGCATCGGTGAACAGGAAGCACGAGATGGACGCCTTGACCGGGTTCTTTCCCGAGGGGAAGTTCGAGAGCGGGACGCTGAAGCGGCTCTCCCTGTTGCCGTTGTTCGTCCCCGGCTTGCCAACCTGGCCGACGAGGAACGGAAGGAGGCAGATGGCCCAGAAGTTCCACTCGCCGTTGGAGCGGCGCTGCGGACCCCAGCCCTGGACCACGTACAGAGGGCTCGCCGTCGCGATCTCCTGGGCGAGCTGGCGAATGGTGTCGGGCGAGATGCCCGTGATGGGGGCGGCCCACTCAGGAGTCTTCTCCGTCATGTCGTAGCCCGTGCCGAGGACGTAGTCCTTGTAGCTCAGGTGCTTGCCGCGAAGCTCCTCCGGCATGCTCTCCTCGTCGAAGCCCGAGCAGTACTTGTGGAGGAAGTCGACGTCGACCAGGTCTTTCTTGATGAGCTCATGGGCGATGGCCGCCACGAGCGCCGCATCGGTGCCTGGGTTGATGGGCGGCCACTGGTCGGAGTGACCGGTGATGGAGTCGTTGAAGCGCGGGTCGATCAGGATGATCTTGCCCTTCGTCTTCTCTCGCAGCTGGACGAAGTCGTAATGGGTGTGCAGGCCTCCCTGGCGCGTCTCCGTCGGGCTGCTTCCGAAGACCAGGACCAGCTCGGCGTCTTCCGCCGTCTTGAGGGCGCTGCCCCCTCCCGCGGTCCCGAAGATGGTGCCCTGCATGTAGGCGAGCTGGCCTGCGCTGTAGCTGCCGTAGCTGTCAAGGAAGCCGCCGCAGAGGTTGAGAAGGCGCTGGAACGGCTGTCCCGTCGTCACGCCCTCGACGCCCGTGGCGTAGGCGATGTACACCGCCTCGTTGCCGTAGGCGTCGATGATTCGCTTGAGCTCAGACGCGATGGTATCGATAGCCTCGTCCCAGCTGATGCGCTCGAACTTGCCCTCGCCGCGCTTCCCGACCCGCTTGAGGGGATAGCTGAGCCTGTCGGGGCTGTTCATCCAGCGACGATAGGTTCTCCCCCTCAGGCAGGCGCGCGCCTGGTGGTCGTCGAAGTCCGCGTCGGAAGACGTGTCCGTGTCAACCCAGACTATCTCGTCGTTCTTGACGTGGAACTTGAGCGGGCACCTGCTGGGGCAGTTGATGGCGCAGTGGCCCCACGTCACCTTCTCCTGCATCTCGGCGTGCGCCTCGGCCACGCCCTCGCCGAAGAGCGCGTCGGTTGCGGCGAGGCCGCCTCCGGCCACCGCAAGCGCCCCGAGCGCTCCGCCCGTCTTCAGAAACGTGCGGCGGCTTAGGTTAGAAAAGCCATTCTCCATAGCGTTCCCTCCTCTTTCCTCTTGATCACTGATCCTCGAGCGCGGCCCGCGCGCCCAGACCAACGGCGCCACGATACGCCCCAAAGCCCGACCGCCCGTCACATACTATGTGTGATATTTGCAAAGTCGCAGGTCATACGCTGTATATCCCCAGTTGCGCATATAGGGTGAATAAACGGCGGGGCCCCTTGCCACGCCGCGCGTTCGGTATACTGGCTGTCATACCGTCATGCCCGAGACGAGCCGGGAGAGGTGATTCGTGAACGCAGCCAGCGTACTCAGCGTGCTCAAGCCGAGCGTCACCTCGCTCGGCTACGCGCTCTTCCTGGCCGTCAACGCCGCCGGCGTGTGGGGCGGCGTGTTCCCGTTCCTCCCCATGGACTTCCAGACCCACGAGATCGTGCTCCGGTTCTTCCTCGCGCAGTCGCTCACGTTCGCGGCGAGCTTTTTGGCGAGCGCCGTGGGCGTGTACTTTCTGCCCGGCCCCACGCGCACGTTCCTCGTGAAGCTCACGAGCGCGCCCTACGCGGCCGGCTGGGCGGCGCTCATCGCCGCCATCTACCTGGACGACTTCGCGCTGGAGCTCGTCACCTTGGGCGGCGCCTTGCTCGGGCTGGGCTCGGCTGGGTTCTACATGCTGTGGCAGCGCCTGTTCGCCAGCCAAGACCCCGAGAGCGGCACGCGTGACCTCGTGACGGGCAGCGCCTACGCAGCGCTTATGTACTTCTCGCTCTACCTCATCCCCCAGGCGGTGACGGCCTTCCTCATTCCGCTCGTGTTCCTGCCGCTGTTCGGCCTGTGCATCGCGCTGAGAAGCCGCGAGATAACGCTCGACCAGCCCATGTTCGAGGACGTGCCCCGCGAGCACCCGCAGGTGTACCGCCGCATCCTGCGCGACTTCTGGCGCAGCGCGCTGTCGGTGGGCACGCTCGGGTTCTGCGCCGGCGTCATGCGCTCGCTTGCCGTGGCCGACCCCCAGGTGGGGTCGCTCGTGAACATCATGTCGATGGCGGGCATGCTCGTGGCCGCGCTGGCGCTCCTGTTCGCCTGGCGCTTCCGCAACGTGCACCTGAACGTCATCGGCATGTACCGCATGGCGTTCCCGTTCATCGTCACGTCGTTCCTGCTGCTGCCGCTTCTGCCGGGCGCGTACCAGCGCGGGCTCGCGGCGGTGCTCTACGCCGCCTACAGCGCGGCCCTCATGATCATGATGATCCAGAGCGCGCAGGTGTCGCGCGACCGCGGCGTGAACCCCGTGTTCGTCTACGGCTTCTTCGGCGCCGTAGTCTACGCGCTGCACGACATCGGGTTCGTCGGCGGCACGTTCGCCGAGGCCGCCTCCTTCATCGGCGTGTCGCCCGACGCCCTAGTGGCGCTTGTGGCGCTCTACCTGCTCGGGATCATGCACTTCGTGGGGTCAGGCGGGTTCGCGCACGCCGCCGCCCGCGAGGCCGCCGACATCGAGTTCATGGCCCTGAGCACGCCCGAGCCCGCCCGCAAGGCCGCAGAGGCGAAAGCAGGAGCGGCGAAGGGGGCTGGGGCGAAAAAGGACGCGGCGAAGGAGCGCGCGGCGAAGGGAAGCGAAGCGGCAAGAAGGCTCGAGGCGGGGCGCAAGCTCGCAGCGGCGCAGAGGCCGCCCGCCGAAGCATCCCCCGCCCCGTCTGCGCCGCACGACGAGCTCGGCCCCGACCGCATCGCCGCCCAGGCCCAGGCGCTGCGCGAGCACTACCGCCTCACCGCGCGCGAAGCCGAGATCATGGAGCTCATCGCCCGCGGCAACACCGTGGCGCGCATCGCCGAGATGCTCGTGGTGTCCGAGAACACGGTGCGCACCCACTCCAAGCGCATCTACGTCAAGCTCGACATCCACAAGAAGCAGGAGCTCGTCGACCTCATCGACACCTTCGCCCCCGCCCGCTGAGTGCCTTTCGGCGGAGAACTGGGAAACACCCTCCCTTCGATTCAATTATCCCTCAACGAGCCCTTCCATTTAAAACATTCGTTCGCTATAATATAAAACAGATGTTTGATCAATCACAAGGAAACACTCGATGCTTCTATCTCATGCATAGCATTTTTGCTATACTCAAAGGAGGCCGACGTGAACGAGTATCACGTCGTGTTCTACGCGACGAGCACGGGTAAGGAACCTGCCAAGGAGTTTATCGAGAGCCTTCCGACGAGAGCCAAGGCGAAAGCCCTCCGCGACCTAAGCCTGCTCCAAGAGGTAGGACCTGGCTTGCGGGAGCCGTTCTCCAAGCATATGGCCGACGGGGTTTTCGAGCTTCGCGTCAACGCAGGAGGCGATGCAGCGCGCATGTTCTACTTTTTCTTTTCGGGGCAACAGATCGTCATCACGAATGGCTTTCTCAAGAAAACCCAGAAGACTCCCCCGCGTGAGCTGGCAAGAGCCCTCAAGTACAAGAAGGACTGGGAGGTGAGGCACCGTGGCAACGTCTCTTGACGAGTACCTCGACGAGTGCATGAGCGATTCCTCGTTCGCCGAGGAATGGGAGCGCCTTAGCCCCGAATACGAGATAATCCGCGCCGTCGTAAACGCGCGCGAGAGCAGCGGGCTCACGCAGAAGGAGCTTGCCGCACGCTGCGGCATGACGCAAAGCGCCCTCAGCCGACTGGAGACGGGCGGATCGAGCCCCACCGTAAAGACGCTGCAGCAGCTCGCGAAGGGACTGGGCAAGAAGCTCGAGATCAGATTCGTGTAGCGGAAGCGCCGCCAGCCGGCATCAGGCGAAAAGACCGCCAGTCGGAGGCGAAAAAGCACGAGACGCCCCCGTCGCCACGACACCAAAGACAGCCGAGAAGCCGAAACCGTGAGAGCGGGTTGACCCGATCACTTCGACAAGATGTAGCGAGTGCTCTTGCCTGCTCCGATGCGATCAACCGCGCACTTTCCCGCACTTTCCCGCACTTTCCCGCAGTTCCTGCGATTCGCTCTCGGCAAATACGTCATTCCGATGGAAGATGAGCTTGGCTCCGTCAGACGTACGCGCGCACTCGACACGCACGCCGAAGGCCTCTCTTCGCTGATGGAATTATACTCCGCGTCGCCATTCACATGTCGAGGCAAGGGCCGCATTCGCCAACGAGGCAACGGAGCCGAAGCTCATGCCAAGCCGCTCTCCAAGGCGAGCCTCGGCGAAAAAGAAGGGAGCCCCGCATGTGGCGGGACTCCCTGATCGAGCGGGGCGGCAGGGGCGGCGGGCTGCATGCCCGCTGCCCCGCCCCGCTTCGCCAGCGTCAGCGGCCTCTTACGCGTCGGCGTAGAGGTCCTTGAGCTTCACCAGGTGCTCGTAGCGCTCCACGGCAGCCTGCTCGTTGCGCTCGAAGAGCTCCTGCGCGCGCTCGGGGAACTCGCGCGTCAGGCGGCTGTAGCGGGCCTCGTTCATGAGGAACTCGCGGTAGCCGCCAGCCGGCTCCTTGGAGTCGAGCGTGAACTTCTTGCCCGCGGGCGCCGCCGGGTTGAAGCGGTACAGGTTCCAATAGCCGCACTCCACCGCGCGCTTCATCTCCTCCTGGCAGTTCTTCATGCCGCCCTTGATGGAGTGCATCTCGCACGGCGAGTAGCCGATGATGAGCGACGGGCCCGGATACGCCTCGGCCTCCTGGATGGCCTTGAGCGTCTGGGCCGGCTTCGCGCCCATGGCGACCTGCGCCACGTACACGTAGCCGTAGGCCATGGCGATCTCGGCGAGGCTCTTCTTCTTGATGTCCTTGCCGGAGGCGGCGAACTGCGCCACCTGGCCGATGTTGGACGCCTTGGACGCCTGGCCGCCGGTGTTGGAGTACACCTCGGTGTCGAACACGAACACGTTCACGTCCTCGCCCGACGCCAGCACGTGGTCGAGTCCGCCGTAGCCGATGTCGTACGCCCAGCCGTCGCCGCCGAAGATCCAGACGCTCTTCTTCGCCAGGTACTCCTTGTCCGCGAGGATCTCGGGGGCCGTGGGGCAGCCCGCCTCAGCCGCGGCCTCAAGCGCCGGGATGAGCGCGCGGGCGGCTTCGGCGTTGGCCGCGCCGTCCTCGAGCGTGTCCACGTACGTCGCGATGAGCTCGCGCGTGGCCTCGGGCGTCGCCTCGGCGGCGGCCATGTCGCGCAGCTTCGCCACAAGGCGCGTGCGCACGGCCTCATGCCCGAGCAGCATGCCCAGCCCATGCTCGGCGTTGTCCTCGAACAGCGAGTTGCTCCACGCCGGGCCGTGGCCGTCCTTGTTCACCGTGTAGGGCGAGGTGGCCGCCGGGCCGCCCCAGATCGACGAGCAGCCGGTGGCGTTGGCCACGAACATGCGGTCGCCGAACAGCTGCGTGACCAGGCGCGCGTACGACGTCTCCGCGCAGCCCGCGCAGGAGCCGGAGAACTCGAGCAGCGGCTGCTTGAACTGGCTGCCCTTGAGGCTCGCGTCCGCGAGCTCCGGCTTGTCGGAGACGTTCGCCACGCAGTAGTCGAAGGCCTCCTGCTGGGGCAGCTCGCCCTCGACGGGCACCATGGCGAGCGAGTTGGTGGGGCACACGCCGATGCACACGCCGCAGCCCATGCAGTCGAGCGGCGAGATGGCGAGCGTGTAGGTGAGGCCCTTCGCCGCCTTGCCCTTGGCGGCCACGAGCTTGGCGGCCTCAGGGGCGCTGGCAGCCTCGTCGTCGGTCAGCGCGAACGGGCGGATGGTGGCGTGCGGGCAGACGAAGGAGCACTGGTTGCACTGGATGCAGGTGGAGGCGTCCCACGTGGGCACCGTCACGGCCACGCCGCGCTTCTCGTAGGCGGCCGCGCCCTGCTCGAACTGGCCGTCCACGTGGTCCATGAAGGCCGACACCGGCAGCGCGTCGCCGTTCATGCGGCCCACCGGCTCCATGATCTCGGTGACCATGCGCACGAGCTCCGGGCGGCCCGACAGCGCGGGGGCCTCGCCCGCGTCGGCGGCGTCGGCCCAGGCGGCCGGCACCTCGACGCGCACGGCGGCGGTGGCGCCGGCGTCGATCGCGCGGTGGTTCATGTCGACCACGTCCTGGCCCTTCTTCAGGTAGGACTTCGTGGCCGCGTCCTTCATGTAGCGGATGGCGTCCTCCTGCGGCATGACGCCCGCGAGCGTGAAGAACGCGGACTGCAGGATGGTGTTGGTGCGCTTGCCCATGCCGATCTCGATGGCCAGGTCGATGGCGTTGATGGTGTAGAGCTTGACGTCGTTGGCGGCGATGTAGCGCTTCGCCTCGGCGCTCAGGTGGTGCTCGAGCTCCTCAGGCGTCCACTGGCAGTTGATGAGGAAGATGCCGCCCGGCTTCACGTCCTTCACAATGGGGAAGTTCTTCGTGATGTAGGACGGGTTGTGGCACGCCACGAAGTCGGCCTTGTTCACGTAGTAGGGGCTCTTGATGGGGGCGTCGCCGAAGCGCAGGTGCGAGATGGTCACGCCGCCGGTCTTCTTCGAGTCGTACTGGAAGTACGCCTGCACGTACTTGTCGGTGTGGTCGCCAATGATCTTGATGGAGTTCTTGTTGGCGCCCACCGTGCCGTCGCCGCCGAGGCCCCAGAACTTGCACTCGATGGTGCCGGGGGCCGCGGTGTTCGGCGAGGGAACCTCGGGGAGCGACAGGTTGGTCACGTCGTCGACGATGCCGATGGTGAACTCGCGGCGCGGCGCGTCCTGGGCGAGCTCGGCGTACACGGCGAACACGCTCGACGGCGGGGTGTCCTTGCTGCCGAGGCCGTAGCGGCCGCCCACCACGGTGAGGCCGGTGACGCCCTCCACGGCCAGCGCGTTCACCACGTCCATGTAGAGCGGCTCGCCCACGCTGCCGGGCTCCTTGGTGCGGTCCAGAACGGCGATCTTCTTCACCGTCGAGGGCAGCGCGGCCACGAACTTGTCGGTCACGAACGGGCGGTACAGGCGCACCTTCACGAGGCCGACCTTCTCGCCCTGGGCGGTGAGGTAGTCGATGACCTCCTCGGCCACGTCGCAGATGGAGCCCATGGCCACGATCACGCGCTCGGCGTCGGGCGCGCCGTAGTAGTTGAACAGCTCGTAGCTGGTGCCGAGCTTGGCGTTCACCTGGTGCATGTAGTCCTCCACCACGGCGGGCAGCGCGTCGTACGTGGAGTTGCACGCCTCGCGGTGCTGGAAGAAGATGTCGCCGTTCTCGTGGGAGCCGCGCATGGCCGGGCGCTCGGGGTTCAGCGCGTGCTCGCGGAAGGCGCGCACCGCGTCCATGTCGCACATCTCGGCCAGGTCGTCGTAGTCCCACACGGCGATCTTCTGGATCTCGTGGGAGGTGCGGAAGCCGTCGAAGAAGTTGATGAAGGGGACCTTGCCCTTGATGGCGGAAAGGTGCGCCACGGCGGACAGGTCCATGACCTCCTGGACGTTGGTCTCGGCGAGCATCGCGAAGCCCGTCTGGCGGCACGCCATGACGTCGGAGTGGTCGCCGAAGATGTTGAGCGCGTGCGTGGCCACCGTGCGCGCGCTCACGTGGAACACGCTCGGCAGCTGCTCGGCCGCGATCTTGTACATGTTGGGGATCATGAGGAGCAGGCCCTGGGAAGCCGTGTAGGTGGTGGTGAAGGCACCTGCCGCCAGCGACCCGTGCACCGCGCCCGCGGCGCCCCCCTCGGACTGCATCTCGCACACCTTGACGGTGGTGCCGAAGATGTTCTTCTTGCCCTGCGCCGCCCACTGGTCGACGTAGTCGGCCATGGGGCTGGAAGGCGTGATGGGATAGATGCCCGCAACCTCGGTGAACGCGTAGGAGACGTACGCCGCCGCGTTGTTGCCATCCATCGACTTGAGTTCTCTCGTCATTTACCTCTCCTTCGAAGGGGGGACCTGTGCCTATCGGGAAAAGCCGGGCGACCGGGTCGGCGAGGCCGAGAGGGCCGCATGCGGCTTGGGCTTCCTCGACGAACAGAAATACGCCGTCCATGATACCAGCCACGCGCAAGGCGCGCGCGGCGCGGGAGGGCAAAAGGGCGCCCGCAGAAGGCGCGTATTCGGTAAGTGGGACGCCGCGCTCGCCCCGCGCGGGGCGAGCGGCAGCGCAAGCGGGGCGGGCGGGACGGGGCGCAAGGGACGAAGGCCGACCGGGAGCACGCGCGCCATCAGCGGGAACAACGCCCCGCCAGCCGCCTCGCCGCTGCGTGAGAGCCGCTCCGCGGGAAGGCGGACGGGCGGCGTCGAGCATTATTTCGCCGCTTTGCTTTATTTTGCAACGGTTTTCGCCCATAATATAGTTATCGCGCGCGCGAACCCAATAGCCCGTGCATGCGATGCGGGGCTGGCGCCCCGCCGACTCACAAGTTGGAGGGAATTATGGAACAGGTTAATCTGACTCGCCGTGGTTTCTTGGCAGGCACGGCGGCGACCGGTGCCCTCGCGGCGCTCACCCTGAGCGGCTGCGGTGGCGGCGGCGAGGAGAAGAAGCCCGCTGAGAGCAGCGCGGCCGAAGCCCAGGGTGGTGGTACCATCACGGCTGCCTGCAGCTACAAGAACTCGAACTACAACCCCGTCGGCGCGAGCTCCGCTCTGATGCTCCCCGCCATCCAGCACTGCCTCGAGGGCCTCTACGAGCTCGACTACTTCACCGGCAAGGTGAACGCCGCCCTGGCCGCCGGCGAGCCCACCGAGGTCTCCAAGACCGAGTACGAAGTGAAGCTGCGCGAGGGCGCCAAGTACAGCGACGGCAACGCCGTGACCGCTGCTGACGTCGTCGCCTGCGTCGAGGCCAACAAGGCCAACGCCACCTACGCCGACATGCTGTCCTTCATCGAGGCCGCCGAGGCCAAGGACGACACCACCGTCACCTTCAAGCTCGGCTACGAGTTCATCGACAGCGCCAACCTGCTCAAGGAGCGCCTGTCGCTGGTCCGCGTGTTCCCGGCCTCCGAGATCACCACCGAGCCCATGAAGACCCCGGCCACCGGCTCCGGCCCGTGGATGTGGGGCAAGTGCGACGGCGAGGACGGCGGCGCGCTGAACTTCACCCCGAACCCGAACTACAACGGCGCCACCCCCGCCAGCGCCGACGCCATGGAGTGGCTCGTCCGCGTTGACAACACCGCCCGCGTCACCGCCCTGCAGGAGGGCACCGCGGTTGCCGGCGAGAACATCCCGTTCGACAACGTCGACCAGCTCGTCAACGCCGGCGTCACCGTCGAGAGCGTGCCCAGCTACGGCATCGGCTTCCTCATGTTCAACACGCAGAAGGAGCCCTTCAACGACAAGCGCGTGCGCCAGGCGTTCTTCTATGCCATCGACTACGACAAGATCATCTCCAACCAGCTCGGCGGCACTGCTGACAAGATCACGTCCTACCTGCCCGAGTCCAACCCGGCCTACCACAAGGCCTCCACGGTCTACACCTATGACCCGGAGAAGGCCAAGGCCCTGCTCAAGGAAGCCGGCCAGGAGAGCATGAAGGTCACCCTGCTCGTCATCGACAACTGGATCAAGAGCATCTCCAACCAGATCCAGCAGGACCTGCTCGCCGTGGGCATCGACTGCACCCTCGACGTCCAGGCTGCCCCCTACCCGACGATGGCCCCCTCGCCGACCGACGAGGTCCTGCCCTTCGACGTGTTCCTGGCCCCCGGCGACGTGAGCTGCTTCGGCACCAACGCTGACGTGCACCTGTCCTGGTTCTACGGCCAGAACACCGACTGGGCCCAGGGTCGTTCCTGCTGGGCCAAGTGCGGCGACGGCAAGTGCGAGGAGTTCAACGGCTACCTCATGGACGCCCGCAAGGCCACCGACGAGGCCGCCCGCCAGGACGCGTGGAACAAGTGCTTCGACCTCATCTCCGAGGAAGTGCCGCTGTACCCGCTGTTCCACAAGCAGGTTACCACCGGCTGGTGGGACGAGAAGATCGAGGGCTTCGAGCCTAGCCCGACCACCGGCCTGTACTTCCAGAACGCTTCGCTCAAGTAGGCACGCCCTCGCTTGACGCAGCGCCTGCAAGCGCATCGGAAGCCCGCCTCACCCGAGGCGGGCTTCTTTTTAACGAGACACTCGAGGACAGGAGACTGATTCACCATGACGCGTCTTTTCTCCGTTTACGGCGATTCCATCAGCTCGTTCGAAGGCGCG
The DNA here is from genome assembly GCF_013185065.1 of Adlercreutzia sp. ZJ473. Lineage (GTDB taxonomy): Bacteria > Actinomycetota > Coriobacteriia > Coriobacteriales > Eggerthellaceae > CAAEEV01. Next base: position 71,018 of record NZ_JAAVTO010000001.1, on the reverse strand, counting down.
CTGCCCGAGGGCTGGCGCGTGTTCTACGAGGGCGAGCAGCGCGCGGCGACCGGCGTCGACTCCGTCGCCGACACCTGGTGGGGCCAGGTCATAGGCCACTTCGAAGGGGAGCTCCTCGCCAACGCGGCCTGGTCGGGCTGCGTGGTCGAGGGCACGGAGTTCCCCGTCGGCGCGAGCGCGGAGCGCATCGCGGCGCTTGCGCGGGACGGGCGGGCCCCCGACGACATCATCGTGCACATCGGCATCAACGACTACGGCTGGGGCTCGGGCGACGCGCAGATCGCCGCAGCCACGCCGTCCGCGCCGCCCAAGCTCGCCGCAGCCTGCCCCTACCACGGCCGCGAGGCCGGCATGGCGCCCGAGGGCGCCGTCGCGAACTTCGCCGCGTCGTACGGCCGCATGGTCGACCAGATGCGGGAGAGGTGGCCCGAGGCGCGCATCTGGGTGTCCACGCTTCTGCCGGGGCGCGTGGCCGGGGCGCGCCGCCCCACCTCGCCGCGCTACTTCCGCGGCGTGTGCGTCGACGAGTACAACGACGCCATCCGCGCCGTCGCGGCGGCGCGCGAGGGCTGCTACCTGGTCGACATGGCCGCGTTCGGCTTCGACTACGACGCCATAGACGGCACGCACCCCACCGCCAAGGGCATGAGGCAGATGGCCGCCCTGTTCATCCGCGGCATGGAGCAGGCGTGCGCCGAGCTTCCCCGCACGCCGTACGCGGGGGCCGACCTCCTCACCGAGGACATGCGCAGCGCGGAGTTCTGCACGAGGCCCTGCGTCGGCTGCGAGCACGCGCGCGGCACGGGCAACAGCTGGTGGCACGTGTGCGAGAGGCAGCTCGCCGACGCCTAGCGCGCCCGCGCGGCGCCTGCCGCCTCGCGACAGCCTGGCAGCCGCCCGGTGCCGGCGGAACGTCAACGGGGACGCGGCTTGCGCCCCCGTTGACTTGCCCTTTACTTTCCCGAAAAAAACACGGTTTCTCCCCTTATAATGGAAGATGGCTATTTCTATTGAGACGTCGGACCAGGGGAGCTCTTTCAGAAAGGCCGTCTACAGGAAAGAGGGCTCGTCAGAGCCGAAACGAAAGGAGGATTCAGTGAACAATCTCTTACGATTGATCGGCAACCGCCTCATCTGGCTACCGATCATGATATTTGGTGTCACCGTCCTCGTGTTCTTCCTCATGTCGCTCTCGCCTATCGACCAGGCCTACTCGGCGCTCGGCGAGAACGCGGCGCCCGAGCAGCTCGAGGCCTACCGCGAGTCGCACGGCCTCAACGACCCGACCGTCGTGCAGTACGGCCGCTACATGGCCGGCTTCTTCCAGGGCGACCTGGGCACCTACGGCGCGGCGAGCCAGTCGGTGGCAGACCGCATCGCGCAGGCCCTGCCCGTCACGCTGCAGCTGGGCTTCTTCGGCTTCATCATCGCGATCATCCTCTCGGCCATCCTGGGCGTCGTCTCGGCCCTGTACCGCGACCGCTGGCCCGACCAGGTCATCCGCGTGTTCTCGATCGCGTGCATCGCGACGCCGTCGTTCTGGCTCTCGGTGCTGTTCATCCTCCTGTTCTCGTCCACCTTGCACCTGCTGCCCGCATCGGGTCCGCTTCCCCCGCTCCTCGAGGACCCCGCCGGATGGCTCGCCCGCATGGCCATGCCCGGCGTCGCGCTCGCGGTTCCCCTGACCGGCCAGATGACGCGCATCATCCGCACCTCGATGGTCGAGGAGCTTGACAAGGACTACGTGCGCACCGCGCGCGGCTTCGGCATTCCCTACGGCACCGTCGTCGCCCGCAACGTGCTGCGCAACGCCCTCATCACGCCCGTCACCGTGCTCGGCCTCAAGTTCGGCTACATGATCGGCGGCGCCGTGGTCCTCGAGGTCATCTTCGCCCTGCCCGGCATGGGCATGGCCATCCTCTCGGGCGTCACATCGAACTACGTCATGTTGGTACAGGGTGTCGTCCTCGTGGTCGCCATCACGTTCATCATCGTGAACGTGATCGTCGACATGCTCTACATCCTGATCGATCCGCGAATCAGGACGGTGTAGCGCTATGGTACAGCTTCGTGGAAACCTCACCAAGAAACTCGAGGACAACGCTGGCAAGGTCCGCTTCCGCCGCTGGAAGGCCATGACCATCGGCGCGCGCATCTCGCTCGTGATCCTCATCCTCATCATCCTCATGGCGCTGCTGGCCGACTTCATCGCGCCGTACGACCCGCTGGCCATCTACACGGCCCGCACGCCCCCCAACGCCGACTTCCTCTTCGGCACCGACGACAAGGGCCGCGACGTCCTGTCGCGCATCATGTGCGGTGCGAAGTACTCGCTGGCCATCGGCCTGGGCGCCACGACGTTCGCGCTCGTGGTGGGCTCCGTCATCGGCGCCATCGCCGCCGTGGTGCGCCCGCACATCTCCAACGTCATCATGCGCATCCTCGACATCATCATGTCGTTCCCGGGCATCGCCCTGGCCGCCACCTTCATCGTGGTGTTCGGCAACAGCGTGCCCTCGCTCATCTTCGCGATCGGCTTTCTGTACATCCCGCAGATCGCGCGCATCGTGAGGGCGAACGTCATGAGCGAGTACAACCAGGACTACGTCCGCGCGGCCATCGTGTCCGGCGCGCACGCGCCGTGGATCCTCACCAAGCACGTGGTGCGCAACTGCATCGCGCCCGTGCTCGTGTTCACCATCGTGCTCGTGGCTGACGCCATCGTGTTCGAGGCGTCCCTGTCGTTCATCTCGGCGGGCATCCCCGAGCCGACGCCCACCTGGGGCAACATCCTCGCCGACGCGCGCAACGGCGTGTTGGCCGGCCGCTGGTGGCAGGCGCTGTTCCCCGGCATCGCCATCATGGTCACGGTGCTCTGCCTGAACATCGTGTCCGAGGGCATCACCGACGCCATGGCCGCCCCCAAGAGCGCCGTGAAGCTCACCGAGTCCGACCTCAAGACCGACCGCGAGGCCGATCGCCTGGTCGCCGACCCGAAGCTCGCCTACGCCGCTCAGGCTGACATGCTCGAGAAGCGCCTCGCCCGCCTGAAGGAGATGGAGGGCATCCGCAACGACCGCTTCGAGGCGCGCACCGACGTGCCGCCCATCCTCGAGGTCAAGGACCTCTGCATCAAGTTCCCGCGCCACGGCGACGTGAACGTGGTGGACCACGTGAGCTTCGTGGTGCGCCCGCGCCAGTCGATGGGCCTCGTGGGCGAGTCCGGCTGCGGCAAGTCCATCACCTCGCTGGCCATCATGGGCCTGCTCGACCCCAAGGCCGAGATCTCCGGCGAGATCCTCTACGACGGCAAGAACCTGCTCACCATGACGCAGAAGGAGATCAACGAGCTGCGCGGCAAGGAGATCTCCATGGTCTACCAGGACGCGCTGTCCTCGCTCAACCCGTCCATGCTCATCAAGACGCAGATGAAGCAGCTCACCTCCCGCGGCGGCACCCGCACGGCCGAGGACCTGCTCGAGCTCGTGGGCCTCGACCCGAAGCGCACGCTCGGCTCCTACCCGCATGAGCTCTCCGGCGGCCAGCGCCAGCGCGTGCTCATCGCCATGGCGCTCACGCGCGACCCGAAGCTCGTCATCGCCGACGAGCCCACCACCGCCCTCGACGTGACGGTGCAGAAGCAGGTCGTCGACCTGCTGAACCGCCTGCAGCACGAGCTCGGCTTCGCCATGGTGTTCGTGAGCCATGACCTCGCGCTCGTCGCCGAGGTGGCGAACTCCATCACCGTCATGTACGCCGGCCAGGTCGTGGAGCAGGGCCCGGTGAAGGACATCCTCACCCACCCCATCCACGAGTACACCCGCGGCCTTCTGGGCTCAGTGCTCTCCATCGAGGCCGGCGGCGACCGCCTGCACCAGGTCCCGGGCTCGGTCCCGTCTCCGAAGGACTTCCCCGAGGGCGACCGCTTCACCCCACGCTCGAGCCATCCCGACAAGGTCTCCCAGATCCGCCCGGTGCTCAAGCGCTACCTCCAGACCGACCACTACTACGCCGAGCTGCCTGACAGCGAGCTTGCACGCCTCGGCATCGAGCCTTACGTGAAGGGAGGTGTCGAGTAATGACCGAGGAGATCAAAGCCGAGGCCGTCGAGACGAAGGCTTCCGACGAGCAGACTCCCATCATCTTCCTTGACGACGTGAAGGTGACCTTCAAGACCCGCACGGGCTCCATCCTGCACCCCAACAAGGTCCAGGCCGTGCGCGGCCTCACGCTCAAGCTCATGCCCGGCGAGACCATCGGCATCGTCGGCGAGTCCGGCTGCGGCAAGTCCACCACGGCGAACGTGATGTGCGGCTTGCAGAAGCCCACCGAGGGCCGCGTGTTCTTCAAGGGCAAGGACGTCACGCACCGCACCGCGGCCGACCGCCGCACCATCGGCCGCGTGATCTCGGTGGTGTTCCAGGACCCGGCGACGGCCCTGAACGCCCGCATGACCGTCCACGACCAGCTCATGGATCCGATGAACCTGCACAAGGTGGGCACCCCCGCCGAGCGCGAGGCGCGCGTCCACGAGCTCATCGGCATGGTCGGCCTGCCCGAGAGCGTGCTCGAGGCGCTGCCCGGCCAGATGTCCGGCGGCCAGCGCCAGCGCGTGGCCATCGCCCGCGCCCTGTCGCTCAAGCCCGACGCCATCATCGCCGACGAGCCCACCAGCGCCCTCGACGTGTCCGTGCGCGCGCAGATCCTGAACCTGCTCATGGACCTCAAGAAGGAGCTGGGCCTGGCCATGGTGTTCATCAGCCATGACATCCAGACCGTGCGCTACATCTCCGACCGCATCATCGTGATGAACGGCGGCCTCGCGGTCGAGGTGGGCACGTCCGAGCAGGTCTTCAACAACCCGAAGGACGACTACACGCGCCTGCTTCTGGGCGCCGCCCCGTCGCTGCTCCATCCCGACCTGGGCAAGAAGTAGACCCTTCGACATGACGACGAGAGAGGAGGCTTCCGACTGCGTTGGGGGCCTCCTTTTTTCCTTGACCCCACCACCTGAACCATCTATAGTTTGTCGCTATAGTTTGTCTCGCCGGGACCTAAACTTCGAAGAGAAGGTGTGCTATGGAAACCTCAAAGATCCGGGGCGTCATACCCCCTGTCATCATTCCGCTCACTGAGAAGAAGTCGCTCGACCTCGATGCTTTCAACCGGTCGGTCAACCGCATGATCGACGCGGGCGTCGACGGCCTGTTCTTCCTCGGCTCGAGCGGCGAGGTGGCGTTTCTGACCGACGCGCAGCGCTACCACGTGCTGCAGGAGGCCGTCGCCATCGTCAACGGGCGCGTCCCCGTGCTGGCCGGCATCGTCGACATGGAGACCATGCGCGTCGTGGACCAGGCCAAGCGCGCCGCGGGCTTCGGCGTCGACGCGCTCGTGGCCACGGCGCCCTTCTACGCGCTCGGCGGCCCGAAGGAGACGGAGCGCCACTTCCGCGCCATCCGCGAGTACACCGACCTGCCGCTGTTCGCCTACGACCTGCCCGTGTGCGTGCACACCAAGCTCGACCCGAGCATGCTGGTGCGCCTGGGGTGCGACGGCGTGCTGCAGGGCGTGAAGGACTCCTCGGGCGACGACGTCAGCTTCCGCTGGCTCATGCTCGAGAACGAGGACGCGGGGCATCCCCTGCAGCTGCTCACCGGGCACGAGGTCGTCGTCGACGGCGCGTATCTGGGCGGCGCCGACGGCTCGGTGCCGGGGCTCGCGAACGTCGACCCCTACAGCTACGTGGAGCAGTGGCGCGCCGCGCAGGCGGGTGACTGGGAGCGCGTGAAGGAGCTCCAGGACCACCTGGCGCGCCTCATGTTCGTCACGCGCCACGTGAGGGCCACCGTGGGCTTCGGCGCGGGCGTGGGCGCCTTCAAGACGGCGCTGTGGCAGATGGGCGTGTTCAACACCAACCAGATGCGCGAGCCCGTCCAGCCGCTCAAGGGCGACGACGTGGAGGGCATCGTGGCCATCCTCAAGCGGGAGGGCATGATGGACCCCGACGCGCCCGTGCGCACCACCTACTAGGAGCACGACGCAGCACGACGCGAAGACCGCCGGGGCGCCGTGGGGCGCCCCGCAGACCAGGCAACGCACTTAACGTGAGGAGGGCCATTGACTGCTGAGGACATCACGAGGCTCGCGGAGGCGCGCGAGTGGATCCGCACGGAGCTGAACACCAGCGTCAGCTTCTGGCTTGAGCACGGCATGGACGCCGAGAACGGCGGCGTGTACACCTGCCTCGACCGCGCGGGAGCGGTCTACTCCACCGACAAGAGCGTGTGGATGCAGGGGCGCTGCGGCTGGACGTTCTCCTACCTCGCCCACCTGTACGGCGAGGAGGCGCCCGCATGGCTCGACACCGGCAAGGCCGACTGGCTCGCCGCCGCCAAGAGCAGCATCGACTTTCTGGAGGACCACTGCATCAACCACGACGCGGGCGGGCGCCTGTACTTCACGGTGACGGCTGAGGGCGCGCCCTTGCGCCAGCGCCGCTACTGCTTCTCCGAGGGCTTCTACTGCATCGCCAACGCCGAGTACTACGGCGTCACGGGCTCGCCTGAGCACCTCGAGCGCGCGCGGCGCGCGTACCGGCTGGTCTACGAGCTGAACAACGGCCTCATCGAGGACCCCGCGGGGCTCGGCCCCAAGACCATCGCGGCCACGCGCTCGGGCTACGCGCTCGGCGACCCGATGATCTTCCTCAACATCATCGGCATCATGCGCCGGGTCGACCCGGCCCACGCCGACGAGTACGACCGGCACGCGCGCGAGTGCACCGACCGCATCGTGAGCTTCCACTACCGCCCCGAGCTCGGCTGCACGCTCGAGAGCGTGAACGCCCAGGGCGAGCCCGAGCTGTGGTACACGGCGGGGCGCGTGGTGAACCCCGGGCACGACATCGAGTGCAGCTGGTTCATGATGGACGAGGCGAACTACCGCGGCGACGAGGAGCTGCACGCCACGGCCGAGGACATCTTCCGCCTGGCCATCGAGGCCGGCTGGGACGAGGAGTACGGCGGGCTCCTGTACTTCATCGACGCCAAGGGCCTGCCGCCCGAGGCGTACGAGCACGACATGAAGCTGTGGTGGCCCCACAACGAGATCATGATCGCCGCGTCGAAGGCGTACCGCGACACGCGCGACCCGTACTTCCTGGAGTGGTTCTTCAAGACGCTCGACTACGCGCGCGAGCACTTCGCCGACCCGGAGTACGGCGAGTGGTACGGCTATCTGCGCCGCGACGGCAAGCCCACCATGCCCTCCACGAAGGGCTCCACGTTCAAGGGCCCCTTCCACGTGCCGCGCGCCCTGGCCATGACCGAGCGCATCCTGACCGAGATCCTGGAGGGCTAGCCGGCCCCGCGAGGGCCGGCCTCCCCACGAGAACCGGCCCTCCCCACCCCTTGCAAACGCTTCTCCGAGAAAGGAAGAACATGAGCAACTACCTGGGCATCGAGTATTCCGTCGAGAACATGCCCGTCCTGGATGGCGACTACGTCCCCTTCGGCGTGTGGATGCGCGAGTACCTCAAAGGCGCCACGCACCCCGTCAAGGTGGCCGTCGAGCGCGAGGACGGCCTGATCTCCGTGCGCGAGAGCGCGATCCGCGGCGGCGAGTTCGCCGAGGCCAACCTGCGCTACGTCGAGCGCCTCATCAAGTTCTCGCTGTGGAGCATCGGCGGCTTCAAGGTCTACGTCTGCGGCTGCGACGACATCGCCGAGAAGATCGCCGCCATGTACAGCCCGCAGGGAGAGCGCGCCTTCGACCACGGCTTCGTGGACGACCTCTACGAGAAGGACCTCGAGGTGGTGGCGGTGTCCGAGGCTGACTTCCCCGCCGCCAACGAGGCCCCCAAGGCCATCGGCGGGCACACCGAGGGCTGCCGCATCGGCTTCGACGCGGGCGGCTCCGACCGCAAGGTGTCGGCCGTCATCGACGGCGAGTCGGTGTACTCCGAGGAGGTCGTGTGGTTCCCCAAGGTCACCGAGGACCCCACCTACCACTTCAACGAGATCGTGACCGCCTTCAAGACGGCCGCCTCCAAGATGCCGCGCGTCGACGCCATCGGCGTGTCCTCCGCGGGCGACTACGTGAACAACCAGCCCATGGTGGCGTCGCTGTTCATCAAGGTGCCGCGCGAGCGCCGCGAGGAGGTCAAGAGCATCTACACGCGCGCCGCCGCCGAGATCGGCGACGTGCCGCTCGTGGTGGCCAACGACGGCGACGTGACGGCGCTGGCGGGCTTCATGTCCACCGGCAAGGGCAACATCCTCGGCATCGCCATGGGCACGTCCGAGGCCGTGGGCTACGTGAACGCCGAGGGCAACGTGCTCGGCTGGATCAACGAGCTGGCCTTCGCGCCGGTCGACCTCGCGCCCACCGCGATGCAGGACGAGTGGTCGGGCGACTTCGGCGTGGGCTGCAAGTACTTCAGCCAGGACTGCGTGATCAAGTTGGCGCCGGCCGCGGGCATCGAGCTTGACCCCGAGCTCTCCCCCGCCGAGAAGCTGAAGGTGGTCCAGGGCCTGGCCAACGAGGGGCATGCCGGCGCGCTCGACATCTTCCGCTCCGTCGGCGTGTACCTGGCGCACACCCTCGTGCTGTACAGCGCCTTCTACGAGATCGACACGCTGCTGATCCTGGGTCGCGTGACCTCGGGCGTCGGCGGGGACCTCATCATCAGCGAGTGCAACCGCGTGCTGGGAGAGGAGCACCCCGAGCTGGCGGCGAAGGTGAACGTGACGCTGCCCGACGAGATGATGCGCCGGGTCGGCCAGTCCGTGGCCGCCGCCTCCCTCCCCGAGCTGTAAGGACGAGGCCCGCGCAAGAGGCCCGCGCAAGGCTGAGAGGCCCTGCGAACGAAGAGAGGACCCTCCTTCTGGGGGGTCCTCTCGTTTTCCGGGAAGCCTTCCCGCGGCGCGCGCCGCCGTGCGCCGCAGCGGCCCTACAGCGCCTTGCCGCGGAGGATGACCTGCTTCACCTCGAGCGTCTCCTGGTCGAGCAGGACGGCGTTGGCGACCGCCCCTGCGCCTAAGGTGCCGTAGCGGCCCTCCAACCCCAAGGCGCGCGCCGGGTTGGCCGCAGCGGCCTTCACAGCGCTTGCGAGCGGTATCTGCATGTCATGCACCGCGACGTAGAGGCAGCGCATGAGGTCGCTCACCGAGCCGGCGAGCGCGCCGTTGTCGATGCGCGCCTCAAAGCCCTTCACCGTGACGTCCTGCCCGCCGAGGTCGTACACCCCGTCGGGCATGCCCGCGGCGCGCAGCGTGTCCGAGACCAGGATCATGCGGTCGTCGCCGAACAGGTTGAACGCCAGGCGCACCATGGCCGGGTGGATGTGCACGCCGTCGGCGATGATCTCAGCCGTCACGTCGTCGCGCTCGGCCGCCGCCGGGATGGGGCCGGGCTTGCGGTGGTGCATGGAGTTCATGGCGTTGTACAGGTGCGTGAGGTGCCGCGCGCCCTTCTCGAAGGCGAGCGCGGCCGTGTCGTAGTCGGCGCAGGTGTGCGCGAGCGAGACGCGCACCTCGCCCCCCAGCTCCTCGACGAACTCCATGGCGCCGGGCTCCTCAGGCGCAATGTCGACCAGCTTGATGAGACCGCCGGACGCCTCCTGGAGGCGGCGAAACATCGCCGCGTCGGGGACGTGCACGTACTCGGGGTTCTGCGCCCCCACCTTCGAGGGCGAGATGAAGGGGCCCTCCATGTTGACGCCCACGAGCTCGGCCTCGTCGTCAGCCGGCTCGAAGGCCGCCGCGACGCCCAGCGCGTGTCCGAGGATCTCCTCGGACAGCGTCATGGTGGCCGGGCACATGGCGCCGATGCCGCGCGACGCCTCGTAGGCGCCCATCGCGTGCAGCCCGCCGTCGTCGCCGTCTGACACGTCGCCGCCCGCGGCGCCGTGGAAGTGCAGGTCCACCAAGCCGGGGATCACGTAGCAGCCGGCGGCGTCGATGACGTCGCCCTCGCTGTCCGCGCCCGCGCCCGCAGTGCCGGCAGCCGCGTCCGCCTCGGCGAACACGCCGCCTGAGATGAGCACGTCACGCGCGACGAACCCCTCGCCGTCAAACGCCAAGCCGTTCTTGATTATCATGGGCACGTCCTTTCCAGCCACCTATGTTGAACAAAAGTCAGCGAGAAGCCCTGAGGTGCTTCGGATAGCCCCGCCTTGGGGCCAAGTGGGCTTCGCCCACGCCGCGCCCCAAACAAGGGGCTAGGCGAAGCGCATCAGGGCTTCGCAGCGTCGAGCCATTCCGATTGTTGCGTTAGCAACGATCGGAACAAAGCCTTCCAGCTTCCTCGTCGACGATCACCGTCACGTTGGGATGGAACTGCAGGATGGACGCGGGGACCTCGGGCGTCACGGGGCCGAAGAACGCGCGGCGCACGATGTCGGCCTTGCCCCCGCCGTTGGCCACCACGAGGATCTCGCGAGCCTTCATGATGGTGCCGATGCCCATGGTATACGCCTCGCGCGGCACCTCGTCAACGGAGTTGAACAGACGGCTGTTCGCGTTGATGGTGCTCTCGGTGAGCTGCACGCAGTGCGTGGCCTTCGGGAACTCGTCGCACGGCTCGTTGAAGCCGATGTGCCCGTTGTGCCCGAGGCCGAGGAGCTGGATGTCCACGCCGCCGGCTGCCTCGATGGCCGCCTCGTACGCGGCGCACGCCTCCTCGGCGTCAGCGCAGGCGCCGTCGGGCACGTGCGTGCGCGCCTTGTCGATGTCCACGTGGTCGAACAGGTTGTCGTTCATGAAGTAGCGGTAGCTCTGGTCGTGGTCGCCGGAAAGGCCGCGGTACTCGTCGAGGTTGTACGTCTCCACGTCGGCGAAGCTGATCTCACCCGCCTCGTAGTCGCTCACCAGATCAGCGTACAGTCCGATGGGGGTCGAGCCCGTGGCCAGGCCCAGCACGCAGCTCGGCTGCTCCTTCACGCGCGCAGCCAGCACGTCGGCGGCGCGGCGGCTCATGTCCTCGTACGATTTCGCGATGATCAGCTTCATGTCGTTATCCCTTCCTTAGGTCCAGAATTGGGCGGTTTCAATTATATCCTGATAGGCCCACGGATAGATGTCCGAGTACCAGCCCGTCTCGGGCACGAAGCACAGAAGCGCGCTGTACAGCACGCTGAGCGCGACCAGCACGAGCAGCACCTTCATGCCGATCACGTGCGCCGTCGAGCCCGCCGCCATGTTCTCGTTCACGATGAACGCCAGGAGCACCACCGCCGCCAGGAACATGAAGCTGAAGTCGGCGTAGTAGCGCTGCAGGATGCCCGCCATCTCCGCGTCGAGCAGGGCCACGAGCACGCCCGAGGCGAGCAGCACCACGATGACGCCCATGATGGTGCGCGTGGAGCGCGCGCGGCGGCGCAGGTCGAGGATGCGGCGCGCGAACGGCAGGATCCACAGCACGGGCAGGCACGCGAAGATGCCGCCGAAGGTGACCTCCTTGATGGTCTGCCCCATGTAGGTGGTGCTGAAGTCCACCGCCTGGATGAACGGGAACGTGCCGGTGACGTTGGGCGGCTGCAGGAAGTACGCGAAGAACGCAGGCGCGAGGCGGCCGACGTTCATGCCGCGCTTGGTCATGTCGTTCACCGTGAGGTTGTAGTTGGCGCCGAAGTCGGTGAGGGACCCGAAGCGCGCGTAGTTGTAGCCCATGATGCCCGCGGCCACCACCACGTACGGCGCGACCAGGCACGCGAACTCGCGCGCCCCCGCCGGGGTGAGCAGGCGGCGCTTCGTGATGTAGGTGCGCCAGAACAGCGGGAACGCCAAGAGCGAGAGCGCGAGCAGCTGCGGGCGGCACCCCGCCACGAGCGCCATGCAGAGCGACCCGGCCAGATACCACGCGCACGCGTGCTTCGAGAGGCGCCCGCGCATCCAGCAGTACAGCCCCCACACCGAGAACGCCAGCCCGCACATGATGGGCAGCGAGTAGAACGTGGGGAACTTCACCAGGTAGAGGATGCCGCAGCAGAACACGAGCGGGATCTGCAGCAGCAGGTAGAGCCCCAGGCTCACGCGCTTGAAGTGGTAGCGCGCGAAGCGGTCGAGCAGCGCCGAGCAGCCGAGGATGAAGGCGAGGGCCGCTATGAGGACGCCGATGGCCGTGGGGAAGTTCGCACCCGTCACCAGGTAGAACGGCAGGTAGAACAGAAGCACCGGCACCACGCCGAAGTACACGTAGTAGTGCCCCTCGTAGTAGGCCACGTCGAACAGGTACGCCTCGCCCGTCTCCTTCTGCGCCTCGTCGCGGGCGCCCTTGTCGTAGGGGTCGGGCATGTCCTGCAGCCACTGGGGCGGCTCCTCGTCGAGGTAGAGTTGGCCCTTGGCCATGGCGCGCGCGAGCTCGGCGTACTGCTGGGCGTTGTCGCCCCCCACCTCGAAGGTGTTCACCACCGAGGTGCCGTCCCACGAGCCGAAGTTGTAGCTCGAGGTGGCCACGCCCACGAGGTTCGACCCGAAGAACAGAAGCGAGCTCACGAGCGCCATCTCGACGGCGACCATCCCGATGACGCCCGCCTTCGAGCGGCGCGGGTTCTCCACGATGTTGATGCGGTAGATCGACGAGCGCGGGCGGAACATGAAGCACAGCAGAAGCAGGCCGAACGCCGCGGTGAAGCGCGCGCCGCTGAAGGTGAAGGGGCAGTGCGCGTTGAGCGAGACCGTCCAGAGCTTGATGGGGTAGGTCACCTCGTCGCCGACGACCTCGATGCGCAGGTTGTTCACGTAGCCCGCGGTGTTGAGGTTGATGTACTCGCTCTCGGTGACGTACGTGGAGACGTCCACCTCGGGCACGCCGACGGTGTACTCGGTGGAGTCGAAGTAGGTGTGGTGCGCGTCGTCGGTGAACTGGACCTTCACGCGCAGGTTCTGCGCCGGCTGGTGCTCGTCGAAGTCGATGCGGATGTTGCGCACCTCGGTGTTGAGGTTCTTGAACTCCATCACGTGGTCGACCGCCGTCAGGCGGAACAGCCCGTCGTCGCCCTTCGCAAGCTCGATCTGGTCCTTCAGGTTGATCGGCTTGTTCGACAGCGTGGCGAAGTAGTTGTAGTTGAAGACGAACACCTCGAGCAGCAGCGCTGCGAGGAAGAGCACCGCCACCGAGCGCACGATGTGGGCGATCGACGCGCGGTAGGGCTTGACCGAGCGCTTGTAGGCGTAGGAGATGTTCTGGCGAATGGTAGGCATGTCAGTCCACCATTATACGAAAAAATCCCGCGCCAGACACGCTGGCGCGGGATCACGTCCCCAAGAGAGCGCAGGTACCGTCAGGGCAGGCGGAGCCTAGAGCTTCAGGGCCTCCTTGACGTCGGCGTAGACCACCTGCGGGTCGCGGTCGCCGTCGATGGTGACGAGCAGCTCGCAGCCGCGGTAGTAGTCGATGAGCGGGCTCGTGGACTTCTCGTACACGTCGAGGCGGTTGCGCACCGTGGCCTCGTTGTCGTCGTCGCGCTGGTACATCTCGCCGCCGCACTTCGGGCACGCCGCGTCAGCGGCGGAGCCGATGTGCCCGCACTCCTTGCACATGCGGCGCGAGCAGAGGCGGTTCACGATGACCTCGGCCTCCACGTCGATCAGCAGCGCCGCGTCGAGCGGGCGGCCGAGCTCGGCGAGCATGGTGTCGAGCGCCACGGCCTGGGTGGTCGTGCGCGGGAAACCGTCGAGGATGACGCCCTTCTCGGTGTCAGGCTGCTGAATGCGCTCCTTCATGAGGTCGATGATCAGGTCATCCGGCACCAGATCGCCGGCGTCCATGTAGCCCTTGGCCTTCACGCCCAGAGGAGTCTGGTTCTTCACCGCCGCGCGCAGAATGTCACCCGTGGAGATGTGGCACAGGCCCTCCTCTTCGACGAGCTTCGCCGCCTGCGTGCCCTTGCCGGCACCCGGTGCACCCAGCAACACAATGTTCATTTCAGTCGATCCTTTCGATGGTGGACAGATTGGTGGTTCTATTCTAGCAAAAGAGAGGACCCGCCCCTTGCGAGACGGGTCCTCTCTCCAGTTAACGTGCGAGATTTCCCTACTTGAAGAAGCCCTCGTAGTTGTGCTGCTTCAGCTGGCTCTCGACCTTGCTCATGGTGTCAAGTGCGACGCCGATCATGATGAGGATCGAGGTGCCGCCGAACGACTGGATGAGCTGGTTGCCCGTGAAGTAGAAGATGATCGTGGGCACCACGGCGATGAAGGCGATGAACAGGCCGCCCGGCAGCGTGATGCGGTGGATCACGTTCTTGATGTAGGTGACGGTGGCCGAGCCCGGACGCACGCCCGGAATGAAGCCGCCCTGCTTGCGGATGTTGTCAGCCGTCTCCTCGGGGTTGAACACCATGGAGGTGTAGAAGTACGCGAAGAACACGATGAGCACGAGCGTGAGGATCCAGTTCACCACGCCGGTGGAGCACCAGTTCGCGAACGTCGTCAGCCAATCCACGTTGAAGATGGCCGCCAGCTGCGCCGGGAAGTAGATGATGCAGCTCGCGAAGATGATCGGGATGACGCCCGCGGCGTTCACCTTCAGCGGGATGTAGGTGGACTGGCCGCCCATCATCTTGCGTCCCTGGACGCGCTTGGCGTAGTTCACCGGGATGCGGCGCTGCGCGCGCTCCACGTAGATGATCAGCGGGATGCACACGAGCACCACGGCCAGGATCAGGATGGTGAGCGCGATGCCCATGCCCAGATCGCCCGTGAGGTTCACGGACGAGAAGATGGCGGAGGGCACGCGGGACACGATGCTCACGAAGATGATGAGCGACATGCCGTTGCCGATGCCGCGCTGGGTGATGAGCTCGCCCATCCACATGATGAAGGCGGTGCCGGCGACCAGCGTGAACACGATGACGATGTCGGTGACGATCTCGGGGACCTCGGTGGAGAACACCACGCCGTAGGCCGGCGACTTGAACAGCAGCAGGTAGCCGATGGCGTTGATGAGGCCCAGGCCCAGCGTGAGGTAGCGCGTGACCTGCGTGATCTTGCGGCGACCGGAGTCGCCCTCACGCGCCCAGCGGCCCACGGCGGGGATGACGCCCTGCATCAGCTGCATGATGATCGATGCGGTGATGTAGGGCATGATGCCCAGCGAGAACACCGAGAAGTTCGACAGCGCACCGCCGGTGAACAGGTCGAGCATCGTCATGGCGACGCCGGTGTCCGCGAAGGCCGTGGCGAAGTCATGGAACGGGATGCCCGGGACCGGCACATAGGCGCCGAAGCGGTAGAGCGCGAGGATCGCCAGCGTGAAGAGGATCTTCTTGCGCAGCTCCGGTACCTTGAACGCGTCTATGATCGAGCTTAGCAAGGCTCTTCGACCTTTCCTCCAGCTGCTTCGATCTTCGCCTTGGCGGAAGCAGAAACCTTATCGACCTTGACCGTGAGGGCCTTGGTGATCTCGCCGTCGCCGAGCACCTTCACGAGCGCGTCGGCATGCTTGATGATGCCCTTGGCGCACAGGGACTCGCCGTCGACGACCTCGCCGGCCTCGTACTTCGCCTCGAGGCGGCTCACGTTCACCGGCAGGTACTCCACGCGGTTGAAGTTGCGGAAGCCGGGGAGCTTCGGCAGACGACGGGCGAGCGGCGTCTGGCCGCCCTCGAAGCCCGGGCCCTTGCCGCCGCCGGCACGGGACTTCTGGCCGTTCATGCCGCGGCCGGCCGTCTTGCCATGGCCGGACGCAGGGCCGCGGCCCACGCGCTTGCGGTTCTTCTTAGAGCCCTCAGCAGGCTTCAGATCCTTGAGTTCCATTGAGTCAATCTCCTTATTACGCTTCAGGGGAGCAGGTTCGCCCCTCCCCCGATGCTGGCAGCTCGCCGCCAGCAAACTTCCAAATACTATGCCAACGGCGCACCTCGAGAAAAGGCGCGCCGAACAGCATTATACCCGAATAAGAACATTAATATGCCCTTATCCGTTACAGCCAACTGCCCCTCACATGAACGATTAAGTCAGCGAGGGTTCGTGCGGTGCCTGGAATAGCCCCGCCTTGGGGCCAAGCGGCCTTCGCGCCGCGCCGCGCCCCAAACAAGGGGCTAGGCTAGGTGCCGTACGAAACCGCAGCGTCGGCGTAGAAGTTGAAGAGCTAAAGCTCTTCAACTTCGATAAGATGCTTCACCTTGAAGATCATGCCGCGGACGGACTCGTTGTCCACCTGCTCCACCGTGCGGCCGATCTTGCCGAGGCCGAGAGCCTTGAGCGTCTTGCCCTGGTCGGCCTTGCGACCGATGGCGCTCTTCACCTGCGTGATGCGCAGGGTCTTCTTCGCGTCAGACATTACTTCTGCTCCTTCCAGCCAAAGATCTCGCCGACGGACTTGTCGCGACGAGCGGCAACCTCAGCCGGGCTCTCGAGGGACTTGAGGCCCTCGGCGGCAGCCTTCACGATGTTCATGGCGTTGTCGGTGCCGAGGGACTTGCCGATGACGTTCTTCACGCCGGCAAGCTCGAGCAGCGCGCGGACGGAGCCGCCGGTGATGACGCCGGTACCGGGAACGGCCGGCTTCAGCAGCACGCGGCCGGCGCCGTACTCGCCGAGCACCTCGTGGGGAATGGTGCCGCCCTCGGTCAGCGGGACCGAGAACATGTTCTTCTTCGCGTCCTCGACGCCCTTCTTGATGGCGGTGGGGACCTCGGCGGACTTGCCCATGCCCACGCCGACGCGGCCCTTGCCGTCGCCGACGACCACGAGTGCCGTGAGCTGCATGCGGCGGCCGCCCTTGACGGTCTTGGAAACGCGGTTGATGCTGACGACGCGCTCCTGGAGCTCAGGAACGGCGTTCTCCTGCTGTTGTTTACGAGCCATAAGCTAAAACCCCTTCTAGAATTTCAAACCAGCTTCACGGGCAGCCTCGGCCAGAGCCTTGACGCGTCCGTGATACAGGTGGCCGCCACGGTCGAACACAACTTCCGTCACGCCGTTTTCCAGTGCCAGCTTGCCGGCGATCTCACCGAGGGCAGAGGCGCCCTCGACGTTGCTGCCCCTCTTGCCCGTGGCCTTGAACTCAGGGCCGAGCGTGGAGACGCCGCAGATGGTGGTGTGGGCAACGTCATCGACGAACTGAACGTAGATGTTGTTGTTGCTGCGCGTAACGCACAGACGAGGACGAGCCGCCGTGCCAGAGATCTTCGCGCGAACGCGACGATGGCGACGTGCCAACCCGGCCTGCTTTTTCTGAAGCTTATTCATTGATAATCCCTTCAATCAGATACCGAGCGGACGCTTAGTCCTTGCCAGCCTTGCCAACCTTGCGACGGACATGCTCGCCCTCGTAGCGGATGCCCTTGCCCTTGTAGGGCTCCGGCTTGCGCCACTTGCGGATGTTCGCGGCAACCTGGCCGACCTGCTCCTTGGAGGGGCCGGAGACGACGATCTCGGTCTGGCTGGGAACCTCGAAGGTGATGCCCTCGGGGGCCTCCACCAGAACGGGGTGCGAGTAGCCGAGCTGCATCTCGAGGTCCTTGCCCTTGAGCGCGGCGCGGTAGCCGACGCCCACGAGCTGCAGCTTCTTGGAGAAGCCGGCAGACACGCCCTCGACCATGTTGTGGATGAGGGTGCGGGTCAGGCCGTGGAAGCTCTTGGACTCACGGGTGTCATCAGGACGGGAGACGATGATCTCGCTGCCCTCCTGCGTGATGGTCATGCAGGGCTGAAAGGTGCGCGTGAGCTCACCCTTGGGGCCCTTGACGGTCACCGTGGTGCCGTCGATGGTCACGTCAACGCCAGCAGGAACGGTGACGGGCATCTTGCCGATACGAGACATAATGCAATACCTCCCTTTCCTACCAGATGTAAGCGATGACCTCGCCGCCGACGCCCTTCTTGCGGGCATCGCGGTCGGTCATGACGCCGTGACTCGTCGAGATGATTGCCGTGCCGAGGCCGCCGAGCACGCGGGGCAGCTCGTCCTTGCCGGCGTAGATGCGCAGGCCGGGCTTGGAGATGCGCTTGATGCCGCGGATGGTCTTGGCCTTCTTCGGGCCGTACTTCAGCGTGATCTCAAGCGTCGCGCGGGGCTCGCCGTCGATTACCTCGTAACCGCGGATGTAGCCCTCCTGGTCCATGATGCGAGCAATCTCGATGAGCTTCTTGCTCGAGGGCATGGACACCGTTTCCTTGCCGGCAGACTGGGCATTACGCACGCGCGTAAGCATATCTGCGATGGGATCGGTCATTGTCATGTTTGTTTTCTCCTTTGATTCGTGATGAGCCGAGCGTTCGGTTCGTCGGCGCCCTTAGCGCCTCCGCCTTTCACGTCGACACACCCTAAACGTGTGCCAGCTCTTACCAGGAAGACTTGGTCACGCCGGGCAGCTCGCCTTTGTTGGCCAATTCACGCAAGCAGATGCGGCACAGGCCGAACTTGCGATAGTAAGCACGGGGGCGTCCGCAACGCGTGCAGCGGTTGTGCTGACGCGTGGAGAACTTCGGCTCGCGCTTGGCTTTGGCGATCATCGATTTCTTAGCCATGCATTCCTTCTTTCTTGCTTAAAGACCCGAAACCCCATGCTTCAGGTCTTGTTGCCTGAGGTTACGCAAACAAGCCGCCCCTTGCGAGGCGGCTGTCTGGTTTACTTGCTCTTGAACGGGAAGCCCAGCGCGGAAAGCAGCGCGAAGGCGCTCTCGTTATCGTCAGCCGTGGTCACGAACGTGACGTCCATGCCGCGGGTGCGATCAATCTTGTCGTAGTCGATCTCGGGGAAGATCAGCTGCTCGGTGATGCCGAGCGTGTAGTTGCCGCGGCCGTCGAAGCTCTTCGGCGAGATGCCGCGGAAGTCGCGCACGCGGGGAAGGGCGGTCGCCAGCAGGCGGTCGAGGAACTCCCACATGCGGTTGCCGCGCAGGGTGACCTTGCAGCCGATGGCCTGGCCCTCGCGCACGTGGAAGCCGGCGATGGACTTCTTGGCGCGGGTGACGCAGGGCTGCTGGCCGGTGATGATGCGCATGTCGTTCATGGCGGCGTCGAGCAGCTTGGAGTCGCCGGCGGCAGCGCCCACGCCCATGTTCACGACGATCTTCTCGAGACGCGGAACCTGGTTGACGTTGGTGATGCCGAGCTCGCTCTCGAGCTTGGCGACGATCTCGTTCTGATACTTTTCCTTCAAACGAGGAGCCATAGGTGAAACCTTTCCGTCGATGAATTAAACGCGGGATTTCCGACCCCGCGTCCCTGGTATCCCAGGGCCATAGAGCGCATGGGCGCCCGAAGAAGAGACTTTACCTGAAAGCCCCTCCCCGGTCAACCCATGCGCTCAAAATAGCGTTCTGCCGCCGCTCTTGCGGCGGCAGATAATTATCTCTCATCCCCTACGAGGGTGAGCTTGGCGAGTGCAGGAGACGTGGCTAGCGGAGGGAGTTGGCTTCGTCCAACGACCGGAGCTAGACGCGGCTCCTGTGCCGCCAAGGTCGGCCTAGTCGATGTCCTTGCCGCACTTCTTGCAGACGCGGACCTTCTTGCCGGCCTCGTTCACGCGCTTGGAGACGCGGGACGCCTGGTTGCAGTGCGGGCACACCAGCATCACGTTGGAGACGTGGATGGGGGCCTCCACGGTGGAGATGCCGCCCTGCGGGTTCGCCTGAGTCGGGCGCATGGCCTTCTTCATCATGTTGGCGCCCTCGACGACCACGCGCTGCTTCTGCGGGATAGAGCGCAGGATCTTGCCCTGCTTGCCCTTGTCCTTGCCGCACAGGATCTTGACGGTATCGCCCTTCTTCACATGCATTTTCATGACTGACACCTCCCTTAGAGCGTTTCCGGTGCCAGAGACACGATCTTCATGTACTTCTTGTCGCGGAGCTCGCGAGCGACGGGCCCGAAGATGCGGGTGCCGCGCGGAGAGCCGTCGTTGTTGATCAGAACGGCGGCGTTCTGGTCGAAGCGGATGTAGGAGCCGTCGGCGCGACGGACCTCCTTCTTCACGCGCACGATCACGCAGCGGACGACCTCGCCCTTCTTCACGTTACCGTTGGGCATAGCCTCTTTCACGCTGCAGATGATCACGTCACCGAGGCCCGCATAGCGGCGCTTGGAGCCGCCGAGGACCTTGATGCACTGCACCTTGCGAGCGCCGGAGTTGTCGGCCACCGCGAGCATGGATTGCATCTGAATCATATGCTTTACCTAACTTTCCTAAAAAGATAGCTGCATGCAACGCACACGCGCTATTTGGCCTTCTCGACGATCTTCACGAGGCGCCAGCGCTTCATCTTGGACAGCGGGCGCGTCTCCATGATCTGAACGGTGTCGCCGACGCCGGCTTCGTTGTTCTCGTCATGGGCATGGAACTTCTTCGTGGTGGTCATCATCTTGCCGTACACCGGATGGGGCTTGCGCTGCTCGACGGCTACCACGATGGTCTTGTCATTGGTGTCGCTGACCACGACGCCCTGACGGACCTTACGCAAATTGCGCTCTTCAGTCATTTCTCACACCTTCCCTTAAGCTACGCGCTCAGCTCACGAGCACGCATCTCGGTCTGGATGCGCGCGATGTCCTTCTTAACCTGCTTGACGCGGGCGGTGTTGTCGAGCTGGCTCGTGGCCATCTGGAAGCGCAGGTTGAACAGCTCAGCACGCGCCTCCTTCAACTTCGCCTGCAGGTCTTCGGCAGAAAGTTCACGAATCTCTGCTGCTTTCATTTATTCCTGCCCTTCCGTCTCGCGAGTGACAATCTTGCACTTGATGGGCAGCTTGTTGATGGCGAGGCGCAGGGCCTCCTTGGCCGTCTCCTCGTCAACGCCGTCGATCTCGAACATGATGCGACCCGGCTTGACGACAGCTACCCAGCCCTCGGGGTTGCCCTTGCCGGAACCCATGCGGGTCTCGGCGGGCTTCGAGGTGATCGGCTTGTCGGGGAAGATCGTGATCCACACCTTGCCGCCACGCTTCATGTAGCGGGTCATGGCGATACGAGCTGCCTCGATCTGGCGGTTGGTGATCCAGTGGGCCTCAAGGGCCTGGATGCCGTAAGAACCGTGGTTCAGGCGCGTGCCGCCCTTGGCCTTGCCCTTCATGGAACCACGCTGCACCTTGCGGTGCTTGACGCGCTTAGGTACGAGCATTACTTGTGCCCCCTCTCGTTACGATCGTTGCGACGGCGGCTCGGGCGGGAGCTTCCCTCGAGAGCCGGCTGCGGAGCCTTCTGGCCGGGGAGCACGTCACCGTGGTAGACCCACACCTGGACGCCGATGGAGCCCATGGTGGTGGCGGCGGTGGCGAAGCCGTAGTCGATCTTGGCGCGCAGGGTGTGCAGCGGCACGCGACCCTCGCGGTACCACTCGCGGCGGCTCATCTCGGCGCCGCCGAGGCGGCCGGAGCACTGGATGCGGATGCCCTTGGCGCCGGACTTGCGGGCGGACTGGACGGCCTTGCGCATGGCGCGGCGGAAGGCGACGCGGCCCTCGAGCTGCTCGGCCACGGACTGGGCGATCAGCACGGCGTCAAGCTCGGGACGCTTGATCTCGACGACCTCGACGGAGACGGGGCCGGAGGCGACCTTCTCGAGCTTCTTGCGCAGGGCGTCGATCTCGGCGCCCTTCTTGCCGATGACCACGCCCGGGCGGGCCGTGGTGATGATGACCTTGATCTTGTCGCCGGCGCGCTCGATCTCAACCTTGGAGACAGCGGCACGGGCAAGGTAGGTGTCCAGGAACTTGCGGATGGCAAGATCGTTCTCGAGGGTAGCGGCGTAGTTCTTGTCGGCGTACCAACGGCTGCGCCAATCCTCGGTGATGCCCAGGCGGAACCCAGTAGGGCTGACTTTCTGACCCATGGACTTTATGCCTCCTCTCGCGGTGCGACGATGATGGTGATGTGGCTGGTGCGCTTGTTGATGCGCGACGCAGAGCCTTTGGCACGCGGGCGGATGCGCTTCAGCGTCGGACCCTCGTCCACGTAGGCGGCCTTCACGACGAGCGTGTCGGCGCGCAGGTGGTTGTTGTGCTCAGCGTTGGCCACGGCGGAGTTGAGCGTCTTCTCGACGGTCTCCGCGATGGCGCGGTTGGTAAATGCCAGAATCTCACGAGCCTGCTCGACGGACTTGCCGCGAACCAGGTCGACAACGACGCGAGCCTTGCGAGGGGAGACGCGAACGTAGCGGGATACTGCCTTAACTTCCATTGTTCACCCCTATCCTATCGCTTCTTGCCCTTGTCGGCCGAATGACCCTTGAACGTGCGGGTCGGGGCGAACTCGCCCAGCTTGTGGCCAACCATGGACTCGGTGATGTATACCGGCACGTGCTTGCGACCATCGTGAACGGCGATGGTGTGGCCGACCATCTCGGGGAAGATGGTGCTGGCACGGGACCAGGTCTTGATGACGTTCTTTTCGCCAGCCGCGTTCATAGCCTCGATGCGACCCAGAAGGCGCGGTTCTACGAAAGGACCCTTTTTCAAACTTCTGCTCACTTTTACTCCTTAAAGTGTCACGCGCTACTTCTTGCGACGGCGAATGATCAAGCGGCTCGACGCCTTCTTGGGGTTGCGGGTGCGATGGCCCTTGGTGGGAACGCCCCACGGCGTGACCGGATGACGGCCAGCGGACTTGTTCTTGCCCTCGCCGCCGCCATGCGGATGGTCGACCGGGTTCATGACGGTGCCGCGGACGGTGGGGCGAACGCCCATCCAGCGCTTGCGGCCGGCCTTGCCGATCTTGATGTTGGAGTGCTCAGCGTTGCCGACCTCGCCGATGGTGGCGCGGCACGTGAGGAGCACGCGGCGCATCTCGGAGGAGGGCATGCGCAGGATGGCGTACTTGCCTTCCTTGCCCATGAGCTGAATGCTGGTGCCGGCGGAGCGGGCGATCGCCGCGCCGCGACCCGGCTGCAGCTCGACGTTGTGGACGAGCGTGCCGACGGGGATGTTGGCCAGCGGCAGGGCGTTGCCGGGCTTGATGTCGGCCTCGGGGCCGCTTACCACCATGTCGCCTACCTTGAGGCCCTTGGGGTGGATGATGTAGCGCTTCTCGCCGTCGACGTAGTGCAGAAGGGCGATGCGAGCCGAGCGGTTGGGATCGTACTCGATCGTGGCGACCTTGGCGGGCACGCCGTCCTTGTTGCGCTTGAAGTCGATGATGCGGTAGCGCTGCTTGTTGCCGCCACCCTGATGACGGGTGGTGATGCGGCCGTAGTTGTTGCGCCCTGCCTTCTTAGGCTTCGGCGCAAGCAGCGACTTCTCCGGCTTCGACGTGGTGATCTCCGCGAAGTCGGAGACCGTCTGGAAGCGTCGGCCGGGGCTTGTCGGCTTGTACTGTTTAATACCCACAGTTCAACCTTTCCTGTACCTTCGAGCTAGCGTGCCTGCGCCCCGCGCCTGGTGACGGCAGGTGGAACGCCGGCGGCAGCTCGCCGAGACCCTTGCTCGCGCGCCTCTCCGCACACCAAGGACCTCCTCTACGTTACATGGCCAGGCGATTGCCGATCATGCGCCGATGGAGGCTCGGCGCCGCGACTCCGTCTAACCACGCGTCCGGGTGTATCCATAACACACGCAGACGCAAGGAAACATTATATGCGCGCGCAGGAAGGATTTCAAGAACGTTTTTTATCGTCTCTTGCGGATGCCGCCCTTGCGGCCGTTGGCCTTCGGGGGACGCCCGGCGCGCTGAGACTTCGCGGGCGCAGGGCGGGCGGCGCCCTTCGGGTCCCGCGCGGACTTCGCGCCCCTCGCGCCCTCCCCCTTCGCGCCGTCTTCCGCGGGGTTGCGCTTGCGGGGCTTGCGGGGGCGGATGAGGCATTCGGGGCCGTAGCCGATGAGGTCGCGGCGGCCCGCCTTCGCGAGCGCCTCGGCCACCAGGTCGTAGTTGGCGGGGTTGCGGTACTGGATGAGGGCGCGCTGCAGGGCCTTCTCGTGCGGCGAGCGCGGCACGTAGACGGGCTGCATGGTGCGCGGGTCGACGCCGGTGCAGTACATGCAGGTGGAGATGGTCGAGGGCGTGGGGTAGAAGTCCTGCACCTGCTCGGGGTTGTAGCCCATGTCGCGGCAGAACTCGGCGAGCTCGACGGCCTCCTTGAGCGTGGAGCCGGGATGCGACGACATGAGGTAGGGCACGAGGTACTGCTTCTTGCCCGCGCGCTCGTTCTCGGCCTCGTAGGCGCGCACGAACGCGTCGTACACCGCGCGGGAGGGCTTGCCCATGTGGCGCAGCACCTCGTCGGACACGTGCTCGGGCGCCACCTTGAGCTGGCCCGACACGTGGTGGGCCACGAGCTCGCGCAGGAACGCGGGGTCGGGGTCGGCCATCACGTAGTCGAAGCGGATGCCCGAGCGCACGAACACCTTCTTCACGCCCGGCAGCGCGCGCAGCTTCCGCAGAAGCTCCACGTAGTCGGCGTGGCTCACGTCCATGGCGCGGCAGGGCTCGGGCACAAGGCAGCGCTTGCGCGCGCACGCGCCGCGCTCGAGCTGGTGCGAGCAGGCCGGCGCGCGGAAGTTCGCCGTGGGGCCGCCCACGTCGTGGATGTAGCCCTTGAACCCGGGGTCCTGCGTGATGAGGCGCGCCTCGTCGAGGAGCGACTCGTGGCTGCGCGCCGAGATGACGCGCCCCTGGTGGAACGTGAGCGCGCAGAACGAGCACTCGCCGAAGCAGCCGCGGCAGCTCGCGAGGCTGAACTTCACCTCGGCGATGGCGGGCACGCCGCCGGCCGCGTCATAGGCGGGGTGCCACGTGCGCGCGTACGGCAGGCGGTAGACCGCGTCCATCTCGGAGGTGGTCAGCGGGGGCGCGGGCGGGTTCTGCACCACGAACTCGTGGTCGGAGTAGGGCTCGACCAGGCGCTTCCCGCGGACGGGGTCGGCGTTGTCGTACTGGACGGCGAAGCTCTCGGCGTACTTCAGCTTGTCGGCGCGGATCGCGTCCCACGAGGGCAGGAGCTCGTAGTCGTACACGTGCTCGAGCGAGCGCGCCCGGTACACGGTGCCGTCGATGAACGTGAGGTCGGAGACGGAGAGCCCCGCGGCGAGCGCGTCGGCGATCTGGATGATGGAGTGCTCCCCCATCCCGTAGCTCACGAGGTCGGCGCCTGAGTCGAGCAGGATGGAGCGCTTGAGGGAGTCCGACCAGTAGTCGTAGTGCGCCAGGCGGCGCAGGCTCGCCTCGATGCCGCCGAGGATGACGGGCGTCTTCTTGTAGGTGCGGCGGATGAGGTTCGCGTACACCACCGCCGCGTGGTCGGGGCGCCGCCCCGCCTCGCCGCCCGGCGTGAACGCGTCGGCGTGGCGGCGCTTCTTGGCCACGGTGTAGTGGTTCACCATGGAGTCCATGTTGCCCGCCGACACCAGAAAGCCCAGGCGCGGCTCGCCGAGCACGGTGACGGAGGCCGGGTCGCGCCAGTCGGGCTGCGCGATGACGCCCACGCGGTAGCCGTGCGCCTCGAGCAGGCGCGTGATGATGGCGTGGCCGAACGAGGGGTGGTCGACGTAGGCGTCGCCCGACACGTACACGAAGTCGAGCTCGTCCCACCCGCGCGCGGCCGCCGCCTCGCGCGTCATGGGCAGGAAGTCAGCGGCCGTGGGGCGCGGGGGCTGCGGGGGCTGCTGCGAGCCGTGGGCGCCGCGAGCGCCCTTCGCGCCGTGCGAGCCGTGGGCGCCGCGGGCGCTGCGAGCGCCCTTCGCGCCGTGCGAGCCGTGCGCGCCGCGAGGGCGCGAAAAGGCCGCAGCCTCCTTTCGCGCGGGGGCTGCGGCCTTGTTCTCTCGGGGCTTCGCGTGCGGCAAGGGCGGGCTACTCCGCGGCTTCCTCGGCTGCGGGCGCCTCAGGCGCTGCGGCAGGCGCTTCCTCGGGATGCTTCACGATCGCGTGCTCGAGCGCCCAGCGGTTGGCCTTCATGCGCTCGGCCGACTCGCGCAGGGCGAAGCCGCGGCCCGACTGCTCGAACTGCTGGCGAATCTGCTTGGGGTTCGCCTGCGGGTTCATCACGTGGCAGGCGGCGTTGATGTCGTCGTCGGTGAGCGTGAGCTTCTCGTGGCGGAACACCGCGTCGAGCGCGAAGCCCTGCACGAGCATCTCGCGCGTCTGGAGCATGAGCATCATGCCGAACTGCTGCTCGCCGCCGTTCTCCTGCACGAACTCCTCCCAGTCCTTGCCCTGCTGCTGCAGGTTGACGCGCAGGTTCTGCACGAGGTTGTCGCGCATGGCCTCGTAGGCCTCGTCGGCGATCTTGCCCTGGAAGCGGCGCCCGAGCTCGGAGGCGACCGCCTGCATGCAGTAGGTGTCGTACTGCTCGCGGTCCTGGCGCTCGAGGTTGCGGCCGATGTCAGCGCGCAGCGCGGCGAGGTCCTTGTACATGGGCATGTTCTTGGCGATCCACTCGTCGTCGATGGTGGGGACCGCCTCCTTCTGGATCTCCTTCACCGTGAGCGTGCAGTCGATGACCTGCGTGATCTCGTTGAAGTCGTCATCGATGCCGGGGCCCTCGAAGGTGAACTGCTTCGTCTCGCCCGGCTGCATGCCCAGGATCGCCTCGTCGAAGCCCTCGGGCATGTAGCCCTTGCCGGCCGTGTAGGTGCGGCCCTCGGTGCTGAGGCCCTTGAGCTCCTCGCCCTTCTCGAAGCACTTCATGGCGATGAGGCAGCTGTCACCCTTCTCGACCGGACGGGGGTCGTCTGCGACGAAGGAGGTGTAGCGCTTCGACATCTCCTCGATCTGCGCGTCGACGACGGCCTCGTTGAAGCGGTAGGGCTGGACGGTGACCTCGACCGGGTCGTACGAGGAGAGCTCGTAGGCGGGCTTCAGCGTGACCTCCACGTCGAAGGAGAACTGGCGGCCGCGCTTGAACGGCGACTTCGGCTCGGCCTTCGGCGGGAACAGAGGCACGATGTTCTTCTTGTCGAGCGCGAGCGGGACGAGCGCCTCGATGGCGCTGGCCTCCACGATGGAGTCGAGGTTCTTGATGCCCATGTGCTCCTCGGCGACCTCGGCGACCGTCTTGCCCTGCTGCGGCTGCAAGCCCATGGACTGGGCGAACGCCACGTGCGCCGCCTGCAGGACGTTGCTGACCTCGTCGACGGTGGCGACGGCCTCGAGGCGGACCTTGCCGGGCTCGAGCTTCTTCTGGTTGACCTTCATGAGGGGTTTCTCTCCTTCATCTCCCGTGCGCCCTTGCGGGCGCCTCGTTGTGCTTGGGCATCATTCTATCGCAGGAACAGCGCAAAAGCACACGGATTAGGCAGAAACGAGGAGAAGGCAAATCACGTTTGACATGCGGCGCAAGCGGGCGGGAGGGATGCGGAGGAGGAGCGAGCGCGGCATGAACGCGCAGCGCGGGCGCCGGGATTGCCCTGGCGCCCGCGCCGCATCTCATGGTTTCGGCGTGCTCAGCCCTTCCCTATTCGCTCTGGCTCGCGAACGCCGTCGCCGTCGCGCCCCGCGGAGCCATCGGGACCGGGCCGAGCCCGAAGCCCTCATGGGCAGGCTCCCTCGAAGGCGAGCCGTCGTCGCCCGCGATGTCGTCCTCGTACTTCTTGAGGCGGTGCGAGAACAGCGCGCGGCGAGCCGCCACGCATGCCGCGTAGACGAGCGTGACGATGATGCCGAGAATGATGTAGAGGTGCACCCAGCAGCTCACGTGGCGCTCGGCCAGCGGGGTGGCCTCGTCGCCGATGTCGGCGAGCGGCGTGGCGTCCTCGCCGATGACGATCTCGGCCGCGCCCTCGAGCGCGTCGACGAGAGGCGTGATGACGGGGGCGGCGGCCCCATCAGGCACCGTGCCAGGGATTTGCGCCGGCGTCGGCGGTGCCGGAATCACCGGAATGATGCTGCCGGGAGTCGTGCCGCCCGGAGCCGGCGTAGTGCCACCCGGAGCGGCGCCACCGGGAGTTGTGCCGCCGGGGCTGCCCGGCGTGGGGCCTTCGGGGGTCGTGCCGCCGGGCGTATCGGGCGCGGGCTCTTCAGAAACAGGCTCTTCGGTGATGGTGAAGGTGCCGGGAACGATTTCCACCGTGTAGTTCGGATTACTTGCATAGCTGGCCACAAGCACGTCGGGATACGAACCCACAGCCTCTTCGTCGCCAATGCGGTAGTAGGTGACGACGCCCAGATCGCCCTGGCTCATTAGGCCGGCAACCGAGCCTGCAAACGCTGGATCAGCCGTGCCGACTTGCTTGGAAGAGCTGTCGACCGTGATGATGGCGGGAGCAGGGTCAACGACCAACGTACCGTCCTTGACTTCAATGGCAAAGTTCCCCGTCACGTCGTTGCCGTCGGCATCGCGGACCACGACGTTCGACAGCGTGCTTGCGGAACTGCCTGCATTAGTCTGCTCACCCGAGATAACAGCCTCGGCCGTATATCCCGCCGGCAGCCCCTCGAAGACGGCGGCACCTGGGATAAGCGGTGCGCCATCATAGGTCTTCTGCCCGCTAGGAGCAATCGCGACAATTGAGCCGAGAGCGGCCGTCTTAACGTTAACCATATAGTCTCTGTCAACGCTGGGGATGGGCCCGAATGTGTAGGAGGTCGTGCCGGGTGCGACGCTCTGAGGTTCGCCGTTGACGGCGATCGAGACGATGCGATACCCACTCGCAGCCGTAAAGGTCATGGACTCGGAAGATGCCTGATAGCGTGCCTCTTGGTTGTTGCCTTCGACCGAACCGTCGTTGTCGATAACCCCATTCACCGCGTAGAGATCGCGGTCGTAGTACAGCCTAAGGACAAGTGAGCCATCGCCAGCGATGACGCCGGACTCAACCGAATCGCCAGTCATCACATGCGTAAAGCCCTTGTAATTCTTCGGCGCCGCTGTAACCTCAGCGCCTGCAGAACCCGTACCCTCCAGCATCTCGAACAGGGAGTAACCATCACCGACAACATCTTGACGGTAATGCTGCACTTCATACCTAGCATTGGGATTCGTCATCCACTGGGCGGTGTAGGTGACCGAGCCGGTGACGGTGCCGGCGACCTCGGGGCTCCAGCCCGTGAAGGTGTAGCCGGCGCGCGCCGGGGCGGTGGCGTCGCCCGCGCCGTCGAACGCGGGGGTGGCGGTGCCGTAGGTCAGGCTCTCGTGCTTCTGGTCGGCGAAGACCTCCTCGCCCTCGACGCCGTCGGTGTAGGTGACGGCGTAGACGTCCTGGGTCCACTGGGCGGTGTAGGTGACCGAGCCGGTGACGGTGCCGGCGACCTCGGGGCTCCAGCCCGTGAAGGTGTAGCCGGCGCGCGCCGGGGCGGTGGCGTCGCCCGCGCCGTCGAACGCGGGGGTGGCGGTGCCGTAGGTCAGGCTCTCGTGCTTCTGGTCGGCGAAGACCTCCTCGCCCTCGACGCCGTCGGTGTAGGTGACGGCGTAGACGTCCTGGGTCCACTGGGCGGTGTAGGTGACCGAGCCGGTGACGGTGCCGGCGACCTCGGGGCTCCAGCCCGTGAAGGTGTAGCCGGGCTGACCCTTGTAGGCCGGAGCGGCCGGGGTTTGAGCGCCGTAGTCGAGGCCCGAAGTGACCTGCTGTTTGGAGCCAGGCTTAGCGAGGTCTCCAGGCAGATAGGTTACCGTGAACTGCTTTTTGAAGTAGACCTTAAGCACAAGGGAGCCATCGCCGGCGATATTGCCGGAAAGCACGTTTTTAGCGTTCGTATCGAAGATGTAGTCATCTCGCAAGGGAACCCTATCCGTATCGGTCACAGTAGCTTTAGTGTCAGTGGTATCGGAACGCTCGACCGAAGAGTCGGCTACGGTAGAGTAAGTGCCATTGTCATTCATGTAGTAGTACTCGACCTTATACGGGGTGTCCCCATTCGGCTTCCATACGGCATAGAGCGTTGTGTTGGCGGCGTGCATCGTGTAGCTGGCCTTGTCAGTATATTTCACGCCTCCCTGAGGGCTAATCGCCCAACCTTCGAAGCTATAGCCAGCTCTCTTGAACTCGTTTGCCTTCAGTTCGAATGTCGTGGCAACCTCATGGGTTTCGGTATACGCATTATTCCCTTGCTCGGTCGCGCCACCATTGCCGTCATAAGTTAGGACAACATTTTGAGCTTTCCATATCGCATAGAGCGTGACGTCCGCGTTTGGCATCATGAAAGAGGTGGTTTCACCAGATTTGTACTGAGGCTCAGATGCCGTGGCGCTATCGCTCCAGCCGAGGAACGTATAGCCTGAGCGAGATGGAATCATATTGAAGTTTACATTGACGGTAGATCCCTCTGTATACGTGCTCCTCTCCGGAACGCGGCTGTCTCCCCCGTTGGGATCATAGGTGACCGTATGGCTCGAGAGATTCTGGATGATGCCATCCACATTGTAGTGAGGCCCAAGATAATAATCGTCAAGTTTCTTGATAACATACCAGGTTACCTTCTGTTTTGCGGGGTCAAAAGTGACCTGATTACCCGGATTTTTCGCATTCCAATCGTTCACAGCCGCCGTAATATCATCATTGGTCGGCCCCACTCCGATGTTGGCCTCAACGGCAGCAAGGTTGTTGTTTATCGCTATATCGGATTTCACCCTGCCAGTACCTGACGACCAAAGGATGCCATGGCCGCAACCTCCCGAAGGGAAGTATTTCGAATGCGACGCAGCGTCAGGCTCATAGGGCATCTCTCCATCTATACGGATGAAGTACTCCGCTCGAACCGCCTGGTTTGGGCTCGGATTGTTCGAGAGCCAGATCGCATAGTAGGTCTGGCCATCCTCGACAGCGATTTGCTGGGGCGTGTAGTTCGAGCCGTTGCCGGCCTTATTCGTCGACCACCCGACAAAGGTATGCCCCTCGTTCACAAAGTCTGTACTCGCTATTCCCGGCAAGGTGTACTTTCCGTCTGAGAACTCCCTCGTGAAGGCCGTACCTGTCGCGCCCATCTCGCTATTCGGATCGAACCTGATCGTGCCTTGCTTCACGCTCTGGGAAGCCTCTGCGGAGAACAGGCTCAAGCCCGCGATGACGTAGTCGGTGAAGTGGTCCACGTCGAAGCTCTGGACGTCGGAAGTGGCCTGGCGGGTGCCGATGGTCTCCACCTTGGCAGCGTCGTCGGAGACGCGGTAGACGCCGACCTCCTCGCCCTCGACGCTCGCGTTGAAGAAGCACACATTCACGGCGCCGTCAGGCTGGATGGTGTTGCCGTCCTTGTCGAGGAGAGTCACGTCGATGGCCACGGCGTCTTGGAGCTCCTTGCCCTGTGCCTCCACCTTGTCGCTCACGGCGTCGATCACGTCTTGGCGCTCGACGGCGACGGCCTCCACGGCAGTGCCCTCGGGGAGGATGCCTTCGCCGGCGGTCACCTTGACGATCACGTCGCCCACGTAGGCGTAGCCCTCGAAGGCGGGGCTGCTCACGTCGGCGTGGACGGTGACGACCTCATCGTCGGCAGCGGCCTTGTCATCGTCGGCAGCGGCCTTGCCATTGTCAGCGGCCTCAACCTTGTCAACGACCTCGTCATCAGCCGCAGCTTCGTCCTTGCCAGCGGCCTCGTCATCGGCAGGCTTGCCGTCAGACGCCGCTTTGTCGTTGTCGTCAGTCGCTTCGTCAGCAGAGGCTTTGTCGGCAGGCTCTGCGTCGTCAGCCACTTCGTCGGCTGCAGCTTCGACGTCGTCAGCATCCTCGCCGTCAACTGCGTCTTCCTTGCCGTTCGCATCTTTGCCATCAGCATCAGCCTGGCCGTCAGCGTCAGTTGCATCATTTTCGCCAGCTCCAGCGCTGGCGCCCTGAGGCTCAGCGGGGTTCTCAGCAGGCTCGACAGACTCGTTTTCAGGAGATTCGGAGCCTTCGGACTCGGAAGCTTCAGGTGTTTCGACTTCGGGAGCCTTGACAGCATCAGACGGCTCTGACGCCTCCGACGCCTCAGAAGCCTCTGGGATCTCGGACTCACCTTCGGACGCGGTCACAGCTTCAGGCTCACCCCCAGTCGCAGCCTCTTTCCCAGCCTCAGCTCCAGCCTCGCCCTCGGTCCCGGCCTCAGGCTCGCCAGCCTTCCCTTCCGCCTTGATGTCGGTTTCGTTGGTTATGGGAGTCGTGTCAGATGCCGGAGCAGCTTCGGCGGCCTCGTCGGCTTCGACCTTGACCACCACCACGAGGGTGCTGTTGACGTGGTCGGCGGCTATCGCAGACACATCGCCCTGGGTGGAGATGGGGACGTTCTCGGTCGCGGAGTTCTTCGCCTTGATGCTGGCGATCTTGTAGCCGGCGTTAGCGTTGGCGCGGAACGTGAGATCCTTCGACTTCTCGATCTTCATCTGGATCTTCTTGGTGCCGGCGAGCTTCTGCCCCTTCACCTCGACGTAGGCGTTCTCAAGGTCGAAGGTGACCACGGCCTCGTCAAGGTTCGCCTCGACAAGCGGCGGGGTGGGAAGGACGGCATGCGGGTCATGCGCAACCGCCGCCGTGCTGGAAGCCGACGGGGCAGCCTTCTTCTCGCCCGCGGACTCCTTCGTGTCGCCAGAAGTGGCGGATTCGGACGCAGCGGTGCCTTTGCTCTTGTCGGCGGACGTGGTCGGATCAGCCTGCTCGGTCTTGGCGTCTTTGCTCACGACGCCTCCGGCCTCAGCAAACGCGAACACGTTCGTCACGCTGAGCACGAGGGCAACCGACAGGAGAACCGAGAGAACCTTGCCTTCGAACGTTCCCTTCGCATCGACCAGTCGCTCAAACATTCCAACCACCCGAATCTCCCATGCGGCTTCCCACCTGCCGCGAGGCCTCCGATTGTGATTTTTCACAATCTCTTCACGCTTTGGCGGGGCGATCGGCGCAAAACGCGCCTCCGCCAAGCTCCTCATCCCTAGACCAATTCGTCACGCTCTTCGTTTTCGCAGGTCATAAGCTTGCACATGCATCGTGACAAAAAAGTATACGGCTGTTTACACTTGTACAATATGATATCACCGGCTATTGACAGAAGAATTCTCCTTTGCTACGAGATTCATGGCGTTTGTTACATCCTAGAAAGCTGGGGCATGCGTCCCAGGCCATTGATCGGGCCTGACGGCACGGCCGGAGCGAGGATCAGCATCTGCTTTGCGCAGGGTTGGGAAGTGGGGTATCGTATGGGGCTGCAGCTTTATACGCCTCCGCACAGCGATCACCGCTCGCCGATCGCCGCTCACACGCGGAGGCGCCGCTTGACGAGGAGGACAACGCCATGGGCTTGCTCGAACGCTCTGACGCCTATTGGAAGTTTTTGGGGCAGTGCACCCAGTGCGGCCACTGCGTGGACGCGTGCTCGTCGCTCACCAGCGCGAACATGACGCTCGGCGAGATCGCCCGGGCGCTTCTGGCCCACGAGCGCGCCGCCGGGTCGCGCGAGGACCTCGCCGCGCGCATCTTGGGCGACGGGGCGCTCATGCAGGCCGTGCGCGGCTGCTTCTTCTGCACCTCGTGCAAGAACACCTGCTTCGCGCACAACGACGTGTGCGACCTCATCTACAACGCGCGCGTGGACTTCCAAAGCCTCGGGCTCATCGAGCGCGGCGCCTGGTCGAGCGTGATGGTGGACCAGGAGTGGGACATCTTCACCGCGTACCGCGCCATCCACGGCATCGGCTTTGCCGACCTGGTGCGCCATGCGGAATCCGAGGGGCATGCCGCCGAGACCGACTGCGCGGTGGCGTTCTTCCCCGGCTGCTCGCTGGCCGCCTACGGCCCCGACCTCACGCGCGAGATCTTCGCCACCATGGAGGAGCTCGGCGGGAAGACCACCCTGATCGACCACTGCTGCGGCTCGCCCCTGAAGAGCGCCGGCTTCTTCGAGCGCGCCGAGGCGCTGTGCGACCGCATCGCCGACGAGGTGGCCCTCTCGGGCGCGCGCGAGATCGTGTGCGTGTGCCCGGGGTGCGCGAACGCCATGCGCTCGACGCTCGGGCGCCGCGGGCTTGACGTGGCGGTCACCCTGCTGCCGGCGTTTCTGACCGCGCACGGCTTCACGGGCAAGCGCGCGCTGCCCGAGGGCACGCTCTGCCTGTCGAAGTCGTGCCAAGACCGCGACGGGCGCTACCTCGAGGAGACGTGCCGCGCGCTCGGCGTGGAAGCGGACGCGAGCACGGCTTGCGGGGCCTGCGGGGCAACTGGCGCAACGCCCGGCACGCTTGGCGCGGCGGACGGCGCGCCCGGCGCGATCACCATCTTCAACGGGTGCTGCGGCGCAGGCGGCGCGGTGAGCGCGTTCGACCCCAACCGCCAGGCGAGCCAGGCCGACTCCAAGCTCTCCTTCGCCCCCGACGGCTCGACGGTGGTCACCATGTGCCCCACCTGCACCTACACCTACGCCTTCCGCCTGATGAGCGAGCCGCGCGACGTGGCGAACAAGCACTACACCGAGCTTCTGTTCGAGAACCAGCTCGACTGGGACACGGTGTTCGCCCAGCTCGGCGGCATGTGGTCCGGCGAGTACGGGCCTTGGCTCGCCCAGGTTTTCGCGTGACGGCGCCCAAGAGATCATGAGGAGTGAGAAGATGAGCAGAATCGAGCAAGCCGGCCTTTCGCAGGACGATCAAGCCGCGAAGGCCGAAGGGGCTGCGGGCGCCTCTGCAGGCGCGAGCGCCTCCGTGGGTCAGGAGAACGCCGCGGGCGCCGTCCCTGTGCGCGTGGCCGTCATCGGATACGGCACGGCGGGCGTGAACGCGCTCATCGCGCTGCGCCGCGCGGGCTACGCCGGGGACGTCCACGTGTTCTCGGACGCGGCCACGCTCCCCTACAGCCCCATCCTCACCTCCTACTACGCGGGCGGCGAGAAGGCCTACGAGGAGTGCTTCCCGTGGAGCGCCGACGAGCTCGCCTGCCTGGGCGCCGAGGTGCACCTGGGCTGCCCCGTCACCGCGCTCGACGTCGCCGCGCACCTCATCCGCACGCCGCAAGGCGACTTCTCGTACGAGAAGTGCCTGATCGCCTCAGGCGCGCACCCCTCCACGGCGGGCTTCCCCGCGACGGAGGGCTACGAGCCCCTGGTGCTGCGCACGCTCGACGACGCCTGCCGGCTCAAGCGCGTGCTCGAGGACGACGCCTGCCGCCGCGTGCTGGTGAGCGGCGCGTCCATGGTGGCGCTCAAGTCGCTCGAGGCGTGCCTGCGCCACGGCGTTACATGCACGCTCGTGGGCATGAACCCGCACGTGCTCGACTTCAACGCGCTGCCCGCAGCCGCCGAGCGGTTCGAGCGCGGGCTTGTCGCGAAGGGGATCGAGCTGCGGCTCGGGCAGACCATCAAGAGCGTGGAGGTCGCGGCCGCCGACGCCACGGCCGCCGCCCCCTCCGGCAAGCTCGCGGTCACCTTCTCCACCGGCGAGACGGACTGCTTCGACGAGATCATCGTGGCGCACGGCGTGAGGTCGAACCTCGGCTTCCTGCCCCAAGGCGCGCTCGAGGTCGACCGCGCGCTCCTCGTCGACGAGTTCATGCGCACGAGCGACCCCGACGTGTACGCCGCAGGCGACGTGGCCCAGGCCCTCGAGCTGGTGTCGGGTGAGCGCCGCGTGGTGGGCATCTGGAAGAGCGCCGCGCTCCAGGGCGCGTGCGCGGGAGCGGCCATGGCCGCCGAGCTCGCCGGGAGCGCGCCGCAGGCGGCTGACGCCTACCCGGGCAGCATCCCCACGAACACCATCGCCGTCTCGGGCACGCTGTTCATCTCGGCGGGAAGCGTGGAGATGGGCGAAGGACGCCGCGCGGAGATTCTCGAGGACGGCGACATGACGGTCGTCTACGTGTACGAGGACGCGGGCGACGGCGGGGAGCGCCTCGTGGGCTTCAACGTGACCTGCGACGAAGACGTCGCCGGCAGCCGCGCCTACGACACCGGCGCCATGCTCACCCTCCGCATCGAAGCCGCCTGCCGTCGTCAGAGCATCTGAGTCGCATCTCGTTCGCAAGCGTCAGCGAGAAGGGCTGAGGTGCCCTCAATTGCCCCGCCTTGGCACCAAGCGGCCTTCGCGCCGCGCAGCGTGCCAAACAAGGGGCAAGGGTGGGTGCCTCGGCCCTTCGCAGCGTCGAGCAGTTCCGCCCGCTCCGTCAGGACGGGCGGAATGATCTATTCGTTGCTCTTGAGGCTCTCCACCATGTTGACCTTCGCCAGCTTGCCGCGCATGACCAGCATGACGAAGGCGGCGAACGCGAGCGTGAGCGCGAAGGCCGCCGCGAAGCTCGCGGCGTGGATCTCGCGGCCGAACATCACGTAGTCCACCTCGGCGGTGACCACCACGAAGCCCTCGAGCACAATGCCGAGGAGCAGCCCCGCCACGCACCCGATGACGGTGAGCAGCATGGTCTCGCGGTAGATGTAGAGGTCCACCTCGCGGCGGGTGAAGCCGAGCACCTTCAGCGTGGCGATCTCGCGGACGCGCTCGGTGATGTTGATGTTGGTGAGGTTGTACAGCACGATGAACGCGAGCGCCGCCGCGGCCACCACCAGCACCACGACCACCATGTTCACGCTCTTGAGCATGGTGCGGTACGTGTCGATCGTCTCGTCGTTGAACGTGACCGTCTTCACGCCGTCGACCGCACGCGCGGCCTCGGCGAACGCCTCGTGCGCCGACGCGCTTGAGCCCACGGTGCCGAACAGCGTGCGGTACTCAGGTGATCGCCCGAAGACGGTCCCGTAGGCCTCCTCGCCCACGAACGCGTAGTTGGCGATGTAGTTCTCCGCCACGCCCGTCACCTTGAGCGCGCGTCCCGCCCCTGCGGCGTTGCCCATGACGTCCTGCTCGAAGAGCACGAGCTCGTCCCCCACGCCGATGCCGAGCGTCGAGGCGAGCTTCTCGGTGACCACCACGCTCTCGCCGTCGAGCGCCACGGGCGCATGCCCCATGCGCTCGCGCAGGGCCCACAGATCCGTGAAGGCGTCCGGGTCCTCGGGCACGACCATCGTCATGCGCACGTCGGCGCCCGCCTGCGTGCGCGCGACCATGGGCTCCTCCTGCGCCAGCGCGCTTACGCCCACGTGCTCCCCCACCTCGTCGAGCACGTCCTCGTCGGCGGCGGCGTCCGCGGTGACCACCACGTTGTAGCTCACGATCTCGCCGAACTGCTTGTCGATGATGTCGTTGATGGAGTCCTGCAGCCCCAGCCCCGTGAGCAGGAGCGCCGTGCAGCCCGCGATGCCGATGACCGTCATGACGAAGCGCTTCTTGTAGCGGAAGAGGTTGCGGAGGGTGACCTTCCAGCTGAACGACGCGCGCCGCCACAAAGGCCGGATGCGCTCGATCAGGATGCGCTTGCCCGCCTTCGGCGCGCGCGGCAGCATGAGGTGCGCGGGCTGCTCGCGCAGCGTGGCAGCTGCGGCGGCGAACGTGGCGAGAAGCGTCACGCCCACGCCGAGCCCCGCGGCGGCGAGCGCGATGGGCGCGTCGATGGGCAGCGCCGCGGGCGGCACGGCGTAGATGATCGAGTACGCCTCCATGATGACGGCCGGCAGCACCTGGCTCATGAGGGCGATGCCCGCGACGCTGCCCGTCACGGAGGCCGCCGCGGCGTAGACGAGGTACTTCGAGGTGATGCGCGCACGCGAGTAGCCGAGCGCCTTGAAGGTGCCGATGAGCACGCGCTCCTCCTCCACCATGCGCGTCATGGTGGTGAGCGCCACGAGCGCCGCCACCAGGAAGAAGATGAAGGGGAACACCTGCGCGATGGAGTCGATGCGGTGCGCGTCGGACTCGAAGCTCACCGCGCCGGTGAGCTTGGCGCGATCCATCACGAGCCACGCGGCGTCGTCTTCGGCGAGGCCGTCGAGCGCCTCCTGCGAGCGGTTGATCTCGTCCTCGGCGCTCGCGAGCTGGCTCTCGGCCTCGACGCGCGACTCCTCGTAGCGCGCGAGGTTGCGCTCGTAGGCCGCCTTCCCCTCCGCCAGCTGCGCGCGGGCGTCCTCGAGCTGGTCGGCCGCCTGGGAGAGCGCCTGCTCGGCGGCGGCGAACTGCGCGATCGCCTGGGCGCGGCGCCCCGCGAGCTCGGCGCGGGCGCCGCCGAGGTAGACCTCGGCGCCCTCGACGCCGGCGCTCTGCTCCTGCTGCGCGTCGATCTGCGCCTCGGCGGCGTCAAGCTGCTCGGTGACCGCGGCGCGCTGACGCGCCAGCTCGGCAGTGCCCGCGTAGTAGTCGGCCTGCCCCTGCGCGATGCGCGCCTCGCTCGCCTCGATGGCGGCGGCCGCCTCGTCGAGCTGCGCCTGGGCGTCATCGAGCTCGGCATATGCGCGGTCGCGCTCGGCGGCGTATTCGGCACGCGCCTCGTCGAGGGTGGCCTGGGTCTGCGCGCGGAAGCGCGCGAGGCTTCCCGGCGCGCGCTCGGCGGACACGCCCTCCGCGTTCGCGCAGGCCGCGTCGACGAGGCGCTGGTACGCCTCGTCTCCCGAGAACTCGTCCTTCGCGCCTTCCACCAGCGCGAACGCCTCCGCGTAGGGCACGTCCTCGCAGAACGCGCCGGGAAGCACGTACATGAACTGCTGGATGCTGCCCGAGCCGAGCGAGGTGGAGCCCATGGCCGTCGAGGCCACGTAGTAGGGCGCGTGCGCGAAGCCCACGACCGTGAACGTGCGCGTGACGAGCGTGTCGTCGAGCTCCTGGGTGCACTCGGTGAGCGTGACGGCGTCGCCGACGCCCACGGGCGAGCCCATCACGCGGTCGGCCGAGATCACGCACTCGTCGGCGCGCTCGGGCAGGCGCCCTTCCGCGAGCTCAAGCCGGTTGAGCTCGGGCGAGCCCTCCTCGGCGAGCGAGTGCACGCGCACGGCGTACTGCTCGCCGCCCATGGTGGCCATGACGTCGGTCTCGTACGCCGGCATGACGGCCGACACGCCCTCGACCGCGCGCAGCGCCTCTACGTCCGCCTCCTCGAGGCCGAGCGGCGCCACCACGCGCACGTCGCAGAGGTCCGAGCCGTCGTAGTACGCGTCGGCGGACAGCAGCATGTCGGGGCACGTCATGCGCAGCCCCGCGTAGAAGCCGCAGCCGAGGGCCACGATGGCGGCGATGGCCACGAAGCGCCCGAGCGAGCCCGTGACGGAGCGCAGGAGGTTTTTGCCGAACGAGCTGGTCACGCGCGCAGCCTCACCACTCGAGCGTCTCGGCCGAGGCGGGGTGCGCGTTGACCTCCATGGCGGCCACGCGCCCTTCGCGCACGTGGATCACGCGGTCGGCGATGGCCGTGAAGGCGGAGTTGTGCGTGATGACCACCACGGTGCGCCCCGTGGCGCGGCAGGTGTCCTGCAGAAGCGCCAAGATGGCCTTGCCCGTCTGGTAGTCGAGGGCGCCCGTGGGCTCGTCGCACAGCAGCAGCTTGGGGTTCTTCGCGAGCGCGCGGGCGATGGCCACGCGCTGCTGCTCGCCGCCGGAGAGCTGCCCGGGGAAGTTGTCGGCGCGATGGCCGAGCCCCACCTGGGCGAGCACCTCGTCGGCGTCGAGCGGCTCGGGGCAGATCTGGCTCGCCAGCTCCACGTTCTCGCGCGCCGTGAGGTTCTGCACGAGGTTGTAGAACTGGAACACGAAGCCGATGTCGAGCCGGCGGTACTGCGTGAGCGCGCGCTCGTCCATGCCGCTGATCTCGCGCCCGTCGAGCGTGATGGAGCCGCTCGTGCAGCCGTCCATGCCGCCGAGCATGTTGAGCAGCGTGGTCTTGCCGGCGCCCGACGGCCCCACCACCACGACGAACTCGCCGCGCTCGATCTCAAAGCTCATCCCGTCGACGGCGGCCACCTCGACCTCGCCCATGCGGTAGACCTTGCTCACCTCGCGAAACTCAACGAAAGCCACGCCCC
Organism: Adlercreutzia sp. ZJ473; assembly: GCF_013185065.1. Taxonomy (GTDB): domain Bacteria; phylum Actinomycetota; class Coriobacteriia; order Coriobacteriales; family Eggerthellaceae; genus CAAEEV01. The sequence continues at coordinate 31,359 of NZ_JAAVTO010000001.1, read as the reverse complement.
GCGCTCCTCACTTCGCCTCTGTCCTTTTCCCTTACGATACACGATCAGCCCGCCGAAGAGCCCGCCTGCGCCTACCCGCCCACGGAAAAACCGCGCCGCGCAGGCAAGTCCAAGACGTCGACGGCGTCCAGAACGCTCGCCGCACGCCTAAGCCAAAGCGCACCCGAGATGCCCGCAATGTGTCCTTCACCCTTGACGAATCATCGAACAGCGTATGTCTCGAAAACTTAAAAGGCTCATATTAGCGCCCTTTCTTGTGATTTCTCATCATCAGAGCTAAAATATGAGTCATGATAAGTTTTGAGCAACAGACCCCTTGCGAGATTGCCGCTGCGCTGGCGCAGCGTGTCCGGGCGCGGCGCCGAGAGCTCGGACTCACCCAGACGCAAATGAGCAGGAAGGCGGGCATGAGCTTGGGATCGTACAAGCGGTTCGAGCAGACGCATCAGATCTCGCTTGAGTCGCTCATCAAGATCTCGATCGCCCTGAACCGCGAGGATGACTTCGACGTGCTCTTCGCGAAAAGGGAGTATGCCTCCATCCAAGACGTCATCAACGCAAGAAGATAGCCATGCCCACGCAGCCCATGTCGCCTCCTCCGTTCGCCGAAGAACCCGAGTCCCTCAACGTCGTCCACCGAGGGCGCGTCGTCGGAACGCTCGCACAAGACCCTGAGGGTCTGCTCGCGTTTGAATACAGCGACGAGTGGCTCGCCAACGGCTTCAGCATCAGCCCGTTCAGCCTCCCGCTTGAAAAGCGCGTGTTCGTTGCCAAGCCCCATCCACTCGACGGGATGTTCGGCGTGTTCGACGACAGCCTGCCTGACGGATGGGGGCGCCTCCTCGTCGACAGGCTCCTGCAGCGCCACGGCTCAAATCCCTTCGAGATAGGAGCCCTCGCACGTCTCTCCATTGTTGGCGCAAGCGGCCTCGGCGCGCTTGAATACGTCCCCGCAGCACAGCTTGGCAACTCCCAGGGCCCTGGGGATCTCGACGGCATCGCCGCGGAATGCGCGCGCTTGCTGAGCACTGATTTCTCAGATGACCTCGATGCGCTGTTCGCCCTCGGCGGATCATCGGGAGGCGCGAGGCCGAAGATCATGACGGAGATCGGCGGCGAGGATTGGATCATCAAGTTCCCCTCCTCGCATGACGACGCCGACATCGGCCTGCACGAGTACCGCATGGCCTGCGCCGCCCAACGCTGCGGCATCGTCATGCCCGAAACGAAGCTCTTCCCCTCCCGAAAGTGCGCCGGATACTTCGGCGTCCGACGGTTCGACCGACGTGTCGACGCGCAAGGCGACACCCGCAAGGTCCATATGGTCTCCGCTGGCGGCCTGCTTGAGACGTCGCACCGCATTCCCAACCTCGACTACGACTTGCTCATGCGCTTGATCCTGCGGCTCACAGACAGCTTCGACAGCATCGAGCAGCTCTACCGCCTCATGTGCTTCAACGTGTTCGCCGAGAACAGGGACGACCACGCCAAGAACTTCTCGTTCCTCTTCGACGAGGACAAGGGCGCCTGGGAGCTTTCCCCCGCCTACGACCTCACGCGAAATGAGGGCATGAACGGGGAACGCGCCACCACCGTGAACGGGAAGGGACGCGGCATCGAGCACGCCGACCTCGTGGCAGTCGGGCAGCGCGCGGGAATGAGCGCGCACGAGGCGCGTGCCGTCGCAAGCGAGGTGGAGGAAGCGGTCCGCGCAAGCCTGCAAGGATCAAAGAGGGTCAAATCATAGCAGCCAGATGACGCGCCCGCCGCACCCGCGCGAACCCACCTCGCACGCGCCTCCCCCGACACGCAAAAGAGGCACCCTCGCGGGTGCCTCCCTTCGCTGCGATATGGCGCGCCCTGCGGCGCTCCTACGCTTGCCTTAGCTCGCCTTAGCTGGCGAAGATCTCGATGGTGTCGCCTTCCTTCAGCGTGACCATGGCCTTCTTCCAGGTGCGGGTGCGGCCGATGGGGCCGCGCAGGCGCTTCGGCTTGGACTTCACGTTGAGGGTGTTCACCTTCGTGACCGTCACGTCGAAGATGGCCTCGACGGCCTGACGGATCTCGACCTTGTTGGCGTCCTTGGCCACCTCGAAGGTGAAGGTGTTCTTCTCCATCATGTCATAGCTGTGCTCCGTGATGACGGGGCGGATGATGACCTCGCGGGGATCCTTGTTCATTATGCAAGCACCTCCTCGATGCGAGCCAGGCAGGTGTCAACGATCACGAGCGCCTTGTTGTCAATGAGCTCGTAGGTGTTGATGTCACCCACGGGGACGATGTTCACCTCGGGGATGTTGCGGAACGACAAGAACGTCTCCACATCCTCGTTGCCGATGATGAGCGTGATGCGCTTGCCCTCGAGGCCGAGCGCCTTCAGGGCCGCCACGGCGTCCTTGGTGCGGGGCTTCTCGAAGCCGAAGTCCTTCACGACCACGAGCTCGCCGTCAGCCAGCTTGGCGGAGAGCGCAGAGCGCATGGCCAGCTTGACCTCCTTGCGGTTGACCTTCATCTCGTAGGAACGAGTGTGGGGGCCGAACACGACGCCGCCGCCCTTCCACTGGGGAGCGCGGATGGTGCCCTGGCGGGCACGGCCGGTGCCCTTCTGGCGCCACGGCTTCCTGCCGCCGCCGCGGACCATGCCGCGGGTGCGGGTGTTAGCGGTGCCCTGTCGCCAGGAGGCGCGCTGCGCCGTGACGACGTGGTGCATGACGTGAACGTTCGGCTCGATGCCGTACACGGACTCTGCGAGCTCAGCGGTGCCGGCTGCAGCGCCCTTCACGTCCTTGATCTCAATGGTTGTCATAGTATTAGCAGCTCCTTAACGTAAACGAGAACTTAAGCCATGCGAACGCGCACGATGCCGTTCTTGCCACCCGGAACCGCGCCCTTGACCAGGATGAGGTTCTGGTCCTCGTCGATGCGAACGACCTCGAGGTTCTTCACGGTGACGGTGTCGCAGCCCATGTGGCCCGGGAGCTTGAGGCCCTTGAACACACGGGAGGGCGTGGCGCACTGGCCCACGGAACCCGGAGCGCGATGGAAGTGCGCGCCATGGCCGCCCGGGCCGCCGCGGAATCCCCAGCGCTTCATGACGCCGGCGAAGCCCTTGCCCTTCGAGGTGCCCTGGACGTCGACCTTCTTGACGTCGGTGAACGCGGCCACGGTCTGCAGGTCGCCCGCCTTATAGTCGGCGGCGTTCTCCACGCGAACCTCGCGCAGGTAGCGCTTCGGCTCGATGCCCTGCTTCTCGAAGTGACCGGCCATGGGGCGGTTGACGCGGCGCGGCTTCACGTAGCCGAACGCCAGCTGGACAGCCTCGTAGCCGTCGGTCTCGGCGGTCTTCACCTGGCAGACCACGTTGGGCTCAGCCTGGATGACCGTCACGGGGACGACGGTGTCGTCCTCGGCGAAGATCTGGGTCATGCCGATCTTCTTGCCAAAAATAGCGTTAATCATGTTCGAGCAACCCCCTTACAGCTTGATCTCGATGTCAACGCCAGCAGGAAGATCGAGGCGCATCAGCGAGTCGACCGTGTTCGGGGTCGGCTCGAGGATGTCGATCAGGCGCTTGTGCGTGCGCATCTCGAACTGCTCGCGAGAGTCCTTGTTGACGTGCGGCGAGCGGATGACGCAGTACATGTTGCGCTCCGTCGGCAGCGGAATAGGACCGGAAACCTTGGCACCCGTCTTCTGGGCGGTGTCGACGATGAGCTTCGTGGACTGATCCACGATCTCATGATCGTATCCCTTGAGTCGGATGCGAATCTTTTGATTAGCCACTTACCTTACCTCCAAAGATAGCCTGTTGCGGGGCGCTTACGCGTTTCCGCCAGCCTTGCTGATGATTTCTTCCTGAACGCTCTTGGGAACCGGCTCGTAGGAGTCGAACTGCATGGTGTACACCGCGCGACCCTGAGTGCCGGAACGCAGGTCGGTGGCGTAGCCGAACATGTTGCCGAGCGGCACCTTCGCGCTGATCACGTTGGCGTTGCCGCGCTTGTCCTGGCCCTGGATCATGCCGCGGCGGCTCGGGATGTCGCCCATGACGAAGCCGGTGTACTCCTCGGGGGTCTCGACCTCGACGGCCATGACCGGCTCGAGGATGACCGGGTTGGACTTGCGCAGCGCGTCCTTGATGGCCATGGAGCCGGCGACCTTGAACGCAGCCTCGGAGGAGTCGACGTCGTGGTAGGAGCCGTCGATGAGCTCGACCTTCACGTCCTCGACCGGGTAGCCGGCCAGGACGCCGGAGTTCAGCGCCTCCTGGATGCCCTTGTCGATGGACGGGATGTACTCCTTGGGAACCACGCCGCCCACGATCTTGTTGACGAACTCGTAGCCCGCGCCCGGCTCCTGCGGGTACATGTTGATGACCGCATGGCCGTACTGGCCGCGACCGCCGGACTGGCGCACGAACTTGCCCTCGGCGTTGAGGACCTCCTTGCCCGGGCGCTCGCGGTAGGCGACCTGGGGCTTGCCCACGTTCGCCTCGACCTTGAACTCGCGCAGCAGGCGGTCGACGATGATCTCGAGGTGCAGCTCGCCCATGCCGGCGATGATGGTCTGACCGGTCTCGTGGTTGGTGGACACGCGGAACGTCGGGTCCTCCTCGGCGAGCTTCTGCAGGGCGATGGACATCTTGTCCTGCTCGGCCTTCGTCTTCGGCTCGACGGCGATGTCGATGACCGGGTCGGCGAACTCCATGGACTCCAGGACGATGGGGGCGTCCTCGGCGCACAGGGAGTCACCCGTGGAGGTGTCCTTGAGGCCCACGACAGCCACGATGTCGCCCGCGGAGCAGCTGTCGATGTCGACGCGCTGGTTGGAGTGCATCTGCAGCAGGCGGCCGATGCGCTCCTTCTTGCCCTTGACGGCGTTCGTCACGTAGCTGCCGGAGTCGAGCTTGCCCGAGTACACGCGCAGGTAGGTGAGCTTGCCGACGTAGGGGTCGGTCATGATCTTGAACGCCAGGGAGGCGAACGGCGCCTTCGGGTCGGCCGGGCGCTCCTCCTCCTCGCCGGTGTCGGGGTTGGTGCCCTTGATGGGCGGGATGTCGACCGGGGACGGCATGTAGTCGACCACCGCGTCGAGCAGCTCCTGCACGCCCTTGTTCTTGTAGGCGGAGCCCACGAACACGGGGTTGATCTGGCAGGCGATGACGCCCTTGCGGAGGGCGGCCTTCAGCTCCTCGACTGAGACCTCCTCCTCCATGAGGACCTTCTCCATGAGATCGTCGTCGCAGTCGGCGGCGGCCTCAAGGAGCTCCTGGCGGTAGAGCTCGGCGTCTTCGGCGAACTCGGCCGGGATGGCGTCCATGGGCTCGGGGTAGGTCATGCCCTTGTCGTCGGCCTTGAAGTCCCACGCGGTCATGGTCACCAGGTCGATGACGCCCCAGAACTTGTCCTCGGCGCCCATCGGGATCTGGGCGGCCACGGCGTTCGCGTCGAGGCGGTCGCGCATGGTCTGGATGGCGTGGAAGAAGTCAGCGCCCACGCGGTCGTACTTGTTGATGAAGGCGATGCGCGGAACGCCGTAGCGCTCGGCCTGGCGCCAGACCGTCTCGGACTGGGGCTGCACGCCGGCGACGGCGTCGAACACGGCGACGGTGCCGTCGAGCACGCGCAGGGAGCGCTCCACCTCGGCGGTGAAGTCAACGTGGCCGGGGGTGTCGATGATCTGGAAGCGATACTCCTTGCCGTCAGCCGCACCGCCGGGGTACTTCCAGAAGCACGTGGTGGCGGCGGCGGTGATGGTCACGCCGCGCTCCTGCTCCTGGACCATCCAGTCCATGGTCGCGGCGCCGTCGTGGACTTCGCCGATCTTGTGAGTCTTGCCTGTGTAGTAGAGGATGCGCTCGGTGGTGGTCGTCTTGCCCGCGTCGATGTGGGCCATGATGCCGATGTTGCGCGTATCCCTCAGATCGATCTTTGCCATGTTCACTCTCACCTTGCCCTAGAAACGGTAGTGCGAGAAGGCACGGTTTGCCTCGGCCATCTTGTACATGTCCTCGCGCTTCTTGATGGACGCGCCGGTGTTCTCGGAGGCGTCGATGATCTCGTTGGCGAGGCGCTCCTTCATGGTGTGCTCCTTGCGCTTGCGCGAGAAGTCGACGATCCAGCGAATGGCGAGCGTAGTGGCGCGACGGGAGTTGACCTCCATCGGCACCTGGTAGGTGGCGCCGCCGACACGCTTGGGCTTGCACTCGAGCGTGGGGCGCACGTTGTCCATGGCCTTCTTGAAGACGGACAGCGGATCCTGGCCGGTCTTGGTCTCCACGATGTCGAACGCACCGTAGACGATGCCCTCGGCGATGGACTTCTTGCCGTCAAGCAGGACCTTGTTGATCAGCTGCGTGACGAGACGGTTGTTGTACTTTGCGTCCGGCTGGGTTTCACGACGGACTGCTGCTGCACGACGCGGCATGTACTAACTCCTTTTTCCTCTGCGCGCTTCGAGGCCGCTTTCCTTCGGCCCATTAGGCTCCGCCTGCCGCCGGCCTCCTGCCGGCGCGGCGCTTCTCTTAGCCCGCGCGACTTAGCGATTACTTATTTGGGGCGCTTGGCGCCGTAGCGGCTGCGAGCCTGACGACGCTTGTCAACCGACGCGCAGTCGAGGGCGGCGCGAATGACCTTGTAGCGAACGCCAGGCAGGTCCTTCACACGGCCGCCGCGGATGAGCACCATGGAGTGCTCCTGCAGGTTGTGGCCCTCACCGGGGATGTAGGCGGTGACTTCCATGCCGTTGACGAGGCGCACACGGCAGACCTTGCGCAGAGCCGAGTTCGGCTTCTTCGGCGTGGTGGTGTACACGCGAGTGCACACGCCGCGCTTCTGCGGGTTGCCCTTGAGTGCCGGCGTCTTGGACTTGTCAGCCGTCTTCTTGCGGCCCTTGCGGACCAACTGGTTAATAGTAGGCAAGACTCATTCCTTCCTTTTTCTACCGACTGCGGCCCCTCGCCTTGGGCTTGAGGCCGCATGCCCTCGTCGCTGCCGCCTCACAAACAGCAGCGGCGAAGTGCGTGAAAGCTAACGCCTCTTTGAGACGCGAAGTGGTATATTATGCGCCTTTCGCCAGCTTGTCAAACGCCACGCACCCGGGAGTATCCATACCCCGGGGAGCGGAAACGCGCAGGTCAGAGGAAGAGTTTGCGCCCTGTGACGAGGTGCGCGGCCGCCGAGCGAATTTTTTTCGAGAAAATTACCACGCCGGGCGGCGCGCTAGCGAGCGCGCAAAGGCGCGTTAGCGGGCGTACTCGGCGATTATGGCCTCGACGTAGCGGGCGGACCCCTCAAGGTCGCGCACGGCGATGTGCTCGTCGCAGGTGTGGAAGTTCGTCATGCCGATGCCGAGCGTGATGGCGCAGGCCCCCTTGGTCGAGAGCACGTTGGCGTCGGCGCCGCCGCCCGACAGGGCGAGCCGCGGCTCGAGGCCCGCCGCCTTCGCAGCCCTGGCCAGGCTGGACACGATGGGCGCGTCCTCGCTGAAGAGGATGCCCGGGTAGTCGACCGTCCAGCTCACCTCAACCGCGCCGCCGAAGCGGGCCGCCGCCTCCTCGCACGCGCGCGTCATGGCGTCGCGCTGGGCGTTCACGCGGTCCTCGAAAAGCGAGCGGCACTCCCCCTCGACGCAGCAGCTCTCGGGGACGATGTTCACCGCCGCGCCGCCGCTGACGACGCCGACGTTGGCGGTGGTGTGCTCGTCGATGCGCCCGAGCGGCATGCTCGCCACGGCATGCGCGGCCATTTGGATGGCGCTCGCCCCCGCCTCGGGCTCGACGCCCGCGTGCGCCGCGCGGCCCGTGAAGCGGGCGCGCAGCGTGTAGTGGAAGGGGGCGCCGACGATGATGGAGCCCGGGCGCCCGTCGGCGTCGAGCACGAAGCACGGCACGGGATCGGGTTCTGCGAATGTTTCACGTGAAACATTCGTTCGCTCATCCGCCATCGCGGCGGCGCGGGCGAAGACGTCGGGGGCGAGCGCGGAGGCGCCCAGCAGGCTCTGCTCCTCGCAGGTGGTGAGCACCACCGTGAGATCGGGGCGCGGGGCGCCCGCCTCGAGCGTCGCGCGCACGCCTTCGAAGATGGCCGCGATGCCGGCCTTGTCGTCAGCCGAGAGGATCGTCTCCCCCGCCGAGCAGATGACCTCGACCTCCCCCTCGGCGCCTTCGGCGTCCTCGCAGCCGCACGCCGCCGCCGGGCGCGCCTCGATCACCGGGCGGATGCCCGCGCACGGCACCACCGTGTCCATGTGGGCCGAGAACGCGATGTGCCCCGGCGCGGTGCCGCGCAAATGGGCGACGAGGTTGCCGACCTCCGAGCCCGTCACCTCCGCCGAGTCGTCGAGCGCCACGGCGAAGCCCATGCCCTCGAGCTCACGTGTGCAGAAGTCGGCCATCGCCGCCTCGTGCCACGAGGGGCTCTCGACGGCGGTCATGGCGAGGAACGAGTCGAGCAGCCGCTGGGGGTTCATGACGGCGCTCCCCTACCCGAGGATCTTCGCGGCAACCTGCTTCTTGCGCGAGAGGATGCCGGGCATCCAGGTGCCGCCCTCGCCCGTGCACTCGATGCCGAACACGCGGTTCACCACGCGGCGGTTGCCCTCGCAGATGAACTGGCTGCCCTCGGCCACGATGTCGGTCACCATGAGCAGCACGAACTCGTAGCCGTTCGCCTCCAGAAGGGAGCGCATGTGCTCGCGGATCTCCTGCTCGCGGCTCATGACGGCGGCCAGGTCGACCGTCTCATGCTGCGCGATGAGCACCGTCTTGTCGCCGAGCAGGAATTCCTTGGAGTCAGCTTCAACAAGATCCTTCACCGGCATGTCGTCCTCGCCGCCGCGCGTGCGGAACACCTGCAGGCCGAACTCGGTGGGATCGGTGCCGATGATCTCGGCCAGATACGCCACCTGGTCGCTGTCGACCTGCGTGGCCGTGGGTGACTTGAGGATCACCGTGTCGGTCATGATGGCCGACAGCAGCACCGCCGCGATGTTGCGCGGGATCTCCACGCCGTGCTTGCGGAACTCCATGGTGACGATGGTGGCCGTGGAGCCCACCGGCAGGTTCAAGAACTGGATGGGGTTCGAGGTCATCACGTCGGCGATGCGATGGTGGTCGATGATCTCCACCACGTCGGCCTCCTCGATGCCGGGCGCGGCCTGGCGCGTCTCGTTGTGGTCGACGAGCACGACCTTGCGCCGCGGGCCCGTGGCGATGTCGGAGCGCGTGACGATGCCGATGCAGAAGCCGTCGTCGTCGATGACCACGCCTTCGCGGAGCTCGCTGGAGATGAGGTCCTCGACGGCGTCCTTGAGCAGGCCCTCCGCGTCGAGCACGAGCACGTTCTCCTCGGTGAGCTCCCTCACGCGCTGCCCGAGCGACTCGATGAGCGAGGCCGCCACGGCCATGGAGTTCGTCTCGCCCTCGTCGAGCAGGTCGGTGGCCGAGATGTAGCGGTTCGCGATGGCGCGCGTGGCGATGAGGCCGCGGAAGGTGCCGTCGTCGTTGGTGACCACGAGCGAGCGGATGTTGTTCTGGCGCAGCAGGCGGCCCGCCTCGAGCACCGTGGCGTCATGGTTGATGGTCACGAGGTCGGTGGTCATGACGTCGGCGATGCGCGCGTGCACGTGCGGGATGATGCGGGGGGCCGGGATGCCGTTGGCCTCGAGCACCCACTCGCTCTCAGGCGGCAGAGGGCCCAGTCGGGCGGGCAGGTAGGTGACCTCGTCGGCGCGCCCCTCGCGCCGGGCGAGCTCGTTCTTCAGGTACGCGTAGCCGACAGCGGCGCAGATCGAGTCGTTGTCAGGGTTGCGGTGTCCAACCACGATAACCGGTGATGACAATGCAGTGCTCCTTGTTGAATCTAGTCGTTCTCGAGCTCGCAGCCGGCGAGGCTAGCCGATCTTCACGATGGGCGCGTAGTCCTTGAGAAGCTTCTTGGTCTGGCCGGTCTTGGCGAACTTGACGTGCAGTGTATCACCGTCGACCCTGGTCACCTTGCCGCGACCGAACGTTTTATGGTCAACGGCGTCTCCCACGGCGAACGTTGCCGCAGCTCCCGACTTCCTCGAGGCCGCCGAGCCCGCGCCCGATGAGAAGCTGCCGTGGCCCGAGCGGCCTGCGCGCGACCGGTCGGCGCGGCCCGCCGAGCCCGACGCGCTCGAGCGCCCGAACACGCGCCCCTCGCCCGCCTCCGCGCCCGATCCCGCGATGCCGCGGCGGCTCCCGCGCTTCTCCCAGCCCGTGCCGGAGAAGCCCGCCGAGCCCACGCCGGACGTGCGGCGCAGCTCGGAGGGGATCTCGGAGACGAAGCGCGACGTGGGGTTCGCCGAGGTCTGGCCGAAGATCTGGCGCTGCTGGGCGCACGTGAGGAAGAGCTTCTTGCGGGCGCGCGTGATGGCCACGTACGCCAGGCGGCGCTCCTCCTCCACCGAGGCCGCGTCGCCCACCGAGTTCATGTGCGGGAACAGCGTCTCCTCCATGCCGGCCACGAACACGCAGTCGAACTCGAGACCCTTCGACGAGTGCACCGTCATGAGCGTGACGGCGTGCCCGTCCTCGGTGACGGTGTCGAGGTCCGTGCGCAGGCGCACCCACTCGATGAAGTCGGCGAGCGAGTCGCCGCGCAGCACGCGCACCGGCTCGGCGTCGGGGTCGGGGGCGGCGGCGGGGCCCGCATCCGCGCCCGTCAGCGCGTCCCCCAGCATGCCCGCGCCCGCCGTGGGCGCCGCGTAGTCCGCGTCGTCGGCATCGTGCGTCTCGGCGAACTCGTCCACCACGCCCATGAACTCCTGGATGTTCTCCACGCGCCCGCGCGCCTCGTCGGTGCCCTCGGCCTCGAGCGCGCTGACGAGCCCCGCCTGGTCGACGATCATCTCGATCACGCGGCGCAGCTCGCCCGAGTACGTGCGCGCCGTCTTGATGAGCTGCACGAACTCGCCCACCGACTTGCGCGTGGACGCGCGCACCTCCGGGTCGGCGAGCAGGAGCTCGGACGCCTCCAGAAACGGCATGCCCATCTCGCGCGCGAACTGCTCGATGCGCTCGACGGTCGTGCGCCCGATGCCGCGCTTGGGCACGTTGATCACGCGCTTGGCGGCGATGTCGTCGGCGGGGTTGATCACCAGCGTGAGGTAGGCCATGACGTCGCGGATCTCCGCGCGGTCGAAGAACCGCGTGCCGCCCACGATGCGGTAGGGCACGCCCGCGCGCAGCAGCATGTCCTCGAGCATGCGCGACTGGGCGTTCGTGCGGTAGAACACGGCCATGTCGTCGTAGCCCATGCCCTCGCCGCGGCGCTTCTCGATCTCGCCGGCGATCCAGCGGCCCTCGTCACGCTCGTCGGTGGCCATGTACACGTTGATCTTGTCGCCGTCCTCCGCGGCCGTGAACAGGCGCTTCTGCTTGCGGTGCTGGTTGTTCGCGATGACCGCGTTCGCCGCGGCGAGGATGTTGCCCACGCTGCGGTAGTTCTGCTCGAGCTTCACCACGTGCGCTTCGGGGAAGTCGCTCTCGAACTCGAGGATGTTGCGCAGGTCGGCCCCGCGCCAGCTGTAGATGGACTGGTCGTCGTCGCCGACCACCATGATGTTCTGGTGCGCGGCGGCCAGCAGCATGGTGATCTCGTACTGCGCGTGGTTGGTGTCCTGGTACTCGTCCACCATGATGTAGCGGAAGCGCTGCTGGTAGGCGTCGAGCACGTCGGGGTGGTTCTTCAGCAGCAGGTACGCGTAGAGCAGCAGGTCGTCGAAGTCGAACGCGTTCGCGGCGCGCAGGCGCTCCTGCAGACGGGCGTACACGCGCGCGGCCACCTTCCCCACCGGGTCGAGGGCCTGCTTCTCGAAGTCTCCGGGCACGATGAGCTCGTTTTTCGCCTGGGAGATGCGGTTCATGAGCGCGTTGACGGGGAAGCGCTTCGGGTCGACGTCGAGCTCGGCCATGATCTCCTTGTACAGGCGCTTCAGGTCGTCGGTGTCGTAGATGGTGAAGCCCTTGGTGAATCCGATCCGCTCGGCGTCGGCGCGCAGGATGCGCACGCACATGCTGTGGAAGGTGGACACCCACATGCCACGCGCGCTCGGGCCCACGAGCGCGCCGAGACGCTCGCGCATCTCGGCGGCGGCCTTGTTGGTGAACGTGATGGCCAGGATCTGCCACGGGTAGACGCCCTGCTCGATGAGGCGCGCGATGCGGAACGTGAGCACGCGCGTCTTGCCGGAGCCGGCGCCCGCCAGCACGAGCAGCGGGCCTTCCGTGGTGAGCACCGCCTCGCGCTGCGGGGCGTTGAGGGTGTCGAGGTCGAGGGGCATGGGCGTCTTCCTTCGCGTTCGTCTCGTGATCTGGTTCAGGGGGTGACGCACTATTCTAGCGCTTTCGCGCCCGCCTGTGGCGAGCGGGCGCCGCGCGCGCAAAGGAAAACCGACTCGGCAGGCGCATACGCCATCCGCTCAATCATGACGCTTCCGATGTCTTCTTCTGCGTTTGCGAGAGCTCCTGCCGTCGCTTGCCACCTTGCCACAGCTTGCGTCCGCAGCCGCCTAAATCGCCTCAAGCTGCTCGGTTGCCTGTTTGAACAGCTCTGGGGACCAAAGGACCAGCGAAGACCCGTCGGACAAGAACGGCTCCACATCGCGGGCGGCTGCCTTGTAGTCGATGCCGTCGAAACGGTCGGCCAGCAGCTGGCGCAAGCGTTCCACGGTGAGCTTTTCCCGGGAGTCCCAATGGCCCGTCTGCGCAAGGCGCTCCTGGAGGTGCGGCAGGTTCACCTTCGCGCCGCGCGCGAGATAGAAGAGGTAATCATAAAGGTCGCGGCCCTTGACGCGGTTCTTCCAGCCACGGCACAAGACCGCGTGGATCTTGCCGGCGAACAGGGACGGCCGGTCGTACAGGTTCACCTCATAGGGCGCGGGCAGCAGCCGGTAGCGCCGCTCGAAGGTCGCGAGCGCCGGTGGGTTCACGTCCACCTCGAACTTGATCTTTATCTTCTCGTCTCGTGGAACGCCCGCCGAAAAACTCTCCTGGGGGTAGAAAAGGAGCAGATGCTCGCGCGTGTTCCCCTTGAGAAACGCCGACTGCATGTCGGAGCCTGCCTTCACTCAAGAGCGGAGTTCATAACGGGCCTTCCTTTCCAAGTACTTGGCCAGCTTGCCAATGTTCGTGCTGCGGTATCGCCCGACAAGATCGGCTATGGCCCGGGAGTCCAAGTCGCGAAGCTCTGAGGGCTCGAGGCGGAGGTCGTCGAAGAGGAGGGCCTCGAGCTCGCGGTAGTTGGCAACGGGAGAGCGAAGCCAAAGCGTGTCGCACAGGGCCTTCTCGGGACTCGCGATGCGATAGGCGTAGTCGCCCTCCACGACCACTTCGACCCCCCAGGGGAAGGCGCGCGAGGGCACGTCGTGGAAGGTGAAGGTGCCGAAGGGAGTGTCGTAGCGCTTGGCCTTGCCCTTTTCGAAGGTGGCGCTCGTCACGACGGGCACGGCTTCGGGAATCATGCCGCGACGGGCGAGCGCGTATTCGAAGGAGATGTACGACGGACCGTAGATGCTCGCCGCCAGGTATTCGGGCGGCGTCGAGGCGTCGGTTTCGTAAAGGCCCTTCACGATGCGCGTGAGTTCGCCATTCCTCGCCATGCGGGCAATCTTGTTCTTCGGCGCTCCGTAGGAGGACAGTTTTTCTTGGAGCATTTTTGTTGTCATGAGCACTTATTTTCACCTCAAAGTTGCATTATACGCAACTTTGAGGTGAAAATATGGCAGTTTCTGTGCGCTTTTTGGAACATCATTGCGCGATTCCATCTATAGAGAGAAGGGCCTGGTCGACCCGCTGCGGCTCGGCTGACGAATGAACCGCCCCGCCTCTTGCGGGTCCGATTCTCCGTTTCGCCAGGCAAACGCCAGCGCCCTCCTTGACGCCGAAAGCCCACCGCCCGTGCGACCCCCGACCGCGCAAGCCCCCTCTCCGTCTGGCGCAGAGCCCTGTACCACTGTCAGCGATGCGGTCCCTACAGCGCCGTGCCCTTCTTGGGCGCATAGAGGTTCCCCATGTCGACGCCCTCATGCTCGAGCAGCCACGTCTTGCGCGCGAGGCCTCCCGCGTAGCCAGTGAGGCTCCCGTCTGCGCCCACCACGCGGTGGCACGGGATGATGATGGAGATGGGATTGTGCCCCACGGCTCCTCCCACCGCGAGCGCCGAGGCCTTCCCGCGCTCCTCCTTGAGGGCCTGCGCGATGGCGCCGTAGGTGGTCAGCTCGCCGTAGGGAATCTCGAGCAGCTTCTGCCAGACCGCTTGCCGGAACTCGCTCCCGATGGGTGCCAAGGGCACGCTCGCAGGGTCGGGTCGCTCGCCGGCGAAGTAGGCGTCGAGCCATGCGCGCAGCTCGGCGAGCCCGCCGGCCTCGTCGCTTCGCACCATCTCTTCGGACACGGTGGCTCCATGGTACTTCTGCCCCTCAAGCCAGAGCCCGCACACGGCCACGCCGTCGCTCGCGATGGTGAGCTTCCCCATGGGTGAGTCGTATTCGCTGCAGCAGTACATGGTTCTCCTTCGCTCGCGTTCTTATGTGCCTACGACCATGGATCCGGCTCCTTCATGTCTCACGTAAGAGTATATGCCGTGCGCGTTCAAAAGGTAGCCGTAATCGGACATGCATCGTTCGCTCGATGCAATTCAACTCAAGCGCCGGGTTCAGATGCCTTTCTCGGAAATTGCGCTTCTGCGAAAGACCGAGAAGCCCCATCGCCTTGCTTATGCTGAGAGGCCCGCCCGTCAGGACGACACACAGCCTTGCAACTGGATCGGTCAACTGGGTCGGCACTGGGTCGGTCAACTGGGTCGGTTTCATGCTCAACTTCCATGGAGGACCTCCGTCCCCCGGTTGTGCTTTGTGCGGAACATGCCTGCCTGGATTGCTTCCTGCGCAAAACAGAGCACAATGAGGTTGCGCTTTGCGCGAAGCCGATCCGCTCCATCCCGAGGGGGTGTTCGCTATGAGCTTCAAGCGTTCGGGCTGTTACGTAGCTGCAGGATTGGGCCTTCTGGCAGTAGTCGCGCTTTCCGTGTTCTCGATCGGGGCCGCTGCCGAGCTGGAGGACATGCGCCAAGGAGCCGCCGAAGGCTTCGAGCTCAGAGGCACGTATCTGGAGCCCGGGCAAAACAGCGGGAGATTCCTGAGCTTCGCAGAAGGCCAGGAGGATCAGGGCGAGCTGTCATGGCAGGCCCAGGACGAAAGCGGGGCCCGCGCTTCCGGGCGCGTCGAGAGAACCCCGGACCCGAACCTCTATGTCCTGATCGACTCGGACGGCAACGAGGTCGGCTGGACGTATCTTGCCAACGCGAGCCGCTTCAGAGCGAACGAGGCAACCCCCTACGCCGTTGCCAAGAAAAGGAGAAGCCGGGCATGGTTCACGCGATTCAGCATAAACGACGTCACTGCCCCTCCAGACGCAGCTCGTCTAGCTCATGCAGAAACGCTGCAAGCTCTCAATGCCCTCTTGCATGGCGCCGTCGCTGATTGAATAATGCATCCAGCGCCCCTGCTTTCGCGCGTTGACCAGACCCGCATCCTTCAAGATCTTCATGTGGTGCGAGAGGGTCGGCTGCGTAATCTCCAGCTCATCGAGTATGCGGCATGCGCAAAGATCCTCCTTCGCAGCAATGAGCTCCAGTATCCGAAGCCGGTTCTCGTCTCCGAGTGCTTTGAATAACAATGCTGTCTTCTCTAGATCCATGATCTCCCACATCTGATTATCGATTGGCATTGATGTTTGTCGATATATTGTGGCAGGAGCCCGTGTTCGTCAAGTGCCTTTTCAGACTTTCGAGCATCCACCCCCGAGCACGTGCCACCTCCTACCCGAAGCAAGCGAAGCATTCGCCGGAAGAATCAGCACAGGAACCTCGATGAGCGGACCAACTATGACAGCGAACGCCTCGCCAGAGGCCAAACCGAACGTGACTGCGGCAACGGCCAGGAAGATAAGCGCAAGCGCGAACATTATTCTTGCTCATCGGCACGCTCCTTCCCGGTCGCCGCAGCAGCTACAGCAATCCTTCGATTTCGGCAGCCGTGAGCACCTTGCCCTGGGAAACCACCTTGCCGTCCACGAGAAGCGCGGGCGTGGACATGATGCCCGCCTCAGCTATGGCGATCGGGTCGGTGACGTACTCCACGTTCACCGTCCTGCCCGGCTTCACCGCAACGGCGAGCGCGTTGTCGTTGAGCTCATGGCAGCGCTTGCATCCGGGGCCGAGCACCGTGAGCGTGACCGCGTCGCCGAATGGCGCTTCGCAGCCGCGTCCGCAGCCGCAGGCGTCGGTCGTCTCTTCGTCCTCGGGCGCCTCCACGATCTCCATCTCGCAGCAGCAGCTCTTCTTCTCGTCCTTGTCTTTGCCGAACATCTTTCCGAACAAACCCATTTTCTTCTCCTTACACGAATAGGGGTTGCAGCCAGTTGAAGAGGTATCCGCTTATGATCATGCCTCCGATGCAAATGCCGACGAACGTAGCGAGCAGCTTGGGCTTCACCACGCGCGAGAGCATGGTGAGCGACGGGATCGAGAGCACCGTGACGCTCATCATGAACGCGAGGATGGTGCCCAGCCCCACGCCCTTGCCGAAAAGCGCCTCGGCGATGGGGATCGTGCCGAAGATGTCGGCGTAGACGGGCGCGCCAATGAGCGTTGCGAGCACCACGGCGAACGGATTGCCGTCGCCGAGAACGGCCTCGATGATGCCCTGGGGGATCCAGTTGTGGATGAGCGCACCGATAGCGACGCCGACGAGGATGAACGGGAACACCTTCTTGAACGTCTCGCCGGTCTGGCCGAGCGCGTAGGACGCACGCTCCCTCTTCGTCATGGCCTCAGCCTGACCGGCATCCACCGCCTCCCCGCGAACGAAGTCGGCAACCTGGTCGTCCATGTTCAGGTGCTGGATGATGGTTCCGCCTACGACGGCGATGACGAGCCCGACGATCGTGTATATGGCCGCTACATGAGGTCCGAAGATGCTCATGATGAGGATGATGGAGGCGATGTCCACCATGGGAGATGATATGAGGAAGGAGAAGGTCACGCCGAGCGAGAGGCCCGCACGGGTGAATGCGATGAACAGCGGAATGGAAGAGCAGGCGCAGAACGGCGTCACCGTACCGAGGAGCGCTCCTACGATGTTGCCCCAGATACCCTTGAACCTTCCGAGTATGCGCTTGCTGCGCTCGGGCGGAAAGTAGCTCTGAATGTAGCTGATGATGAAGATCATCACGCACAAAAGAATGACGATCTTGATGGTGTCGTAGATGAAGAAATGGAGCGTTCCTCCCCATTGGGAGGCGACATCCAACCCGAAAGCGCCGACGAGCATGGCCACCAGATCAGATAGCCACTGCATCTTGAGCACTTGATCCATCAAAAATGTTCCGATTGCTTCCATTCGCTACCCTATTCATAGACAAACATCAATACGTTGAAGCCAGTATATCTATATATTCAAATCTGTCAATGCATTAATCGGAATACGCCATCAGGATGCGCGGGGTAAGCGCAGATCAACTGATGGTGATGTTGTGATGCAGTGGCCACGAAGGGCCATCTGGGACCAAGCTGATTGACCTCGAGCCCATATATTGTTAGACGGTTTAGCGAGACGCCTCACCAGGCGCGCCGTCGCCGCATCGCAGTTGCGGGCGCACGCAAACACCTTCACCTGGCCGAACGAGAGGTGGCCGCCCAGCCCGTCCATCATGCTGCGAACAGACTCGCTATCGCCGCCAAAGTGCCCGGGCGCGCCGCGCGCCTCACGGGGATGCTCCTGCGAGTGCCTGCATGTCTCTCGACAGAGGACGCTCTCGACCTGGCGTTCGTGCCCAACGGCGCCATGGACGTCATCGCGCTGCAGGGGAACGACTACGGCATAGGCTACGTTCGCTCGCTGCCAGAGCGGCCGCTCGGACGCCGAATCCCCTGTCAAGGAGTGAATGCCGTAGCCTTCAAACGTGAAAAGCCCCGCACCGTCTTCCGTTGTCGGGAAGATGGTACGGGGCGTCACAAACGCGCCCGGCGATCGAGCAGGTGCCATCTCAGTCACGCGCTTGGCGAGCACCGCCGTCATGTTCAAAGCTCCGCACGTCACATAGCCGTCTTCAACCAGATCTGAGGCAAACCTTGCCAAACCCATGTCTTCATCGGGATAGGCAATCCTCAAGTGAAAGCGCTACTCGAGACCCTCGTAGACCTCGTCGGTCACAGGCTCGCACCATTCGTTGCTCGCGTCGACGCCCGGGATCTCGACTGCCAGATGGGAGAACCAGCTGTCCTTCTTGGCGCCGTGCCAGTGCTTGACGTTGGCGGGGATCTCCACCACGGTGCCGGGGGTGAGGCTCACGGCCTCCTTCCCCTCTTCCTGGTACCAGCCCTCGCCCGTGGTGCAAAGGAGCATCTGGCCGCCGCCCTCCTTCGCATGGTGGATGTGCCAGTTGTTGCGGCATCCCGGGGAGAAGGTCACGTTCGCGACGAACACGGGAGAGGAACCCGGTTCGTTGAGCGGCTTCAGGAACGAGTCGCCCACGAAATACTGGGCGAAGATCTCGTTGGGCGCGCCGACCCCGAAGGTGTCTTCCTTCTCGAACTCGGCTTTATCGGCGATGCGGGTCATCATGTTCTCCTTTTCGATCTTGGCGGATAGCAGCGAGCCTAGTCGTGGATGCTGAAAGAGCTCAGGAACTTGGCGGTGGCGGGGTCGTTGTGGTCGATGATCTCGCTATGACCGAGGTCGAGGGCTTCGATGGCCTCCATGTCCTCGTCGGTGAGCTCGAAGTCCCAGATGTCGAAGTTCTCCTCGATGCGCTCCTCATGAACGGACTTGGGGATGACGACTATCCCGCGCTGAACGTTGAAGCGAAGCGCCACCTGGGCCGCCGTCTTCCCATGCTTCTCCCCTATGGCGGTAAGCGCCGAATGGGTGAAGATGCCGTGGCTTCCTTCCGCAAGCGGGCCCCAAGCCTCTAGCGTGTACCCGAATTCTTCCGCTACCTTCAGAGCTTCGCTCTGCTGGAAGAACGGATGGCATTCCACCTGGTTGACCATGGGCTTGATGTCCACGTGAAGGCACAGGTCGGTGATGCGCTCGGAGTAGAAGTTGCAGACGCCGATGGCCTTCGCCTTGCCCGACCGGTAGATCTCCTCAAGCGAGCGCCAGGCTGCGTAGTAGTCGCCTATGGGCTGGTGCAGGAGATAGAGGTCGACGTAATCCATGCCGAGCTTCTTCAGAGACGATTCGAAGGCAGCCTCAGCATCCGGGTAATCTTGGATCCAGAGCTTCGTGGTGACGAAGAGCTCATCGCGAGTGCAGATGCCGTCCTCGACGGCTCGCTTGACCGCAGCGCCCACCGCCTCTTCGTTGGCGTAGGCGGAGGCGGTGTCGATGAGCCGATAACCGTTCTTGATCGCAGCGTAGACGCTGTCCTCGCATTCCTTCAGATCGGGGATTTGGAAGACCCCGAATCCCTCAAGGGGCATCTTCAGGCCATTGGGCAGAGTCGCGTATTCCATTGGCATCTCCTTCTGTCGTCGACTCGGTGATTTCTCAAGAATAGGAGGTGCGAGGCGGCCTGTGAAATCGAAATCAGGTATAGTGGTATACGCACGGCGTATAGTTTCGATAGAGCGATTTGGGCTATGCGTCATGCTTATAGCCAGACGATGTGAACGGCTGGTTGGACGACGGAACAAGTCCTGTTCGAGGTGCCTTCGTGATAGAGCTCTACCTTCTTGAGCAATTGGTGGGAATCTCCCGATATCAGACGCTGTCCGAAGCGGCTTCGAAGCTTCATATAACCCAGCCTACTTTGACACGCAGCATACAAAAGCTCGAAGAGCTCTTGGAGGTGCCGCTCTTCACTCGCGAGAAGAACCGCCTCCGCCTCAACGGGAACGGAGAGATGGCCGTCGAATACGCGAAGAGGATCTTGGCCTTGGAAGACGAGCTGGTCAAGCATGTGCGCGCCAACCAGGACGGCTCCACCCTCGTGAGCATCGGCACCTGCGCTCCGGCTCCGGGCCTCGTTTTGAAGCGCGCGATGCTGAAGGATCTCCCTGCGGCCCATATCGAGGTAACCCAGGAAGACGAAGACAAGCTGATAACCGGCCTCAAAGACAACCGGTTCCAATACATCATCCTCACCCACAAGCTCGATGACCCCGATCTCGAGTGCAGGGAGCTCGGCACGGAGCACCTTCATGTGTCCGTTCTGCCCGCCCATCCCTTTGCGCTCAAGGAATCGGTCACGTTTGACGAGATAGACACCGGGGTTTTCCTCGTCTACAAAGCTCTGGGGTCTTGGGGCAATGTCTGCCCCGACCACATGCCCCATGCGCGGTTCATATACCAAGAGGGAATGGACGACTATCTCGAGGTTGTGAGGTCCTCATCGCTTCCCACCTTCGACACCGACTGGGGCATCGAGCTTTTCGGAAAGCGCGCGAATCGCGTAAGCGTGCCCATCGCAGAGGATGCCGCGTCCATGACGTTCTTCGTGATTGCCAAAAGGGGATGAAGCATCTCCTGTGCTCCATGGAGCCGCGCCAGGTGGGCCTCATCGCGCTCTCGCTACGGCTTATCGCTTGTAATCACCCGACAGAAACAACGGCAGCTTAGAAACATGAGGTGATAGCATTCACAGCCGGCCGCAAGCGGAAAACCGCGAGGCGGGGCGAAGAAGTTCGCCGCCCCGCGAGAGCCTTTTGCCATCATGGCACCACACGAGCGGCCCTCGCCTGGCGGGGCCGTTTCTCGTTACCGCTTGAACCCAAGGAAGGAACGAACCATGCCTGACACGAGCCACGCACGCATGGAACTCGAGGCGCACCGCGCCGCGATCGACGTGATCTGCCGCGAGCTCATCGCCAACACGCTCATCCACCGCGAGTACACGAGCCCCTTCCCGGCGAAGATGGTCATAGACGTCGACGGCATCCGCACGGAGAACGCCAGCAGGCCGCGCTTCATCGGCCCGCTCACGCCCGACCGGTTCAACCCACTGCCCAAGAACCCCATAATCGCCGACTTCTTCGCCAACATCGGGCGCGCCGACACGCTTGGCAGCGGCACGCGCAACCTTTTCAAGTACTCCTGGGCGTATGGCGGGGCGCAGCCGATGCTGACCGAGGGGGACGTCTTCGAGGCATCCATCCCCATCCTCAAAGGCGCCGCATCTGCCATGGGCACGTCCTTTAGCGTGGACGAAGTCATCTTCCAGATGATGAGGGACTACGGGTACGCGACGGTGCCCGGTGTGGCGGCCATCGCCGATGTGACGGGGAGAACAGTGAGGCGCCACATCTCCGCGCTGGTGGCCGAGGGAAGAGTCGTCGCCACGGGCACGACGAGAAGCCGGCGCTATCTTTTGCCACCCGAGACAGACCAGTAGGGGCGATTCCGGACATTTGCGGACATTGTCCTAAATTGCGGGATTATCGTCCGCTAGTGTCTTCCAATGTCCTGAATCAAGCAATACGGGGCATTCATGGCAATCGGAACCCTAGCGCCTAATCAGCCGCCGCTGTCAAACTGCTTAACGAAAAGGACTACGCGGCGAGAAGGCTGCTTAATGCAATGGTCGATGAAGGGTTGCTCGAGAAGACTGGCGGCCGCAAGGAGCGCGCCTACAAGGCCATCTGACACTCTTTCTAACAGTCGGGTCAAAAAGGCTGTTAAAAAGAAATGGCTGTTGAGCGACATGGTTCTGCACCTATTTAACTCGAATGGTTCCGAAGCTGTCATTTCACTTGCACACTTTGTCCCAGCTTGCCATCTTGCCTTAAAGATGCCTGAGGTTCGCCCTGTAGTTTCGCAACCTCTTCTCACCAACCTCTATGATGGCAGAATCTAACGATGAAGGATCCTGTTCTTGCTGAGATGCCGTTCTGAGTTGACATATCGCAAACCATTGTTGGTTGATTGCCCTCCCCATCGCTCGATACATTTGAGCCGCAACGTTGCACACATTGCTCAACCGCATAAGGAGGAAGAAATGAACTTCAACGAAAAGCTCATCGAGCTGAGAAAATCAAAGCACCTTTCCCAAGAGGAGTTAGGAAACGAGCTCGGGGTGTCAAGACAGACGATCTCCAAGTGGGAGCTGGCGCAATCCTATCCGGATTTCCAACGCCTTGTTCTGCTGAGCGACTACTACGGCCTGAGCCTTGACGAGTTGGTACACGACCTCGACGTCCAAGACGTGCGCGAAAAGAACTTAGATGCTGTTCAGCTGAACTCGATCTACAACGATGTAGGGCGAGCAAAGAAATGGATCAGATGGTGGATTGCCATCGTGGGCATCGCCATTGGGATCGTCGTGTTGCTCATCTTGTACTTCACGATCAACGCCATCTTCTTCTGGTGATCCAGAAACGTCGTGGCGCTCTAACCAAAGAAGTTCGCCGCCCCGGACAAGCCTTTTGCTATCATGGCACCACACGAGTGGCCCTCGCCTGGCGGGGGCCGTTTCTCGTTACCGCTTGAACCCAAGGAAGGAACGAACCATGCCTGACACGAGCCACGCACGCATGGAACTCGAGGCGCACCGCGCCGCGATCGACGTGATCGACCGGCAGCTGGTGGCGCTCATCAACGAGCGCGCCGGCCACTCCCTGGCCATCCGCGAGCTCAAGCCGACCCTCGGCATGAAGCTCTACGACCCCGCGCGCGAGGGCGAGATCTTCGAGCGCATCAGCGCCTACAGCGAAGGCCCCCTGTACGACCAGGGGCTGCGCGAGATCTACGAGACGCTTCTGAAGGTTATGAAGGAGACGCCGAGCGCGTAGGCGCCTCGGCAAGGAAAGGCAATACCCATGGCAATGAACTTCAAGCGCCGCCTGCCCATCCCCAAGGACATCCGCGAGGAGATGCCGCTGTCGGCTGAGCTCACGAAGAAGAAGGAGCTCTTCGACGCGCAGGTGGCACGCGTGCTCTCAGGCGAGGACGCGCGCAAGCTGCTGGTGATCGGCCCGTGCTCGGCCGACCGCGAGGACTCCGTCCTCGCGTACATGACGCGCCTGGCGAAGCTCGCCGAGGAGGTCGACGACAAGATCATCATCATCCCGCGCGTCTACACCAACAAGCCGCGCACCAAGGGCACCGGCTACAAGGGCCTCCTCCACAACCCCGACCCCGAGGCACCCTCTGACCTGCTCGAAGGCGTGAAGGCCATCCGCAGCATGCACCTGCACGTGATCGAGGGCACGGGGATGTTCACCGCCGACGAGATGCTCTACCCGGCGCACTACCAGTACCTGCTCGACCTGCTGTCCTACGTGGCCGTGGGCGCGCGCTCGGTCGAGAACCAGGAGCACCGCCTGGTGGCCTCGGGCCTCTCGGTGCCGACGGGCATGAAGAACCCCACGGCCGGCTCCACGTCGGTGATGCTGAACTCCATCTACGCGGCGCAGGCTCCGCAGGAGTTCATCTACCGCAACTGGGAGGTGTCCACGCCGGGCAACCCGTTCGCGCACGCGGTGCTGCGCGGCTACATCGGGCTCGACGGGCGCACGTACCCCAACTTCCACTACGAGCACCTCGAGCGCCTCACCGAGACGTACACGTCCGAGAAGTACCGCAACCCCGCCGTGATCGTGGACTGCAACCACGACAACTCGGGCAAGCGGCCGTTCGAGCAGTTCCGCATCTGCAAGGAGGTGCTCGACTCGTGCCGCCGCAACGAGGCCATCCGCGGCCTGGTGAAGGGCTTCATGGTGGAGTCGTACCTGGAGGACGGCAACCAGCCCGTCGACGGCGGCGTGTTCGGCAAGTCGATCACCGACCCGTGCCTGGGCTGGGACAAGACCGAGAGCCTGGTGAAGGAGCTCGCCGACCGCCTGTAGGGCGCGCCTTACAGGACGCCTGCCAGCTTGAGGCCGAAGTAGGCCAGCACCACCACGCCCACGACGATGCGGTAGACGCCGAACGCCGTGAAGTCGTTGTTCTTGATGTAGCCCATGAGGAACTTGATGGAGAGCACCGACACCACGAACGCCGTCACGATGCCCGTCAGCAGAACCGCGATCTCGGTGGTGCTCATGACCAGGCCGCCGATGATGAACTTGAGCGCCTTCAGGCAGCCCCAGCCGAACATCACGGGGATGGCCAGGAAGAACGTGAACTCCGCCGCCGCCGTGCGCGAGCAGCCGCACAGCATGCCGCCGATGATGGTCGAGCCCGAGCGGCTCGTGCCCGGGATGATCGCGAGCATCTGGAAGCAGCCGATCTTGAGCGCCGTCTTCCAGTCGATCTCGTCGACGGTGCGCACCTTGAACAGCGCCGCCTCGACGTCCTCGGCCGTGTCGGCGAGCTGGGCCGCAGCCTCGACGCGCGCGTGGCGGCCGCGCGGGCGCTCGGTGCGCACGGAGGCGAGGTAGGCCTCCTCGCGGCGGCGGTTGCGGCGCTCGAGCAGGATGAACACCACGCCGTACGCGATGAGCGCGATCGCCACCGTCCAGGCGTTGTAGAAGTACTCGTTGAAGAAGTCGTCGAGCGTGAGGCCGATGGCCGCGGCGGGGAGGCAGCCGATCACCACCATGCCCCACAGCCGCCACGTGCCCTTGCGCTCGGCGGGCGTCTTGCGCGTGGAGAACGGGTTGAGCTTGTGGAAGTACAGCACGAGCACCGCGCAGATGGCGCCGATCTGGATGACCACCAGGAACAGCTCGAGGAACTCGGGGCTCACCTGCAGCTTGACGAACTCGTCAACGAGGATCATGTGGCCCGTCGACGAGATGGGCAGCCATTCGGTAACGCCCTCGACAATGCCGATGAGCAGCGCTTTCAGAACTTCTACGATCATATCCACGGTGAAAACCATCTTTCGCGTCTTGAGGTAAACCCGAAGCATCGTATCATGGGGAGGCGACGAGCCCCGCAACCTCTAGCAAATGAACACGAACCGAAGGAGGCCCCGTGAGCCCCGTGAAGAGCCCCGCGCTCTACGACCTGCACTGCCATGTGGACTTCGCCGCGAGCCCCGAGGCGCTCGCACGCGACGCGTCGGCGCTCGGCGTGCGCGCGCTCTCGTGCACCGTGACGCCTGCGGGCTACGTCGCCGCACGCGAGCTGCTGGCGGAGAGCGCGAACGTGCGCGTGGGGCTCGGGATGCACCCGTGGTGGGTGGCCGACGGGCGCGTTGACGCCGCGGCGGTCGCGCAGTTCGAGAGGCTCGCGCCCCAGGCGCGGTTCGTCGGCGAGGTCGGGCTCGACTTCGCGGGCGAGCGCGGACAGGAGGAGTGCCGCGCGCGCCAACGCGCAGCGCTCGAGCGCGCGCTGGCGGCATGCTGCGGAAAGGCGGCGGGGGACAACGCCGACGCATCACCCAAGGTGATCTCGCTGCACGCGGTGCGCGCGGCGAGCGACGTGCTCGACGCGCTCGAGCGCTCAGGCGCCCTCGACCAGCACGCCTGCGTGTTCCACTGGTTCTCGGGAACCTCCGACGAGCTCACCCGCGCGGTGCGCGCCGGCTGCCTCTTCTCGGTGGGGCCGCGCATGCTCGCCGGCAAGCGCGGGCGCGCCTACGCGCGCGCCATCCCCGCAAAGCAGCTGCTGCTGGAGACCGACTCCCCCGCCCGCGCGGGCGAGACGTGGTCGGCCGCGGCATGGCGCGCCCAGCTCGAGGAGGCGCTCCGCCTGCTCGCCGAGGCCCGCGGCGCCGACGGGCGCGAGCTCGCCGAAGCCCTCGCCGTCACGAGCGAGCAGGTGCTCGCTCGCGCGGCACGCCCCTCCTCCCCACCCGCCTCCCAGGCGAAATGTGCGCCGAAAAAGCCCCGCCTTGCCCCATAATGGGAGGGACGACGCGAGGAACGGAGCGAGACCCATGCAAGTTCGAACCCCCATCAAGGTGCGCTACGACGAGACCGACATGATGGGCGTGGTGTACCACGCCAACTACCTGCTGTACTTCGAGGACGCGCGCACCGACTTCTTGGAGAAGGTCGGCTTTCCCTACGAGCGGATCGAGGAAGCGGGCTACATGTGCCCCATCTTCCATGTGGACATCCAGTACGGGGAGCCGCTGCGCTACGGCGAGGGCGCGTTCGTGGTCACGCGCGTGGTGAGGAGCGCGCCCACCAAGACCACCTACCTGCAGGAGGTCTACCGCGAAGGGGCGGATCCCGCGCACGACAAGCCGCTGGTCAGCGGGCACGTCACCGCATGCACGGTGGAGCGCGCGACGTTTCGGCCCGTGAGCATCAAGCGCACCTTCCCCGAGCTCTACGAGCTCTACAACACGCTGGTCGAGCCCGAGGAGTAGCCGAAGGCCGGGCCGCCCGCCGTCGACCCCGCCCGTTAGCGGGAAGGGACGCGGCGAAGGGCGTAGTCCTCCGGGATCCTGAAGCCAAGGTGCGGCGTGCGGCCGAAGGCGCCGTGGTAGTCGGAGCCCGCCGTGAGCACAAGGCCGAACCGGTCGGCGAGGCGCTTGCAGCGGACGTGGTCGACGGGCGTGTGGTCGGGGTGGTAGCACTCGATGCCGCCGAGGCCCGCCGCCGCCAGCTCGCTCGCCGCCTCGTAGCTGTCGAGCTGACCGGGGTGCGCCAGCACCGCCAGGCCGCCGTCGCGCACCACCGCGCGCACGGCGTCGCGCGCGTCGACGTAGTCTATCTCCAGGACGCACGGGCCCTCGCCCTTGAACAGGCGCCTGTACAAGTCCTGGTACTCCGCTGACGCATAGGAGGCGTCGGTCATCGCGGCCATGAGGTGCTGCTTGTACAGGCACGTCGACGCCTCGCCCAACTCGAGCGCACGCGCCACGTCAATCGGCAGCCCCGCCTCCACGATGCGGTCGAGCTGCTCGAGCGTGGCGGCGCGCCGCCGATCGAGCAAGGGCGCGCACAGCTCCTCCACGGCCGGCGAGCCCTCCTCGAGGCCCAGCCCCAGCACGTGCACCTTGCGCCCGCGCCTCTCGTCCCACGCGCTTATCTCCACGCCTCCCACCACGCGCACGCCCGCCTGCGCGCCGAGAGCGCGCGCCTGGCCGAGGCCCCGCGTGGTGTCGTGGTTGGTGAAGGCGACCGTGCCGACGCCGCGCTCGCGCGCCTGCTCGATCACCTCCGCGAACGTGTCCGACCCGTCCGAGGTCGTGGTGTGCACGTGCAGGTCAACCGACCCCGCGCCGCCTTCTGTCATATCGAAGAGCTCTTCTGCGCTCACGCCATCATCCCTTCCTGCATGTTGAACTCATGGTCGCACAGCCCCTCCATGAACTCAAGGTCGTGGAAGATGCCCACCATGGTGGTCCCCTCGCCCTTCAGCTGCTCGATGAGCGCGCGCACCTTGAGCTTGGAGGCGTTGTCCAGAGACGCTGTCGGCTCGTCAAGCAGAAGCAGCCGCGGGCGCTTTATCATGGCGCAGGCTATGTTGAGCCTGAGCTTCTCGCCGCCCGAGAACGTGCGCGGGTAGATGTCCCAGAGATCCTCGCCGAGGCCGAAGTGGCGAAGCATGTGCTCGGTCTCGCGGCGCGCGAGGCCCTCCCCCGAGGGGCCGTGCGCGTCGAGCGCGCTGCGCAGCACGATGTCGAACGCGGTTTGGCGCGGCAGCGCGCTCAGGAACTGGGACACGTAGCCGAGCTCGTAGCGGCGCAAGTAGACCACCTGGCGCTGCGTCGCGGTCATGAGGTCGAGCATGCCGAAGCGCGCGGAGTCGTACAGGATGCGCCCCTCCTCGGGCACGTTCGTCCGCCAGATGCAGCGCAGGATGGTCGACTTGCCCGAGCCGCTCTTCCCCGTGATGCCCACGAACTCGCCCTCCTCGACGGAGAAGCTGACGTCGCGGCAGCCCTGGATGCGGCGGTTCGCGTGATGCAGGGTGAAGGACTTCGAGAGGCCCTCGATGCTCAGAAGCGCCATGGCCTAGACCGCCTTCGCCACGAGGGAGCCCGCCGCGGCAGGCGCGGCCTCCGCTGCAGGCCCAGCCGCCGCCTGCGCGGCCTCCGCTGCGGGCACGGCCCTCGCCGCAGGCGCAGCCTCCGCTTGCGCAGCCCCCGCGCGCGCGTGCGCCTCGCGCGTGTCGCGCCCGTAGCCGCTCGGCTGGTCGGGGTAGTGCGAGCGGTACACCGAGTGGCCGCCCACGAAGGCGCGCGTCACCACGGGCATGGTGCGGCCCGCCGCGCCGCACGCGATCTCGCGCACCACCAGCACGTCGGCGCGCTTGCCCGCCTCGATCGAGCCCAGCTCCGCGCCGATCCCCGCGGCCTGCGCGGGGTTGGCCGTCACCAGCGCGAACGCCGCGGCAAGGTCCATCCCGCACACGTCGCGCAGCACGAACACCGCGTCGAGCAGCGCCGCCGGGTAGTAGTCGCTGCACAAGACGTCGATGCCGCCCGCGTCGATGGCCTCGCGCGCCGAGAGGTTGCCCGAGTGGCTGTGCCCCATGAGCACGTTGGGCGCGCCGGCGAGCGTGCGCATGCCGAGCGCGCGGGCGGCGCGGGCCACCTCGAGCGTGATGGGGAACTCGGAGATCCGCGCGCCGGCGCCGCTCATGGCCTCCACCTTCCCCACGCTGTCGTCATCGTGCGACGCCACCGAGATGCCGCGCGCGCCGGCGAGCCGCGCGAGCCTCACGACCTGCGCGGCGGTGAGCTTGGGCGCCTGCTGCTGGCGCGCGACGATGTCACGCACCTCCTCGTCGGTCGCCTCGCGGTACCCCCTGATGGTGTCTGCGAAAAGCGCGAGGTCGGCGTATTGCCCCTGCCCGGGCGTGTGGTCCATGAACGACAGCAGGTCGACCTTGCCCGCGTCCACGTACGCGGTGACCTCGTCGAGCAGGCGCACCGCGTCGAGCTCGACGCGCAGGTGGAGGCGGTGGCGGATCAGGTGGTCGCGCTCCTCGCCCGCCCGCATGGCCGCAACCTGGTCGACCAGCGCGCTCACGTTGCTGAAGCTGCGGATGGGCTTGTGGTCGAAGATGGTCTCGCCGTACACCGACAGCGAGTGGTAGATGGTGGTGATGCCGTGGCTGACCAGCTCGCGGTCGGCCTTGTACAGCGACGACGCCAGATCCATGATGACGCTCGGGCGCGGCGAGGCGACGTTCTCCACGTAGTCGGAGTGGATGTCCACGAGGCCGGGGGTGACGAGGGCCCCGCGCGCGTCGATCACGGGAAGCGCGCCGCACGCCGCGTCCGGCTGCAGGTCGAGCTCGGCGGACTCGGTGGGGACGACGGCCTCGATGCGCCCGTCGCGCACGACCACGTCATGGCCCTTGAGCACGCGATCAGGGCACACCACGTCCCCGCCTCGGATGATGCACGAGTTGACGTCCATGTGCTTGCTCTCTTTCTCCTTGGCGCCAGCCCGCCTGGCTGGCATGGTTCGCGAGGGAAGGCCCGAAAGGCCGCCTTTGCGCGGGGCGCTACAAAAGCGAGCTCACGAGCTTCTGGGTGTAGGGATGCTGCGGGTCCTCCAGGATCTGGTCGGTCAGGCCCTGCTCGACCACGCGCCCGGACAGCATCACCAGCGTGCGGTCGGCGAGCATCCGAATGACCCCGAGGTCGTGGCTCACCACCAGCATGCTCACGTTGAAGCTGCGCCGGATGTCCAGGATCAGGTCGAGCACGGCGGCCTGGACCGACAGGTCGAGCCCGGTGGTGACCTCGTCGAGCAGCAGGATGGGCGGGTTGGCGGAGAGCGCCTTGGCTATCTGCACGCGCTGCTGCATGCCGCCCGAGAACACGCGCGGCGGGCACGTCGCGCGCGCGAGGGGGATGCTCACGCGCTCGAGCAGGCCCTCTCCGCGGGCGCGCATGGCGCCCACGTTGCGCTCGCCCGAGGCGATCATGGCCTCGGCGATGTTGGACAGCGACGAGAAGCCCATGCGCAGCCCCAGGTGGGGGTTTTGGTACACCATGCCGAACACCTGGTTGCGCACCGCGCGCTTGCGCTGCGGGGAGAGCTCGAGCAGGTTGCGCGCGCCGCCGTCGAAGGGGAGCGCCCGCACGTCGCCGCCGGTGGCCTGCTCGTCGAAGTAGACGCAGCGCATGAGGCTCGACTTGCCGCTGCCTGACTCCCCCACGATGCCCACGATCTCGCCGGGGTACACCTCCAGGCTCACCGCGCGCACGGCGTGCACCGTGCCGCAGGCGGGGCACACGTTGCCCGCGAGCTCAGACGCCGCGCCCTGGCAGGCGGGGCACCCCCGCCCGAAGCGCAGGGAGAGGTCCCTGACCGAAAGCTGCGGGGCGTCCTCCTCGCACGCGACAGCGGGCGCGGTCAGCTCCTCAGCCATGTCACCTCACCTCCCTCTCGCCGGGCGCTTCGCCGGGCTCCGCATCGGGTGCTGAGCCGTCGGACGCTGCGTCGGATGCTGTGCTGGGCACTACGTCGGGCGCGCCTTCGGGCGCCGCGTCATCGGGCGCGACGCCGTGCGCACGCTGCTGCGCGCGACGCGCCGCGCAGAAGGCCGTGTCGTTGCATTGGTAGCGCACCTCGCCGGTGGCCTCGTCCTCCAGCTCGTCGAAGAACACGCCCTCCGCGCCGCACAGCGCGCAGCGCACGCCCTCGAAGCGCTCGCGGACGAACGGGTAGTCCTCGAAGTCGAGCGGTCGCACGCTGGTGTGGGGCGGCACGGCGTAGATCTTCTTCTCGCGCCCCGCGCCGAAGAGCGTGAGGTTCTCGGCCTGGTCGAGCTTCAGGTTGTCGAAGCGCGGGATCGGCGAGGGCGCCATCACGTAGCGCCCGTTCACCACCACGGGGTGGTCGGCGCCGGTCACCGTGGTGTCGTACGCCACGATCTGGTCGAACAGCTCAAGCCACGCGCCCGTGTAGTCGGCCTCGGCGTGCAGGACGCGCGTGGCCGCCTCGCTCGGCTCGAAGGTGCGCAGGGGCTCGGGCGTGGGAACCTGCAGCACGAGGATCTGCTTGGAGGTGAGGGGCTGCTCGGGGATGCGGTGGCGCGACTGGATGAGCGTGGCGCGCGCGGTGTCGTCGGTCACGTCCACGTCGGTGGTGTCGCATACGAGCTTCTTGATGTTGACGGCGTTCACCGAGTCGTCGGCGCCCTGGTCGATCACCTTGAGCACGTCGTCCCGCCCGATGAGCGACAGCGTGATCTGCAGCCCGCCGGTTCCCCACCCGCGCCCGATGGGCATCTCGCGCGAGGCGAAGGGGACCTGGTACCCCGGGATGCACACGCCCTTGAGCACGGCGCGGCGGATCTCGCGCTTCGACGCCTCGTCGAAGAACGCGAAGTTATAGCGTTGCTGCATCGGCGCCTCCTTCGGCGTCTTCCTGGCGGGGCTGGTCGGGCGAGTCGGGCGCGGCGCCCACGTCGGGCCTGGCGGGCGCGCTGGGCTCGGCGGGCGCGCTGGCCGCAGCGGGCGCGCTGGGCTCG
>NZ_JAAVTO010000020.1 GCF_013185065.1 Adlercreutzia sp. ZJ473 | reverse complement strand
ACCTCCTTTCATCGGCTGGGCCGCTGCGGGGTCGCTGCGGCCTCCGCACTCAACCGTACGCGTTCGGCTGAGTGTGAGAAAAGATGTCGAAAATGAGCAGGTGTTCGGCTGGCAATGAAAATTAACGGCAACGTCGCAAGCGGCCTGCGGCCTATTATGTGGATGAATCCCCTTGCAAAACGCTGAGGGGAGCCGTAGAATAAACAACTGCTGTTTTCGCTGTGCTGCGTGAGCAGTGCATGCCTATATCGAATGAGAGTATTTTTAGAAGGAGTCACACTTCATGGCTGTTAAGATTCGCCTCGCTCGCCATGGCGCCAAGAAGCGCCCGTACTACCGCATCGTCGTCGCCGACTCGCGCGCCCCGCGCGACGGCAAGTTCATCGACGAGGTTGGCCGCTACAACCCGCTGACCGAGCCTGCCACGGTGAAGTTCGACATGGAGAAGGTTGAGAAGTGGATCGCCAACGGCGCTCAGCCCACCGACACCGTCGCTCGTCTGCTCAAGGGCGCGCGCGAGGACGCGTAAGCCATGTCTGAGCTGACGGAGGATCTCGCGGGCTTGGTGGACGTGGTCGTCCGCCCCTTGATCGAGTTCGAGGAGGATCTCGAGATCACTGCCGACGAGGCTGAGGACGGCGCCGTCATCGTTGAGATTCGCGTCAACGAAGAGGACGCCGGCAAGGTCATCGGCCGCCAGGGCCGCGTCATCAAGGCCATTCGCACGCTCGCCCGCGCTGCCGCGTCGCGCTCGGGCGTTCCCGTCGAAGTGGAGCTCATCGACTAGATGCGCAGCTGGATTGATGTCGCCACGTTGGCGCATACGAAAAATCTGAACGGAGGGCTCGTCGCACGTGCTGCGTCGGGCCTTCCTCTTTTGCTGTCCGAGGGCGTGCGCGTCGCCTTGGTGCCGCCGGTCCTCGACGCCCCGCGTGACGTGACCGTCGCGCGCGTCGTGCCGCGATCCGAGGACGAGGCGCTCGTGTTCTTCGAGGAGGTCGAGACCGCCGACATGGCCGAGCTGCTCGTGGGCTGCCACTGCCTCATGCGCCGCGACGAGGTCGACCTCTCTTCGTCCGACGTTGCATCCGACCTGCCCTCGTGGGAGGGGTGGAGCGTGCATGACGTGCGCGCGGGGCACGTGGGCGAGGTCGAGGTCGTGGAGGACCGCCCGCTGCAGCCCCTGCTCGTGGTGGCGCGGCCGGACGGCTCGTCCGCGCTCATCCCTCTCGTGGAGGAGTTCGTCGTGAGCATCGACGAGGACGCGCGGCGCATCGAGCTCGACTGCCCGGCCGGCCTGCTCGACCTGTGAGGAGCCGCCCGTGATCATCGAGACGCTCTCCACGTTCCCCCGCATGTACGACTCGGTCATGGGGTCGTCGATGATGAAGCGCGCCCAGGACAAGGGGATCATTTCGTTTCACGCGCATGACCTGCGCGACTGGACCCACGATCGGCACCGCACCACCGACGACGACCCCTACGGCGGCGGCGCCGGCCTCGTGATGAAGTGCGAGCCCCTCTTCGAAGCCTACGAGGACATCGTCGGCGCTCCTGCTCCTGTTCCCACTCTTGATCCCTTCGCCCTGCTCCGCGGGCAGGGGAATGCTCGGTCGCTCAGACAGTCCTGCTCGCACGAAAGCGCCGGCGAATGTGCCGGGGACGCATTTGCCGCGAGCGAGGAAGGCGCGCCCAGGGGTGCTCACCAAGCGAGTTCCGCACGAGCCGAAATGCCCGGCGGGCATTTCGCGCGAGCAGGACTGTCCGAGCGACTGAGCTCCCCTGAGCGCGCCGACGTCCCCGAGTACGAGGGCGCCCTCGAGCTTGAGCGCGAATGCGCTCCCGGGCACGGCGCCCCCGCCCCCACGGTCATCTTCCTTGCCCCGCAGGGCCGCCGCTTCGACGACGCGTACGCCTCCGAGCTGGCGCAGCGCGAGCGGCTGCTGTTCGTCTGCGGGCACTACGAGGGCATCGACGAGCGGGCCTACGCCCTCGCCGACGAGGTCATATCGCTCGGCGACTACGTGCTCACCTCCGGCGAGCTCGCCTCCATGGTGGTGATCGACGCGGTGGTGCGCAAGCTGCCCGGCGTGCTCGGCGCCCCCGACGGCCCCGTCGACGAGTCGTTCACGAGCGGGCTTCTGGAGTACCCCCAGTACACGCGCCCGGCGAGCTTCCGTGGCCAGGAGGTGCCGGCGGTGCTCCTGTCAGGGGACCATGGCGCGGTGGCGCGCTGGCGGCGGAACATGAGCCTCGAGCGCACGGCGCGGTGGCGTCCCGACCTGCTCGAGGCGTTCGAGCGCGCGGGCAACCTCACGCCCGCTGATCGGGAATTTCTGGAGACTTTAGCGGGTGAGCAGGGGAGTTAGGCCCGAAGCGCTATCATAAGCGATTACCGCAACCTGTCGACTCTACGCGTTTGCGCCTGTGGCGCGGCGCGTTTTTCTGAAAGGGGACCTTGAGGCCACATGTACTCCGGTCAACACGCTGACGCGCGCAAGCCGAGCATCGGACGCAAGCTCGCGTCCCTGCTGGGCATGGTCGTCCTGATCGTCGCGTTGTCGTGGGGCCTGCGCACCTTCGTGTTCCAAGCCTACGAGATCCCGTCGGGCTCCATGGAGGAGACCATCATGACCGGCGACATGGTGTTCTCCGAGAAGGTCAGCTACTACCTCGGCGAGCCCGAGCGCGGCGACATCGTCACCTTCGCCGACCCCGAGATCCCCTCGCGCATCCTCATCAAGCGCGTGATCGCCACCGAGGGCGAGACGGTCGAGCTCATCGACGGGCGCGTGGTGATCGACGGCGTGGCGCTCGTGGAGCCCTACACGCGCAACCTCCCCTCCTACCCGCTCACCCCGGCCTACGGCGAGGACATCAGCTACCCCTACACCGTCGGGGAGGGCGAGCTGTGGGTCATGGGCGACAACCGCACGAACTCGCAGGACTCGCGCTACTTCGGCGCGATCGACGCTTCCACGGTCACCGGCAAGGCGGTGCTCACGTACTGGCCGCTTGACCGGTTCGGCCTGCTCTCGTCCGAGGGCTGACGCAAGTAAACAGGCGCGGCCACTGCGCGCGAAGTGGCACACGTGACATATTCGAGGAGAGCCATGTCAACGGAAACAACGGGCGGAGCCGGCGCAGCCGCGCAGGGCATGCCGCCGACGTTCCAGGACGTCATCATGAACCTGCAGCGCTACTGGGCCGACCAGGGCTGCGTTGTGCTGCAGCCCTACGACAACGAGGTGGGCGCGGGCACGTTCCACACCGCCACCACCCTGCGCTCGCTCGGCCCGGGCACGTGGCGCACCGCCTACGTGCAGCCGTCGCGCCGCCCCACCGACGGCCGCTACGGCGAGAACCCCAACCGCCTGCAGCACTACTACCAGTTCCAGGTCATCATGAAGCCCTCGCCCGACAACGTGCAGGAGCTCTACCTCAACTCGCTGCGCGCCATCGGCATCAACGTCGAGGAGCATGACGTGCGCTTCGTCGAGGACGACTGGGAGAGCCCGACGCTCGGCGCCTGGGGGCTCGGCTGGGAGGTCTGGATCGACGGCATGGAGTGCACGCAGTTCACCTACTTCCAGCAGGTGGGCGGCTTCGAGTGCAGGCCCGTGCCCGCTGAGATCACCTACGGCCTGGAGCGCCTGACCATGTACATCCAGGGCGTCGACTCGGTGTACGACATCGTGTGGAGCCGCGGCGACGACGGCACCGTGTTCACCTACGGCGACGTGTTCCTCGAGAACGAGCGCGAGTTCTCGGCCTACAACTTCGAGGTGGCCGACACCGAGCTCCTCTTCGGCGAGTTCGACCGCTACGAGGCGGAGTGCAACCGCGTGCTCGAGCAGGGCCTGCCGCTCCCGGCCTACGACTACGTGCTCAAGTGCAGCCACGCGTTCAACCTGCTCGACGCCCGCGGCGTCATCTCGGCGACCGAGCGCATGGGCTACATCCTGCGCGTGCGCACCATCGCGAAGGCGTGCTGCGCGAGCTACCTGGAGCACGTGGCGGGCGTGGCGCCGGCTGCCGAAGACGAGAAGGAGGCATAGGGGAGATGGCGAACAAGACGCTTGCTTTCGAGATCGGCACCGAGGAGCTGCCGGCGTTTGACCTGCATGCGGTCACGGGGAAGCTCGAGGGCCTCTTCCGCGCCGCGTTTGACGCCGAGGGCATCCCGGTAGGCGCGGTCGAGGCGTACACCACGCCGCGGCGCCTCGCGGTGGTGGCGCACGACGTTCCCGCGCGCACCGAGGCCACGGAGGAGGTGTTCCGCGGCCCCGCGGCGAAGATCGCGTTCGACGCGGAGGGCAACCCCACCAAGGCCGCCCTCGGGTTCGCGCGCGGCAAGGGCGTCGACGCGTCGAGCCTCGAGCTGCGCGACGAGAACGGCACCCAGTACGTGTACGCCGTGAGGCGCACGCCCGAGCGCGACGTGGTCGAGCTGCTCCCGGCGGTGCTCGAGGGCGTGATCGGCGCCGTCTCGTGGCCCAAGACCCAGCGCTGGGGGAGCCGCTCCGAGCAGTTCAGCCGCCCGGTGCGCTGGCTTTTGGCGCTGTTCGGCGAGGACGTGGTGCCGGTCGCGTGGGCGGGCCTCGCGGCCGACCGCCTGACGCGCGGCCACCGCTTCCTGGCCCCCGGCCCGCATGCGGTCGCGTGCGCCGAGGAGTACGTCGACGTGCTGCGCGGCGCCTTCGTGGTGCCGAGCGAGGCCGAGCGCGAGGCCATCATCCGCGAGCAGGTGCGCGCCGCCGAGGAGGCGACCGGCCTGGTCGCCGAGCTCCCGGCCAAGATCATGGAGGAGGTCGTGAACCTCGCCGAGTACCCCACCGTCATGGTCGGCACCTTCGACGAGCTGTTCCTGGCCGTGCCCAAGGAGATCACCGTCGACGCCATGCTCGTGCACCAGCGCTACTTCCCGCTGTTCAACGCCGACGGCACGCTCGCCAACAAGTTCCTCATCACGTCCAACGGCGACCCGGCCTTCGAGGCCAACATCGTCGACGGCAACGAGCGCGTGGTGGCCGCCCGCCTCTACGACGCGAAGTTCTTCTACGACGAGGACTGCAAGCGCCCGCTCGCCGACTACGTGGAGCGCCTCGACGAGGTGGTGTTCCAGGAGAGCCTCGGCACCATGCGCGCGAAGGCCGACCGCATCGTGCGCGTGGCCACCCACCTCGCCGCCGACGCGCAGCTTCCTGCCGCCGACGCCGCCGACGCGGCGCGCGCGGCGCTCCTCTGTAAGGCCGACCTGGTCACGGGCGCGGTGGTGGAGTTCACCAGCGTGCAGGGCGTCATGGGCTACTACTACGCGCTCGCCTCGGGCGAGGGCGAGCAGGTGGCGCGCGCCATCGGCGACCACTACCGCCCGCGCTTCTCGGGCGACGAGCCGCCCGCGTCGCTGGTGGGCAAGGTGGTGGCCACGGCCGACAAGCTCGACACCATCTGCGGCCTGTTCGCCGCAGGCCAGGGCCCCACGGGCTCGTCCGACCCGTTCGCCCTGCGCCGCAGCGCGCTCGGCATCATGACCATGCTGCTCGCCGAGGAGGGCGCGCTCGAGGTGTCGCTGCTTTCCGCCGTCGACGCGTCGCTGGCGGCCTACGCCGAGGCGGGCCTCGAGTTCGACCGCGAGGCCGTGCGCGCCGAGGTGGTTGACTTCTTCGTCACGCGCACGAAGGTCATGCTGCGCGACGCCGGCATGGGCGCCGACGCCGTCGACGCCGTGCTCGCCGCAGGCGTGCAGGAGCCGGTGGAGTTCGTGAGGCGCGTGCGCGCGCTCGAGGTGGCGCGCCGCGCCGAGCGCGAGACGTTCGACGACCTGGCCACGGCCTTCGCCCGCGCGAACAACCTGCGCGACGAGGCGCTCGGCGCCGACGTCGACCCCGCCGCGCTCGCCGACGCCGCCGAGCGCGAGCTCATGGACGCCGTCGAGGCGGCCGAGGGAGCCTGCGCCGCGGCGCTCGAGGCCGACGACTACGCGGCTGCCCTGCGCGCGCTCGCCGCCCTGCGGGCGCCCGTCGACCGCTTCTTCGAGGACGTCATGGTCATGGCCGACGACGAGGCGCTGCGCGCAAACCGCCTGCGCCTGCTCAACCGCTTCGTGGGCGTGTTCGCCCACGTGGCCGACTTCGGCCTCATGGCCAAGAAGTAGCTCGCACCGCTCGCCTCCGGCTGCGCCGGGGGCGAGCCCTTCTCGTCGACTTTGCTGGCCCTGTGAGATCGGAGCCTCTCATGGAGAACCACAGCCCCAAGGAGCGCGCCGCGCGCATCCCCACCATCCACATCATCTCCGACTCGGTGGGCGCGACCGCCCAGGCGGTGGCGCGCGCCGCCGCCGCGCAGTTCGGCGTCATGAACCCCAAGATCGAGACGCTGTCGAAGGTGAAGACCTGCGAGGAGATCAGCGACTTCCTCGACGAGCACGTGCACTACCACATCGACGACCTCGGCAACGACGAGATGCTCGTGTTCTACACGCTCGTGAACAACGAGGTGCGCCGCGGCATGCTCGCGTACTTGGAGGAGCACCCCAACATCGTGGCGGTCGACCTCATGACGGGCGCCGTCGGCGCGATCGCGCACATGAGCGGCCTCGAGCCCGCGTCCAAGCCGGGCTCGCTGCGCGTGGCCGACCCGCACTACTTCCGCCGCATCGAGGCCATCGAGTTCACCATCGAGCACGACGACGGGCGCAACCCCCAGGACCTCACGCAGGCCGACATCGTGCTCATCGGCGTGTCGCGCTCGTCGAAGACGCCGCTGTCCATCTACCTCTCGCAGCAGGGCTACAAGGTGGCGAACATCCCGCTCGACCCGTCCACGACCCCGCCGAAGGAGATCTACGACGTCGACCGCACGCGGCTGTTCGGGCTCATGACCACCGCCGAGGTGCTCGTCGACATCCGCCAGCGCCGGCTCGGCGCGGGCAAGGCGAGCCTCGTGGCGGGCCGCTACGCCGAGCTGGAGTACGTCTACGAGGACCTCGAGCGCGCCCGCGCCCTCATGCGGCAGCTCGGCTGCATTATCGTACACACCGAAAAACGCGCCGTTGAGGAGACCGCTCAGGAGATTTTACGGTACTACGAGCGCTCGCACCCCCCGCTAACTGGTACTATTGACTAGGACTCGTTTACGCGGGTCTGGATTTCCAATGCGCGCCTTCGGCCGGGAGGTGGGGCGCGCAGGTAGGCAACTGCACGCTTTTGGTGCAACGCATTATAAGGAGAAAAAGGTGAGCGAAGAAGTGAAGCGCGTCTACGCCTTTGGCAAGGACGCCCAGGGGAACAACGTGACCGAGGGCAACACCGACATGAAGGCGGTGCTCGGCGGCAAGGGCGCGAACCTCGCCGAGATGGCCAACATCGGCCTTCCGGTTCCTCCGGGATTTACCATCACGTGCCAGACCTGCATGGAGTACGCCAACGCGGACAACACCTGGCCCGAGGGAGCGCTTGACACCATCCACGAGTATCGCGAGGACCTCGAGAAGCGCATGGGCAAGAAGATCGGCGACGCGGAGGACCCGCTGCTGGTCTCGGTCCGCTCCGGCGCGCCCATGTCGATGCCGGGCATGATGGACACGGTGCTGAACCTGGGCCTCAACGACCAGTCCATCAACGGCCTCATCAAGCAGACGGAGAACCCGCGCTTCGCCTGGGACTCCTACCGCCGCTTCATCCAGATGTTCTCCAACGTGGTCATGGGCCTCGACGGCGACCTGTTCGAGAACGCCATCACGGCCATGAAGAACGCGCGCGGCGTGGCCTCCGACACCGACCTCACCGCCGAGGACCTCACCGAGCTCGTCGTGGAGTTCAAGAAGATCTTCACCGAGAACGTGAGCGCCGAGGAGTACCCCTCGCTCGTGGTCGACGGCACCGTGCAGTTCCCGCAGGACCCGATGATCCAGCTGAAGCTCGCCATCGAGGCCGTGTTCGGCTCCTGGAACAACCCGCGCGCGGTCCTCTACCGCAAGAAGAACAAGATCGCCGACGACCTGGGCACCGCCGTGAACGTGCAGTCCATGGTGTTCGGCAACAAGGGCAACACGTCCGCCACGGGCGTGGCCTTCACGCGCAACCCCGCCAACGGCGCCAAGGAGTTCTACGGTGACTACCTGGTGAACGCCCAGGGCGAGGACGTGGTCGCGGGCATCCGCAACACGAGCCCCATCGCCGAGCTCAAGAACGTCGAGGGCCTCGAGGAGGCGGGCAGCCAGCTCGAGGAGATCTTCGTCACGCTCGAGAACCACTTCCGCGACATGTGCGACATCGAGTTCACCATCGAGCAGGGCAAGCTCTGGATGCTGCAGACCCGCGTGGGCAAGCGCACCGCCGCCGCCGCGCTCCACATCGCCATCGAGATGGAGAAGGAGGGCCTCATCACCAAGGAGGAGGCCGTCGGCCGCGTGGAGCCTGACCAGCTCGACCAGCTGCTGCACCCGCAGTTCGACAAGAACGCCACCTACGACGTGGTCGCGCGCGGCCTGAACGCCTCCCCGGGCGCTGCCGTGGGCGAGGCCGTGTTCTCCGCCGCCGACGCCGTGGCCGCCGCCGAGGCGGGCCGCAAGTGCGTGCTCGTGCGCTGGGAGACCACGCCTGACGACCTCGCCGGCATGATCGCCGCCGAGGGCATCCTCACCTCGCACGGCGGCAAGACCTCGCATGCCGCCGTCATCGCGCGCGGCATGGGCGCCCCCTGCGTGTGCGGCGTCGAGGCCCTGAAGATCGACGCCGAGAAGAAGGAGGCCGCCATCACCGGCACCGACCTGGTGGTCTGCGAGGGCGACATGATCTCCATCGACGGCACCACGGGCATCGTGGTCCTCGGCGCGGTCGACCTCGTGATGCCCGAGCTCACGGGCGACCTCGACACCATCCTCGAGTGGGCCGACGAGTTCCGCACGCTCGGCGTGCGCGCCAACGCCGACAACCCCGAGGACGCCGAGCTCTCCCGCAGCTTCGGCGCGCAGGGCATCGGCCTGTGCCGCACCGAGCACATGTTCCTCGGCGACCGCAAGCAGATCATCCAGACGTTCATCCTGAACGAGGACGAGCTCGTGCGCGAGAAGGCCGTGAACGACCTGTTCGAGGCCCAGTCGGGCGACTTCTACGGCATGTTCAAGGCCATGGACGGCCTGCCGGTGATCGTCCGTCTGCTCGACCCGCCGCTGCACGAGTTCCTCGAGAGCCCGCGCGCGCTCGACGTGGAGATCGCCCGCATGGAGGCCACCGGCGCCGACGCGGCCGCCATCGCCGAGAAGCGCGAGCTCATGGAGAAGATCGACTCGTTCGCCGAGCAGAACCCGATGCTGGGCATGCGCGGCTGCCGCCTCGGCATCGTGTACCCCATCCTGCCCGAGATGCAGGTGCGCGCCATCGCCACCGCCGCGGCGCGCCTGAAGAAGGAGGGCCTCGACCCGAAGCCCGAGATCATGATCCCGCTCGTGTCCGTGAAGGCCGAGCTCGCGAAGCTGCGCGGCGTGGCCGAGAAGGTCATCGCCGAGGTGGCCGCCGAGGAGGGCGTCGAGCTGGAGATCCCGATCGGCACCATGATCGAGCTGCCGCGCGCGGCCGTCACCGCCGACGAGATCGCCACCCAGGCTGACTTCTTCTCCTTCGGCACCAACGACCTCACCCAGACGACGTTCGGCTTCAGCCGCGACGACGTCGAGGCCGAGTTCGTGCCGCAGTACCTCAGCCAGCGCCTGCTGCCCTACAACCCGTTCGCCACGGTCGACGCCGGCGTCGCCAAGCTGGTGAAGATGGGCGTCGAGCTCGGGCACGAGGGCAATCCGGATATCATGTGCGGCGTGTGCGGCGAGCACGGCGGCGACCCGGACTCCATCCACACGTTCAACGCGATCGGCCTCGACTACGTGAGCTGCTCGCCCTACCGCGTCCCGGTGGCGCGTCTGGCGGCTGCCCAGGCGGCGATCGCCTCTAAGTAGGCGCGCGCCATGCGGCCTGAGCGCTGCGGCGCGCGTCACGGCGGGCCGCACGGCTCGGTCGCAACGCAATGCTTCGCCGCGGCGCCGCGGCATGATGTGCCGGGGCTGCAAGCTCAAGCGCGAATCGAAGAAGGGTGCGTCGTCTCCAGACGACGCACCCTTTCTACGTCGTTGCCGCCTACGGCGATGCCGTCGTCCGCTTCAGCCGGCCGCATGCCTCGTCTGCGGTAAAATGGCTTGAAAGGGCTCGGTGGCGGAATCGGGGTGATACGATGGATGTGCGCGATGCCTACAGCGCGGCGCTTTCGTGGTGGCGCGGCCTTGATGCCGATGCGCGCGCCGTGGCACTCGATGCGTTTGCGGTGAGGTTCTCCTACAACTCTGGAAAGATCGAAAACGACGAGATCACGTATCGCGACACGCATGAGGTGTTCGACAGGGATGGCGTGACGTCGTATACGGGGAGCTTGCGCACGCTCTTCGAGATCAAGAACTTGAAAACGGCATGGGAGTGGCTGCTCTCGTCGGTGCGCAAAGGCGCTTCCGTCGACGAGGACTTGCTGCTCGAGGCACATCGCCTGCTAACCCGGGGCACGTACGATGAGGATCGATGGGCGAGAGGCGAGCGCCCGGGAACGTTCAAGCTTGGCGATTACGTTGTGGGAGCACGCGATACGGGAGTTGCCGCAGGTGACGTCCCTCGGGCGATCGGCGATGTGCTCAGCGAGGTTCGGGAGGCGCTGGAGGCTTCGAATGCCCAGAAGAACGCGCTCGTTATCGCTGCGTACCTGCATGCGCAGATTGCGCGCATCCATCCGTTTGCGGATGGCAACGGCCGCACGGCGCGCTTGCTCGGGAACTTCGTCTTGCTTTCGCTGCGGCATCTGCCCGTTTCCGTCGACGAGGCAGATCGCCTTTCGTACTACGGTGCGCTTGATGCGTTCGACGCGGATGGCTATCTGGATCCGTTCGTCAGCTTTCTCATGGTCGAGACGGTGAAGACGTGGGGCGAGCGCGCTGGTTGCGCAGGCCATGCAGGGGGTTTGCCATGAGGATATGGCAGGATGCGACCGGCGCGCTCATTACCGACGAAGCGCTTGTCCGCTACGTGGCGGCCTATGGGAGCCTTGGGGCGGCTGCGGCCGCGGGCGACGTGCGCCTGGTGGAACGTGGACGTGAAGATGCGCGCAATGAAGCGAAACCCGCGCAATGCGATCAAGGCTCAGCTTGCGCCGATGCGGAAGTGAAGGGGCGCGGCGCTGTCTTCGGTCATCGTCCGGGGCGCTTTGCGTCAAAGGACCCCTCTCGGCGGCTGAAAGACTACCTGGTGCCGTAAGGGGCTTGGCGTTCTATGACGAGCATCATGTTCGGGATCTCCCACGGAATCGTTCTCTCCAAAACGTCCCCAGCCAGCTCGTAGACATTGCCGTAGTGATATCAGAACGCGCTCCTGTTGCACTTCGCGGCATCTGCTCCATGTGGAAGCGTCCCTGCGGGGGCTCTTCTTTTTTGGGCGGGCCCGGCATGCGGCGTGTGTTTCTCCCCAGTTGCGCTAAAATGGGGCTGTTTTACCTAGGTTGACTTTGTCGGGGAAATGGGTGCCTATGGAACTTCACATGGAACGGCTGCCGCGCACCGTCGAGCTCGTGCGCACTGAGCAGCGGGCTGCGGGCGTCGAGGGGGGCGTGCCTGCGCTGCGCCTGCTCGACCAGACGCAGCTTCCCTCGCGTGAGGTGTACTGCGAGATCTTCGACTGGCGCGAGGTGATCGAGGCCATCAAGGCGCTGCGCGTGCGCGGGGCGCCTGCCATCGGCATCGCGGGCGCGGCGGCCGTGGCGCTGCGCGCGGCGGAGTTCGTGTGGGCGCGCGCCGACGACCACCGCGCCGGCGCGGGCGACTTCGAGCGGGTCTTCGTGCTCGACGAGCGCGCCTTCGACCCCGACCTCTACTGGGCCGCGCTCGAGCTCGCGGCGCGCATGATCGCCGACGCGCGCCCGACGGCGGTGAACCTCTCGTGGGCCGTGCGCCGCGCGTGCGCGGTGGCGCGCACGGCGCTCGACATGGGCTCCGGGCCGCGCGAGGTGGCCGACGCGCTCTTCGACTTCACACGCGCGCTCGCCGCCGAGGACGAGGCGGCCAACCGCGCCATCGGCGCGCACGGGGCGGGCCTTCTGCCCGAAGGCGCGCGCGTGCTCACGCACTGCAACGCGGGCAGCCTCGCCACCTCCTTCTTCGGCACGGCGCTCGGCGTGGTGTACGCAGCCGCCGGGCAGGGCAAGATCGAGCGCGTGTACGCCGACGAGACGCGCCCGGTGGGGCAGGGCGCGCGCCTGACGGCGTGGGAGCTCGCACGCGCGGGCGTGCCCGTGACGCTCATCTGCGACGACATGGCGGCGTCGGTGATGGCCGCCGGGCTCGTTGACGCGGTGGTGGTCGGCGCCGACCGCATCACGGCGCGCGGCGACGTGGCCAACAAGATCGGCACGTACGGCGTGGCGGTGCTCGCGGCGCACCACGGCATCCCCTTCTACGTGGCGGCCCCCTCGTCGACCATCGACTTTGCGCTCGAGCGGGGCGAGGACATCCCCATCGAGCAGCGCGCGGCCGCGGAGGTGTGCCCCGAGCCCATCCCCGGCGTCGACGTGCTCAACCCCGCCTTCGACGTGACGCCGGCCGACCTCGTCTGCAAGATCATCACCGAGCACGGCGTGTACGCGCCGCGCGAGCTGGCCTCGGCTTACCGGAAGGAGTGAGACATGCGCATCGTCTACCGCGAGGATCGCGAGCAGCTCGAGCACGTGAACCTGTCGGAGGACGCGTGCTTCTCCGACGAGAGCGAGGGGCGCGAGCGCTCGACGGAGCCTGACATGCTGCGCGGCGACTTCCAGCGCGACCGCGACAAGATCCTGCACACGAAGTCGTTCAGGCGGCTGTCGCACAAGACGCAGGTGTTCCTGGCCGCCGAGGGCGACCACTTCCGCACGCGCCTCACGCACACGCTCGAGGTGGCGCAGATCGCGCGCACCATCGCGCGGGCGCTCGGCTTGAACGAAGACCTGACCGAGGCCATCTCGCTCGGGCACGACCTGGGGCACACGCCCTTCGGGCACACGGGCGAGGACGCCCTCGCGGGCTGCCTGGCGCGCCTGCGCGGCATCGACCCCGCCTCGCCCGAGGCCGCGGCGCTCTACCAGCACAACGAGCAGTCGCTGCGCGTGGTGGAGGTGATCGAGAACGGCGGGCGCGGGCTGAACCTCACGCCCGAGGTGCGCGACGGCATCGTGCATCACACCGGGCGCGAGCGCGCCGAGACGCTCGAGGGGCGCATCGTGGCCGTGGCGGACCGCATCGCGTACGTGAACCACGACATCGACGACGCCATCCGCGCGGGCGTCCTGCGCGAGCGCGACCTGCCCGCCTCCACGCACGCGGTGCTCGGCCCCGACCACTCCTCGCGCATCCAGACGCTCGTGACCGACATGGTGGTCACCTCGGCGCGCGAGGACGACATCCGCATGAGCGCGCCGG
This sequence comes from Adlercreutzia sp. ZJ473, assembly GCF_013185065.1. Lineage (GTDB taxonomy): Bacteria > Actinomycetota > Coriobacteriia > Coriobacteriales > Eggerthellaceae > CAAEEV01. The sequence continues at coordinate 27,344 of NZ_JAAVTO010000020.1, read as the reverse complement.
TGTGGGACGCCATGATGGAGCTGCGGGCGTTTCTGTTCGACAACGTGTACCAGGCCAGCGTGGTGCTCGAGGAGGTGGAGAAGGCGCAGCGCCTGATCGAGGCGCTGTTCTCCTACTACGTGGAGCACGTGGGCGAGGTGCCCGCCGAGTACCGGGCGATCTCGGCGGGGGACGACCTGCGCGCTGTGACCGACTACGTGGCCGGCATGACCGACCGCTACGCCAAGAGCCAGTTCCGCCTGCTGTTCGAGCCGAGCTCGATCCACTACTAGCGGAGCTGCCGGCGCGGGGCGGCGAAGGACGCGTTGGGGGGCGGACGCGGCGCGAAGCGGCGAAGGGCGGCGAAGAACGGCGGGCTACGAAGGGCCGCGTTGGAGCGCTGCGGGGTGGCCGGGCTTAGCGGGTTTCAGCGGGGTACGCCGCCTTTCGCGGAATGATTTGGAAACGGCGGGCCGCACGGCTATAATGGCTAGGCTTATGTTTACCCGTGACCACATCAAAGACGCGTTCCACGCGGCGGTGCCCATCATGCTGGGCTACGTCGCCATCGGCATCCCCTGCGGCATCCTGTGCGACTCCATCGGCCTCAACGCCCTGCAGGTGCTCCTGCTCTCGGCGCTGTTCTACTCGGGTGCGGGTCAGTTCATGATCCCGAACATGTACCTGGCGGCCTCGCCCCTGGCCTCCATCATCGCGAGCGTGTCGCTCGTGAACACGCGGCAGATGCTCTACGCGGCGTCGTTCGCGCCGGAGTGCCAGAACGTGAGCCGCCGCCTCGCGTTTCTCTTCGCAGCCACCGTGACCGACGAGAGCTACGGCGTCTCCACGGCCAAGTTCGCGGAGGGCGGCTGGTCGGTTGACCGCGCGCTCATGGTGAACCTGTTCTCGCAGACCTCCTGGACCGTCTCGAACGTGGTGGGCGTGCTGGTGGGCAGCGCCATCGGCATCCCGCTTGACATCGCGGCGTTCGCCATGACGTCCATCTTCATCTGCCTGCTCGTCACCCAGAAGATGACCTCGGCGAACATCGTGGCCATCGTGCTGGCGATGATCGGCGTGTACGCATGCAAGGCCGCGGGCCTCACGGGCCCGGCCATCCTGGTGGGCGCGCTCCTCGGCGTGGCGGGCGCCATGGCGTACGCAGGCGCGCGCGACCGGCGCATCGTGGCCGCCGCCCGCGCCGCATCCGGCGAGCAGGGGCGGGAGGAGCGCTCGTGAGCTGGGAGGAGTTCTGGATAGTGCTCGTCATCTGCGGCGCGTGCATGCTCGCGTGCCGCACGCTGCCCCTGCTCTTCCTGAAGGGCCGCGAGCTGCCGAGCTCCCTGAGCCGCGCGCTCGGGTTCATCCCGCCTGCCGCCTTCGCCGCCCTGGTGGCGAACGACCTGCTCGCCCCCGGCATGTTCGCCGCAGGCGTCTGGCCCGCGGCGGTGCCCCTGGCGCCGGCGCTCGTGGTGGTCCTCGTGGCCGCCAAGACGCGCTCGCTTCTGTGGAGCGCGGTCGCCGGCGTGGCGGCCTACGCGCTCCTGCTCGCGCTCTGACGCGCGGCTTGCGCGCTCTGGCGGCGGCAGCCCGCCGCCTGCGTTGTTCGTGCGCCTAGCTCGCGACGGCTTGCCGTCCGCGCGGCCTGCGTCACCCTCCATCCGCCGGTCCCCCTTGCGTCGACTCCTCTTGCCGCCTGCGCCCGTCTTCCGCCGTTCGCGCCCACCGAAGGTTACCAATCTTTAATTCGTAACACCGCAGGCGGCGTTCCCTGCTATACTGTGTTACGCATACTGAATTGGTAACACCCTGCGGCGACGGAAGCACCGGATGCGCGGGGTGCGAGGGAAGGAGCGGGAAATGTCCGAGATAACGCGTCGATCGTTTGTGAAGGTCGCTGGCATGAGCGCCTTGGCGGCGGCCCTCGGGGGTACGCTCGCAGGCTGCGCGGGCGAGGGCTCCTCCGGCCAGAGCGCGTCCTCGGCGGGCGCCGCAGGCGACGCAAGCGCGAAGAGCCAGGTGGTGGTCTCCATGACCCCGGGCTCCGAGCCGGCCGCCGGCTTCGACCCCCTGTACTCCTGGGGCTGCGGCGAGCACGTGCACGAGCCGCTCATCCAGTCCACGCTCATCACCACGGACGTCAACCTTGAGTTCCAGAACGACCTCGCCACCTCCTACGAGTGCGCGCCTGACGGCATGACCTGGAAGTTCACCATCCGCGACGACGTGAAGTTCACCGACGGCAAGCCGCTCACGGCCGAGGACGTGGCGTTCACCGTCAACGGCATCATCAACAACGAGGCGGCCGAGGCCGACCTGTCGTCGGTGCGCGAGGCGCGCGCCCTCGACGCCGTCACGGTCGAGCTGGCCATGGCCAAGCCCAACAACGCGCTTCTGTACACGCTCGCCGTGGTGGGCATCGTGCCCGCGCACGCCTACGGCGCCGACTACGGGTCGAACCCCGTGGGGTCCGGCCGCTACCTGCTCGAGCAGTGGGACCGCGGCCAGCAGGTGATCCTCACGGCCAACCCCGACTACTACGGCGAGGCGCCCCTGATCGAGCGCGTGGTGGTGCTGTTCATGGAGGAGGACGCGTCTCTGGCCTCGGCGCAGTCGGGCCAGGTTGACGTGGCGTACACCTCGGCGACGCTCGCCGGTTCCTCCCCGGCGGGCTACGAGCTGCTCAACTGCAAGACGGTCGACTCGCGCGGCATCTCGCTGCCGTGCGTGCCCGCAGGCAGCCCTGACAAGGTGGAGGAGGGCGACGTGGCCTACAAGGTGGGCAACGACGTGACGTGCGACCTCGCGCTGCGCCAGGCGCTCAACTACGGCATCGACCGCGTGCGCATGATCGACCACGTGCTCAACGGCTACGGCACCGAGGCGTGGAGCGTCGGCGACGGCATGCCGTGGTCGTCGCCCGACATGCGCGTCGAGGTGGACCCCGACCGCGCGCGCCAGATGCTCGAGGAGGGCGGCTGGACGGCGGGCGCCGACGGCATCCGCGCGAAGGACGGCGTCCGCGCGGCGTTCGACCTGTACTACTCCGCCGGCGACTCCACGCGCCAGGCGCTCGCCGCCGACTTCGCCGACCAGTGCAAGGAGCTCGGCATCGAGGTGAACGTCAAGGGCGCGAGCTGGGACGACATCTACCCCCACCAGTACAGCGACCCGGTGCTGTGGGGCTGGGGCTCCAACGCCCCGGTGGAGCTCTACGAGCTCTCGCACTCGGAGGGCTGGGGCAACTACGCGAGCTACGAGAGCGCCGAGGTGGACGCCAACCTCGACGCCGCGCTCGCCCAGACGAACGTCGAGGACTCCTACGCGTTCTACCAGAAGGCCCAGTGGGACCCCGAGACGCGCACGGGCGTGGCGCCGCAGGCTGCCTCCACGTGGGTGTGGCTCGCCAACGTCGACCACCTGTACTTCCAGCGCGCGGGCCTGCACGTGGCCGAGCAGAAGCCGCATCCGCACGGTCACGGCTGGTCGCTCGTCAACAACGTCGACAAGTGGGAATGGCGCTAGGTTTTATGCTACGATAGCGCGCCATGGCGAAGTACATCCTACATAACGCGCTCAGGTTCCTGCTGCTCATGGTGGCGGTGAGCGTGGTCGTGTTCACGCTGGTGAGCCTCTCGCCGGTCGACCCCGTGCAGGCGAACGTGGGGCAGGCGGCGCTCCTCTCCATGAGCCCTGAGAAGCGCGCGCAGCTCGACGCCTACTGGGGCGTGGGCACGCCGCTCCCCGAGCGCTACCTCAGCTGGGCGTCGGCGCTCGTGCAGGGCGACATGGGGACGTCGCTGCGCTACAACGCGCCGGTGGCGCAGGTGATCGCCGCGCGCGCCGCGAACTCGCTGGCGCTCATGGCGATCGCCTGGGTGGCGAGCGGCGTGATCGGCTTTCTGCTCGGCGTCTTGGCGGGCGTGCGCCGCGGCAGCCTCGTGGACAAGCTCGTGAAGAGCTACTGCTTCGTGCTGGCGGCGAGCCCGACGTTCTGGATCGGCCTTCTGTTCCTCATGGTGTTCGCCGTGGGGCTGGGGTGGTTCCCGCTGGGCTTCTCGGTGCCGGTGGGCAAGGCGGCCGCCGACGTGACGCTGCTCGACGCCCTGCACCACATCGCGCTGCCCGCCATCACGCTGTCGGTGGTGGGGGTGGCCAACGTGGCGCTGCACACGCGCGAGAAGACGATCGACGTCATGGAGAGCGACTACGTGCGCTTCGCGCGGGCGCGCGGCATGACCGCCTGGCAGGTCGCGCGGCGCCACGGGCTGCGCAACCTGGTCCTCCCCGCCATCACGCTGCAGTTCGCGCAGATCTCCGAGATCTTCGGCGGGTCGGTCCTCGTCGAGCAGGTGTTCTCCTACCCGGGGCTCGGGCAGGCGGCCGTGACGGCGGGCCTCGGCGGCGACGTGGCGCTGCTCGCGGGCATCGCGCTCGTGTCGGCGGCGCTCGTGTTCGGCGGCAACCTGGCGGCGAACGTGCTCTACGGCGTGGTCGACCCGCGCATGCGGCGAAGGGGAGGCGCGCGATGAGCGCCGTCACCACCTTCCATCGGCCGCAGGCGCGGCGCATGGCGAACCGCCGCGCGACGCTCCTGGCGTGCGTGGCGTCGGCGCTGCTCCTGGCGTGCGTGGTGGGCGCGGGATTGGCCTGCTTCGACGCGGCGACGAGCACCGACTTCACGCAGAAGAACCTCGCGCCCTCGCTTGAGCACCCCTTCGGCACCGACTGGATGGGCCGCGACATGCTCACGCGCACGCTCGCGGGGCTCTCGACCAGCGTGCTCGTGGGGCTGATCGCGGCGGTGGCGTCGTCGCTGATCGCGCTGGCGCTCGGCGCGGCGGCGGCGCTCGGCGGGCGGCGCGCCGACGCGGTGGTGTCGTGGCTCGTGGACCTCATGATGGGCGTCCCGCACATCGTGCTGCTCATCCTCATCTCGTTCGCGCTGGGGAAGGGGTTCTGGGGCGTGACCGTCGGCGTGGCGCTCACGCACTGGCCGAGCCTCACGCGCGTGATCCGCGCCGAGATCCTGCAATGCAAGCAGGCCGGCTTCGTGGGAGCGGCGCGCCAGCTCGGCGTGGGGCGCGTGCGCATCGCGCTGCGCCACATGCTGCCCTACGTGCTGCCGCAGTTCCTCGTGGGGCTCGTGCTGATGTTCCCGCACGCCATCCTGCACGAGGCGGCCGTGACGTTCCTGGGCTTCGGCCTGCCGCCCGAGCAGCCGGCCATCGGCATCATCCTGTCGGAGTCGATGACGTACCTGTCGGCGGGCGCCTGGTGGCTCGCGCTGTTCCCGGGCCTGGCGCTCATCGGCGTGGTGATGCTGTTCGACGTGGCGGGCTCGAGCCTGCGCAAGCTCGTCGACCCGCATTCGGCCCAGGAGTAGGCGGGTGAGCGAGAATGGTTAGGGAAGAGAAGATGACGCATCGCGAGGACGCTCGGGCGCGCCATGAGGACGCGGCGCACCGCGCGCGGGCGCACCATGAGCAGACGCGGCACGAGGACGCGCAGGCGCACCACCACCACACGCACGCGCCCGCGTCGCGCCATGCGCACGGGCACCACCTCCTGCAGGTGGAGGACCTCACGGTGGCGTTTCGCATGTACGACGCCGACGAGCCCTACCTCACGGCGAGGCAGCGCGAGGCGCGGCCCATCGAGCGCCTGTCGATCTCGGTGCACGCGGGCGAGATCGTGGCCGTGGTGGGTGCGAGCGGCTCGGGCAAGTCGCTTCTGGCCGACGCCGTCATGGGGCTCTTCGAGCCGAACGCCACGGTGATGGGGCGCATCTGGTTCGACGGCGAGCCCATGGACGCCGCGGCGCTCGCGCGCGTGCGCGGGCGGGGGATCGCGCTCGTGCCGCAGAGCGTGGCGAGCCTCGACCCGCTCATGAAGGTGGGCGCGTTCGTGCGCGGCGCGGCATGCGGGTGCGGGCGGGCGCGGCGCGAGGACGCGGCGCGGCGGACCCGCCGGCAGCGCGAGCTCTTCGCGCGCTACGGGCTGGCCCCCGAGGTCGAGGATCTCTACCCGCACGAGCTCTCGGGAGGTATGGCGCGCCGCGTGCTTCTGTGCTGCGCGCTCATGGACGCGCCGCGCGTGATCGTGGCCGACGAGCCCACGCCCGGGCTCGACCTGGAGCTCGCCGTGCGCGCCATGGACGACTTCCGCGCGTTCGCCGACGCGGGCGGCGGCGTGATGCTCATCACGCACGACATCGAGCTCGCGCTACGCGTGGCCGACCGCGTGGCGGTGTTCAGGGACGGCACCGTGGTCGAGGAGACGGCGGTGACGAACTTCGCCGCGCCCGAGCTGCTCGAGCACCCCTTCTCGCGCGCGCTCTGGCACGCGCTGCCCGAGCACGGCTTCGCCGCGGGCGCGGGCGCGGGGAGCGCGTACGCCTCCGCGGGCGCGCCGAGCAGGGGAGGCGAGGCGCTGTGACGCTCGTGGCACGTGACATCACGTTCGGGTACGCGGGGCGCCCCGCGCTCTACGCGGGCTTCTCGCTCGAGGTGGCGCCGGGGGAGCGCGTGGCCCTGAGCGCGCCCTCGGGGTTCGGCAAGACGACGCTCTGCCGCATCTTGGCCGGATACGAGCGCCCGCAGGGCGGCGCGGTGACGGTCGACGGCGCGCCCCTGCCGCGCCGCGGCGCCTGCCCCGTGCAGCTGATCGGCCAGCATCCGGAGAGCGTGCTCGACCCGCGCATGCGCATGGAGGCGTCGCTCGCCGAGGCGGGCGCGGTGCCGGACGAGCTGCTCGACGCGCTCGGCATCCGGGACGCGTGGCTGCGCCGCTTCCCGCACGAGCTCTCGGGCGGCGAGCTCCAGCGCTTCTGCATCGCGCGCGCCCTCGCCGCGAGCCCGCGCTACCTCGTCGCCGACGAGATCTCCACCATGCTCGACGCGGTCACGCAGGCGCAGCTGTGGCGCTTCATCATCGCGGCGGCGGACGAGCGCGGCATGGGGATCGTGCTCGTCTCGCACTCGCCGGCGCTCACCGCGCGCATCGCCACGCGCACGGTCGACCTGGCGGCCGCCCGCGCCGAGCACGCGGCGGCGGGGGAGCGGTAGGGGAGGCGCTCGCAGGCTTGCGCTTCGCCTGCCCCGCCGGCGCGGCCACCAGCCCGAGAAGCCCGATGAGGTCAGCCCGAAGCGCGCCTTTCGGAAAAATTCGCCGTTGATCGTGCTGTTTTGCTTGCAAACTGCGGGATGAGGTGATATGCTTCCAAATCGTGTCTTTACCTAAACGATACTTAAGTGTAACCGTGGGAATATAGAAGGAATCGACAATGGACATCATTCGCGCTATCGAGCAACAGCAGATCAAGCAGGACATCCCTGATTTCAACGTGGGCGACAACGTGAAGGTCCACTACCGCATCACCGAGGGCAACCGCGAGCGTATCCAGGTGTTCCAGGGCGACGTCATCCGCCGCCAGGGCGCTTCCTCGCGCGAGACGTTCACCGTGCGCAAGATCAGCTTCTCCGTGGGCGTCGAGCGCACCTTCCCGGTGCATTCCCCCAAGATCGAGAAGATCGAGATCACTCGCCGCGGCGACGTGCGTCGCGCCAAGCTGTACTACCTGCGCAACAAGGTGGGCAAGGCTGCCAAGATCAAGGAGAAGTCCTTCCGCTAAGGCCCATGCCGCATAACCTGTCTGAGAGCTCTCCTTTGGGGGAGCTCTTTGTTTGAGGTGCGGATGGCGGGACGAGGCGAGGCGGTGGGCGGCGCTCCCGCTCGCCCCGTCTTCCGCGACGCGCGCGGCGGGGCGGGGGCGAGACGTGACGAAGGAGGCTGAGACGTGCTGGACCTGACGGTTCCCGAGATCAAGCGCAAGCTGCAGGAGGCCGACGAGGCGGCCTTCGCGGTGCTCGAACGCTCGCTGGTGGCCGACACGCGCAAGGGCGTGCGCCGCGCGGTCGAGGTGGCGCGCCGCCGCCTCGAGGCCGAGGCCGCCGAGCGCGAGCGCGTGGCGGGCATGTACGCCTTCGAGCGCGCGCTGGCCGCCGAGCGCGGCGGGCGCGTGTGCGTGGGCCTCGACGAGGTGGGCCGCGGGCCTCTGGCGGGGCCGCTCGCGGTGGGCGCGGTGGTGCTGCGCGACGACGACGTGATCGAGGGGCTCAACGACTCCAAGCAGATGAAGCCCGAGCAGCGCGAGGCGATCGCCGCGCAGGTGAGGCAGCGCGCGCTCGCGTGGACGGTCCAGTACGTGCAGCCTGACGAGATCGACGCAGCGGGCATGACGGCCTCGCTCACGGCGGCGTTCAGGCACGCGGTGGCCGCCGTCGAGGCGGCGGGCGTCATCCCCGACGTCATCCTGCTCGACGGAAACCCGCTGCACCTCGACGCGCGCGAGGTCAACGTGGTCAAGGGCGACGCCCGGTGCGCCTCGATTGCCGCCGCCTCCATCGTGGCGAAGGTGGAGCGCGACGCCCTCATGGTGCAGCTCGACGCGCAGTACCCGGGCTACGGCCTCGCCTCCAACAAGGGCTACGGGAGCGAGGAGCACATCCGCGCCATCAAGGAGCGGGGGCTGAGCCCCGCGCACCGCGCGTCGTTCTGCACGGCCTTCACGCAGCCGACGCTGTTCTAGGGGGTCAGGTCCTTCTCCTCCCCGGAGTTCCCTTCAAAGCGGGTCCGGGGCGCGGCTCGGGGCGCGGCTCGCCGTCCCGCCCCTCCTTTCGTCCCGCTGCTTTCGACTCTTCTGCCAGGTTGGGCGGATGATTCCGCCTGAAGCGCGTGCGGCCCCTGCTTGATTCGCGCCAGATGCGCGCGGCGCGGCGGCACCGCGGCGGCGCGCTGCCGCCGGCATGTTGCGACGAGCTCGCCGCATGGCGGGCCAAGTCCGCGCGCCTTCCTGCCCGACCTGCGCCATATGCCCGTCAGACGGCGCCTCTATGCTTGCCTTGCGAGAGACAAGGAGGCAGGCTATGGCACGGTCAAGCCAGGCGGAGTACGTCGAGCTCGGTCCTGAGGAGCGCGAGCGCGATGACGCTGCCGCCAAGAAGAGGGGGAGGAGCCGCGGCCAGCGCAACCGCGAGCTCGGCCAGCGCGGGGAGGACGCGGCGGCGCGCTTCCTGTACCGCCGCGGCTACGACATCGTGGCGCGCAACTGGACGTGCAGCTTCGGCGAAGCCGACATCATCGCGCGCGACAGCAACGCGCTCGTGTTCGTGGAGGTGAAGACGCGCTCGAACTGCAGCAAGGGCTTTCCGGCCGAGGCGGTGAGCGCGGGCAAGCGCGACAAGTACGAGAAGATCGCGCTCGCCTTCCTGTCACGCTACGAGACCGACGTCGATCTGCCCGTGCGGTTCGACGTGGTGTCCATCGTGGCGGTCTCGCCCGACCGGGCGCTCGTGCGCCACATCATCAGCGCGTTCGGGACGGCGTGAGAGGTGGGCGCGCAGTGCATGGTCGTGGGCGCGACACTGCGGGGCGTGGAGGCGCGGCCCGTGGCCGTGGAGGTGGTGGTGTCGAGCGGGCTTCCCGGCATGGCCATCGTGGGCATGCCCGACGTGGCCGTGCAGGAGGCGCGCGAGCGCGTGCGCGCCGCCATCCGGGCGTCGGGGTTCGCGATGCCGAACGAGAAGATCGTCGTGAACCTGGCGCCGGGGGACGTGCGCAAGACGGGCTCGGGGTTCGACCTGCCCATAGCGCTGGGCATCCTGGCTGCGACGGGGCAGGTGGACCCGGGGCTGCTCGCGGGCCGGCTCTTCGTGGGGGAGCTCTCGCTCGAGGGGAGCGTGCGGTCGGTGGCGGGCGCGCTCGCCTTCGGGATCTGCGCCGCGCGCCAGGGGCTTGCGCTGGTGAGCTCAGGGGAGCAGGCGGTGCCGCTCGACAGCCTCGTGCAGCTGGCGCTGCCCTCGCTGGGCCGCTTGCACGCGGAGGAGCCGTTTGCGCCCGTGGCGTGCTCGAGCGTCGCTCAGCCGCGCCCGACCGACGCTTCCGCGCCCGATTTCAGGGACGTGTCGGGCCATGAGGCGGCGAAGCGCGCGCTGCAGATCGCGGCGGCGGGTCGGCACGGGCTGCTCATGATGGGGCCTCCGGGGTCGGGCAAGACCATGCTCGCCTCGCGCATCGCCTCCATCCTGCCGCCGCTCGGACAGGACGAGATGCTCGAGGCGGCGGTGGTGCACTCGGTGGCCGGGGAGGACGTCTCCGGCATCCTGGCGGGCGAGCGGCCGTTTCGGCACCCGCATCACTCGGCGACCCCGGCAGGGCTCGTCGGGGGCGGGAACCCCTTGCGCCCGGGCGAGATTTCCCTCGCCCACCAGGGCGTCCTCTTCCTCGACGAGCTTGCGGAGTTCAAGGGCGCGGCCCTCCAGGCGCTGCGCCAGCCGATGGAGTCAGGGGTGGTGTGCCTCACGCGCGCTGACGGGAACGTGTCGTTCCCCGCGCGCTTCATGCTGGTGGCGGCGTCGAACCCCTGCCCCTGCGGGTACTTCGGCGACCCGGAGCGCGCCTGCACGTGCACGCTGCCGCAGATCAGGCAGTATCAGGGGCGCATCGGCGGGCCGCTCATGGACCGCATCGACCTGCAGCTTGACGTGGCGCGCCTCGATCCGAGCGGCGTGCTCGACGCGGGGCGGGGGACGAGCTCGGCGCAGCTGCGCGAGGGCGTCATGCGCGGCCGGGAGTTCGCGGCGCGGCGACGGGCGCGCGACGCGGCCGAGGCTGGTGGCGCGGCGTCATGCGCGCGCCGAGGAGGGCCGCAGGAGGTGATCGCGGCATGCCGGCTCTCGCCGGAGGCCGAGGCGTTCATCGTGTCCACGGCGCAGGCGTGCTCGATGAGCGGTCGTGCGCTCGTGAGCGTGCTCGGCGTGGCGCGCACCATAGCCGACATCGCCGAGCGCGACGCCGTGGGCGCGGATCATCTGGCGGAGGCGCTGGGCTTCCGCCTGCGCGAGGGGATAGGAGGCTGACATGCCCATGGCAAAGCCGGCGCTCTCGGGCGAGCGCCACGAGATCAGGCGCGGCGACGCGGGCTACCCCGCGGCGCTCGAGGCGATCGAGCACCCGCCTGCGTGCCTGCGCGTGGTGGGGAGCCCCGCGGCGCTCCAGGAGGGGCTGGCCGTGGTGGGCGCGCGCAAGGCGACGCCGTACGGGAAGAGCTGCGCGCGGCGCTTTGCGGGGCTCGCGGCCGCGCGCGGCATCGCGATCATCTCGGGCGGCGCGCGCGGGTGCGACGCGGTGGCGCACGAGGCGGCGCTCGCAGCGGGCGCGCCGACGGTGGTGTTCCTCGGCGGCGGGTGCGACGAGCTCTACCCCGCGGAGAACGCGGGGCTCTTCCAGCGCGTGGTCGACGCGGGCGGGGCGGTGGCCTCGGAGCACGACTGGGGCTTCAAGCCGCTGCCGTTCGCGTTCCGCGAGCGGAACCGCCTGATCGCAGGCTTGGCGAAGGCGACGCTCATCGTGGAGGCGGGGCTGCCATCGGGCACGTTCTCCACGGCTGACGAGGCGCTGGCCGCCAACCGCGAGGTGCTCGTGGTGCCCGGCGCCATCACGTCGGCGAACTCCCGCGGGGCCAACCGCCTCCTGTACCAGGGCGCTACGCCCGTGGTGGACGACGAGACGTTCGCCGACCAGCTCTTCAGCCTGTTCGGCTGCCTCAGGCAGGAGGACGCGCGCGCGGGCGCGCCCGGCGTCGGCGGCGCGGGCCGCGGGGACGCGGGCGCGCTTGTGCGCGACGAGCGGGCGCGGGTGATCCTGGAGGCGCTGCGCGCGGAGCCCTTGGGGATGGAGGCGCTGCGGAGCCTCGCCGCCCAGGCGGGCCCGCAGGACGAGGCCCTCACCTGGCTCATGGTGTGGCTCGCCCAGGCCCAGCGCGACGGCCTCATAGCCCAGTACCCCGACGGCAGGTACGGCCCCTACCTCAAGAGCGCCGGGTGATCGCCATGCCCGTGCTCAGCACGTTCTACGGCCTCGTCGTGATGATGTTCTGCGAGGCGGGCAGCAACACCACGAGCCGCACGTCCATGTGCGATGCGGCGAGCACGAGGCGAGCTACGCCTTGGGCGGAAAGCGCCTCGCGGGGCATTTACCCCAGGGGAAAGAGCGGCTACTATGGGCATGGATGGAGATCCACCGCGACGAGCTGCAGGCGAGTTGGGAGCTGGCGGCAAGCGGGCGGGCTCCGCTCAAGATCGACCCTCTGCGCTAGGAGGCAGCCCGTGTTGAACCCGAAGATCACGAAGGTCACCCCGCAGGACGGCTTCGAGCTCCTCCTCGTCTACGAGACGGGAGAGCGGCGCCGTTATGACGCGAAGCCGTGCATATACGGCAGCTGGATGGGCGAGCTGGCCGACCCGGGCTATTTCTCCCAAGTGGGCCTGCTCATGGACGGCTGGTCGGTTTGCTGGCCGAACGGGCAGGACATTGACCCGTGCGTGCTCTATCGGGAAAGCGTGGCGGTATGACGGCCGTTCGTTTGGTATCCTTTTCGGCATGAAGAAACTTGTGACAATCGTCGGCGGCGGCCTCGCGGGGAGCGAGGCAGCCCTCACCCTGGCTGACGCGGGCGTGCGCGTGCGCCTGGCGGAGATGCGCCCCCACGTTCCCACGCCGGTGCACCACACGGGCGGCCTCGCCGAGCTCGTGTGCTCGAACTCGCTCAAGAGCATGAAGCCCGACAGCGCCGCAGGGCTCATCAAGGCCGAGCTCGAGGCGCTCGGGTCGCAGGTGTTCTCGGCGGCTCGCCGCCATGAGGTGGCGGCGGGCGGCGCGCTCGCGGTGGACCGCGCGGAGTTCTCGCGCGACGTGACGGCGCTCGTCGAGGCGCACCCGCTCATCGAGGTGGCGCGCGAGGAGGTCGTCGACGTGGAGGCGGAGGCCGCGCGCGCCGACGCGGTGGTGCTGGCCTCGGGCCCGCTCACCTCCGACGCGCTGGCATCGTCGATCGCGCGCCTCACGGGCAGGGAGTCGCTCGCGTTCTACGACGCGGCGGCGCCGGTGGTCATGGCCGACTCGCTCGACCTGGGCAAGCTCTTCCGCCAGAGCCGCTACGAGGACGTCTCGGGGGGCGCGGGGGACTACCTCAACGCGCCGTTCACGCGCGAGGAGTACGACGCCTTCATTGAGGCGCTGCTCGCCGCCGACCGCGTGATCGCGAAGGACTTCGAGAGCAAGGACCTGTTCCAAGCCTGCCAGCCCATCGAGGAGATCGCGCGCGCGGGGCATGACGCCCCGCGCTTCGGCACCTTGAAGCCGGTCGGCCTCACCGACCCGCGCACGGGGCGCCGTCCGTGGGCCGCCCTGCAGCTGCGCGCCGAGGACGCCTTCGGCTCGAGCTACAACCTGGTGGGATTCCAGACCAACCTCACCTTCCCCGAGCAGAAGCGCGTGTTCCGCATGATCCCCGGCCTCGAGGGCGCCGAGTTCGCGCGGTTCGGCGTCATGCACCGCAACACGTTCATCGACGCGCCGCGCCTGCTCGACGCGCACGGGCGCCTGACCACGCCCGCCGCGCGCGCCCTCCCCGCGCCCGTGTACGTGGCGGGGCAGCTCGCGGGCACGGAGGGGTACTGCGAGGCCATCCGCTCGGGGCTGCACGTGGCGCTTGCCGCGACGGCCGACCTGCGCGGAATTGCGCTGCCGGAGCTGCCGCGTGAGACGGTGTACGGTGCGCTTCTGGCGTATGCGACCGACGCGGCGACCGCCGACTACCAGCCCATGCACGTGAACTTCGGCATCATGCCGCCTCTGCCCGAGCGCGTCCGCAACAAGGCGGCGCGCTACCACGTCTACGCCGTGCGCGCGAACGAGGCGCTCCTGCGCTACCGCAGCGCACTTGAGGCGGCGGGGCTCCTCCCCGCGTGGGCCTCGCGAGGCGCGGCGAGCGCGAGCGCGGGCTCGCATGCGGCGAACGCGAGCACGTCGGATGGGGATGCGGCGCGCGCGAGCGCGTCGGATGAGGGTGCGGCAGGCGTAGGCGTGCGCGCGGCGAACGCGGCGGCTGGGAACGGGCTGGCAGGCGAAGGGGAGGGCGCATGACGCCCGATCCCGGCGAGCCCGCGGCGGAGGCTGCGGCTGGCAGGCGGGCGCCCGCCGCTGGCGAGGTCGGATCCGCGCTCGCAGCCGAAGCGCCTGCGTCACCGGGCGGCGCCCCCGCGCTTCCCGGCGCGACGCACGTCGAGGACTTCTGCCGCGCGCTCGCCGTCGAGCGCAACGCGAGCGCGCACACCGTGCGCAACTACCGCGTCGACCTGACCGATTACCTGCGCTGGGCCGAGCGCGCCTCGCTCGACCCGCTGCGCGTCACGCACAAGCAGCTGCGTCTCTACCTGGGCGAGCTCGACCAGGCGCGCTACTGCCGCACCACGGTGAACCGGCGCCTGTCGGCGCTGCGCAGCTTCTTCCGCTGGCTGGTGGGCGAGGGCCGCGTGGACGTTGACCCCGCGAGCGTGCTGCAGGGCCCCAAGACGCCTCGGAGCCTGCCGAAGGTGATCAAGCCGGCTGACATGGCGCGGCTTCTGTCGGTGCATGCCCCGCGCGCCCTCGACGGCACCCCGCGCGAGCAGACCTGCGAGGACCTGCGCGACCTGGCCCTGCTCGAGCTCCTCTACGCATGCGGCGCGCGCGTGTCGGAGGCGTCGGGCCTCAAGGCGGCCGACGTCGACCTCGCGCGCGGCCAGGTGAAGGTGCTCGGCAAGGGCGCGAAGGAGCGCATCATCCCCATCCACGAGCTCGCCGTGCAGGCCATGCGCGCCTACGCCGCAGAGGGCCGCCCCCAGCTGCTGAGGGGGAGGGCCTCGGAGTTCTTCTTCGTCTCCGCGCGCGGGAACCAGATGTCGCCCGACGCCATCCGCAAGATGTTCAAGGCGACGGTGCGCGCGGCGGGGCTCGACGAGAGCCTGTCGCCCCACGCCATGCGGCACACCTTCGCCACCGACCTGCTCTCCGGCGGCGCCGACCTGCGCAGCGTCCAGGAGATGCTCGGGCACGCGAGCCTGTCCACCACGCAGGTCTACACGCACGTCTCACCCGAGCGCCTCAAAGCCGTCCACGCCCAGGCCCATCCCCGCGGGTAGGGGCGTCGAGCGCCGGAAAGGGCTGGGGCGCGATGGGGCGTCGCGGCGCGGGCAAGCTGCGGGGTGGTGCGAGCGCAAGGGCTACCAGGGCGCAGTCCGCGGTGCGCGCAACATCCCGGGGCGGTTACGGGTTGGCGGTGGGGCGCTGACGGATGCCGGCTGCGCCTCGCGGGCGCGCCTGCCTCCCCGTATGCTGGCGGCATCGGAAACGCCTCGTCGCAAAGGAGGTCGCCATGAGCCGCAAGAAAGCCCGCGCCCTGTTCGCCGCCGCCCTGACCGCCCTGTCGTTCGCCCCGTTCTTCATGTAGGCGCGCCAAGCGAGATGTGCGAAATCGCTGAAGTCGAGGAAAACGTCGCTTTTTTACGAACATAGTTTCGCTTTTTGAGCTACAATGCGTGTTCGAGAAAACGAACGAGCGGGAAAGCGGAGCTCATGGGACAAAGCGAAATCGTCATCAAGGGTGCGCGCGAGCACAATCTGAAGAACGTCGACCTCACCATACCGCGTGACAAGCTCGTGGTCATCACGGGCCTGTCGGGATCGGGGAAGTCGAGCCTGGCCTTCGACACCATGTACGCCGAGGGGCAGCGCCGCTACGTCGAGAGCCTCTCCAGCTACGCGCGCATGTTCCTCGGGCAGATGAGCAAGCCCGACCTCGACTCCATCGACGGCCTGTCGCCGGCGGTCTCCATCGACCAGAAGACCACGTCGAAGAACCCGCGCTCCACGGTGGGCACCACCACGGAGATCTACGACTACCTGCGCCTGCTGTTCGCCCGGGTGGGCACGCCGCACTGCCCTGAGTGCGGGCGCGAGATCAAGAAGCAGACCACCGACCAGGTTACTGACGAGATCGTCAAGCTCGGGATGGGCGAGGAGCGCCGCGCCATCCTGATGGCGCCCGTGGTCACGGGCCGCAAGGGCGAGTTCACCAAGCTCTTCGCCGACCTGCAGAAGGAGGGCTTCTCGCGCGTGCGCGTGGACGGGGAGATCATGAGGCTCGGGGACGAGCCGCTCACGCTCAACAAGAAGATCAAGCACTTCATCGACGTGGTGGTGGACCGCGTGACGCTCAAGCCCTCGGCCGTGAGCCGCGTCGCCGAGGCGGTCGAGCTCGCCTGCAAGCTCGCCGAGGGGCGCGTGCTCGTGCAGGTCATGGGGCCTGACGGCAAGCCGCAGGGGCCGGCCGCGAGCGCGTCGTCGGGCGCCACGGGCGGCCTGGGCGCGGGCGAGCACCTGTTCTCGCTGGCGCTCGCGTGCCCCGAGCACGGCCACTCCCTCGACGAGCTCCAGCCGCGCGACTTCTCGTTCAACGCGCCGTACGGCGCCTGCCCCGACTGCCTGGGCCTGGGCAGCCGCGACGAGGTGGACCCGTCGCTCGTCATCCCCGACCCGTCGCTGTCCCTCGCGGAGGGCGCGGTGGCGCCGTTCAAGAGCGGCAACTACTACCCGCAGGTGCTGCGCGCCGTGGCGATCCACCTGGGCGAGGACCCCTCCACGCCGTGGGAGGACATGAGGCCCCAGAGCCAGAGGGCGCTCCTGCACGGCCTGGGCGCGGAGAAGGTGCGCGTCGACTACGTCACGGTGGACGGCCGCGACACCTACTGGTTCATCGAGTGGGAGGGCGTCCTGGAGGCGGTCAAGCGCCGCTACTCCGAGGCCCAGAGCGACTCCCAGCGCGAGAAGCTCTCCGCGTACTTCGCCACCATCCCCTGCAAGACGTGCAAGGGGCGGCGCCTGCGCCCCGAGATCCTGGCGGTGACGGTCGGCGGGAAGTCCATCCACGACGTCACCGAGCTGTCGGCGAAGGACTCGCTCGAGTTCTTCGAGGGTCTGAGCTTCGCGGGCCAGGACGACGTCATCGCGGGGCCCATCGTGAAGGAGATCAAGGCGCGCCTGCGCTTCCTGGTCGACGTCGGGCTCGACTACCTCACGCTCGAGCGCGCCACGGCCACGCTCTCCGGCGGCGAGGCGCAGCGCATCCGGCTGGCCACGCAGATCGGCGCGGGCCTCATGGGCGTGCTCTACATCCTCGACGAGCCCTCGATCGGCCTGCACCAGCGCGACAACGAGCGTCTGATCGCGACGCTCGAGCGTCTGCGCGACCTGGGCAACACCGTGATCGTGGTGGAGCATGACGAGGACACCATCCGCGCCGCCGACTTCGTGGTGGACATGGGGCCGGGCGCGGGCGAGCACGGCGGGGCGGTGGTCGCCGCGGGCACGCCCGAGGAGATCATGCGCGCGCAGGGCTCGCTCACGGCCGACTACCTCGCGGGGCGCCGCCGCATCGAGGTGCCGTCCGCGCGCCGCCATCCCAGGCGCGGGTCGCTCAAGATGACGGGCGCCGCCGAGAACAACCTGCGAAACGTCACCGTCGAGGTGCCGCTCGGCACGCTGACGGTGGTCACGGGCGTGTCGGGCTCGGGCAAGAGCTCGCTGGTGACCGACACGCTGGCGCCGGCGCTCGCCAACCGGCTGAACCACGCGCACCGCCGCACGGGCGCGTACCGCAAGATCACGGGCACGGAGAAGCTCGACAAGGTCATCAACATCGACCAGAGCCCCATCGGGCGCACCCCGCGCTCGAACCCCGCCACCTACATCGGGCTGTGGGACGACATCCGCGCGCTGTTCGCCTCCACGGCGGAGGCGAAGGCGCGCGGCTACGCGCCGGGCCGCTTCTCGTTCAACGTGAGCGGCGGGCGCTGCGAGGCGTGCAAGGGCGACGGGCAGATCAAGATCGAGATGCACTTCCTGCCCGACGTGTACGTGCCGTGCGAGGTGTGCGGCGGCAACCGCTACAACCGCGAGACGCTCCAGGTCACCTACCGCGGCAAGAACATCGCCCAGGTGCTCGACATGACGGTTGAGGAGGCGCTCGCCTTCTTCGAGAACATACCGGGCATCCGCCGCAAGCTGCAGACGCTTTTCGACGTGGGGTTGGGCTACATCCGCCTGGGGCAGCCCGCCACCACGCTCTCGGGCGGCGAGGCGCAGCGCGTCAAGCTCGCGAGCGAGCTGCAGAAGCGCCAGAGCGGCAAGACGTTCTACATCCTCGACGAGCCCACCACCGGGCTGCACTTCGAGGACGTGCGGCAGCTGCTCATCGTGCTGCAGCGCCTGGTTGACGCGGGGAACACCGTGCTCGTGATCGAGCACAACCTCGACGTGATCAAGTGCGCCGACCATCTCATCGACCTCGGGCCCGAGGGCGGCGTGCGCGGCGGCCGCATCGTGGCTGCGGGGACGCCCGAGGAGGTGGCCGAGGTGGAGGGCAGCTACACCGGCGCCTTCGTCAAGCGGATGCTGGAAAAGGAGAGGTAGCTTCCGCCCGCATGCCGAAGGCTTCTTGACAGGCCGGGGCGCATCGTCCACAATGGCCCTTGCTACGGGGAGCCCGAATCGAAGGGCTGAGAGGCAGGTGCTCCTGCGACCCGCGAACCTGATCTGGGTAATGCCAGCGTAGGGACTTAGCGTGACACCGGTTGAGCGCATGAGGCCCCGCTTGCATTTCGCAGGCGGGGCCTTTGTATTCCGACCGTGAGGAGTTCTCATGCAAGCAAGCGTCGCCATCCAAGTGCTGCCCGCCACGCTCGACGATGACGAGGTGGTGCGCATCGTCGACGAGGTGATCGACTACATCAAGTCCACCGGCCTGTCCTGCTACGTGGGGCCGTTCGAGACCACCATCGAGGGGGATGACTACGACCAGCTGATGGACGTCCTGAAGGAGTGCCAGCACGTCGCCATCGCCGCCGGCGCCCCCAAGGTGTCCGCCTACATCAAGGTGGAGTGGAAGCCGGAGGGCGAAGTGCTCTCGATCGACCGCAAGGTCACGAAGCACCACCTCGCATGAGCTTGAAGCAGCTCGCGAGGAAGTACCTTCCGGCGACGATCGCGCTGCTGGCGCTGCTGGCGCTGTGGCAGGCGCTGGCCACGAGCGGGGCGGTGCCGAGCTACATGCTCCCCTCGCCGGGAGACGTGCTGGCGGTGTTCCCCCAGGACGGCGCGCTGCTCGCGCACCACACGCTGGTGACGCTCCAGGAGGCGGCTCTCGGCCTGGCGGCGGGAGTGGCGGCGGGCTTCGCGTTCGCGGTGCTCATGGACGCGTTCGGCACGCTGCGCCGCGCCGTCTACCCGCTGCTGGTCCT
The DNA here is from genome assembly GCF_013185065.1 of Adlercreutzia sp. ZJ473. Lineage (GTDB taxonomy): Bacteria > Actinomycetota > Coriobacteriia > Coriobacteriales > Eggerthellaceae > CAAEEV01. The sequence goes on along the minus strand of NZ_JAAVTO010000020.1, from coordinate 8,187 downwards.
CAGCCAGACGGTCCCCGTGGTCGCCATCGCGCCGCTTCTCGTGCTGTGGCTGGGCTACGGCATCGCGCCGAAGGTGGTGCTCGTGGCCCTTGCGACGTTCTTCCCCGTGGCGGTCGGCCTGCTGCAGGGGTTCCAGTCGGTTGACCCGGACGAGGTGAGTCTGATGCGCTCCATGGGAGCCGGCCGCTGGCAGGTCTTCCGCTTCGTCAAGATCCCCGGCGCGCTGCCGGAGTTCTTCTCGGGCCTGCGCATCGCCGCCGCGTACGCGGTGGTGGGGGCGGTCATCAGCGAGTGGCTGGGCGGGTTCAGCGGGCTGGGCGTCTACATGACCCGTGTTCAGAAGGCGTTCGCCTTCGACAAGATGTTTGCCGTGATATTCGTGGTGTCGGCGATCTCGCTCGTGCTCATGCTGCTGGTGGGCCTCGTCGAGCGGCGCGCGATGCCGTGGCGTCACGTACATTCTGAAAAGGAGAAACGATGAAACGACCGAAGCACTTGAAGAGGGCGGCCCTCATCGCCGCCGCGGCGTGCGGGACCGTGCTGGCCCTGGCGCTCGCCGGCTGCGGCCAGGCGCCCCAGAGCTCGTCGGCCGCGTCCGGCGAGGGAGCAGGCGGGACCTCCCCGCAGGCGGAGAAGATCACGTTCGCGCTGGACTGGACGCCCAACACCAACCACACGGGCCTCTACGTGGCCGCCGCGAAGGGCTACTTCGCCGAGCAGGGGCTTGACGTCGAGGTGGTGCAGCCGCCCGACGGCGCGGCCGAGCCGCTGGTGGCCTCGGGGAAGGCCCAGTTCGGGGTGAGCTTCCAGGACACCCTGGCGCCGGCGCTCGTCGGTGACGACGCCATGCCCGTCACGGCGGTGGCGGCGATCGTCCAGCACAACACGTCCGGCATCCTCTCCCGGGCGGGCGAGGGGATGGACCGCCCGCGCGGCCTCGAGGGGCACAAGTACGCCACGTGGGAGATGCCGGTGGAGCAGGCGACGATCGCCCAGGTGATGAAGGATGACGGCGGGGACTTCTCCAAGGTGGAGCTGTACCCGGAGTCGGTGACCGACGAGGTCTCCGCGCTCCAGTCGAAGCAGGTGGACGCCATCTGGGTGTTCCGCGGATGGGGCGGCGTGGCCTGCGACGTGGCCGGCCTGGACACCGACTACTTCAACTTCGCCGACATCGACCCGGTGTTCGACTACTACACGCCGGTGGTCATCGGCAACGACGAGTTCCTTGAGCAGCATCCGGACGTGGCCAAGAAGTTCCTGGCGGCCTTGAAGAAGGGGTACGAGTTCGCCATCGACGACCCGGATGCGGCGGCGGACATCCTGATGGAGCAGGTGCCGGAGCTGGCGGGCTCCGAGGACCTCATCCGCGCGTCCCAGCGCTACCTGGCCGACCAGTACCGCGCGGACGCGGCGGCGTGGGGCGTCATCGACTCCGGCCGCTGGAGCGCCTTCTACCAGTGGCTGCTGGACAACCAGCTGATCGACGCCGCGCTCGACCCGACGTCCGGCTTCACCAACGAGTACCTGTAATGCCTGAGAGCACGTCGAAGCATCCCCTTCTGCACGTGCAGGACGTGGCCGTCTCCTTCGAGGGGCGCCCCGTGCTGCGCGGCGTGTCGCTCGCGCTGCGCCGCGGCGAGCTCGTGAGCCTCTTGGGCGCGAGCGGCGGCGGGAAGACCACGCTCTTCAACGTGATATCCGGCCTGCTGGCGCCTGACGCCGGGCGCGTGCTGCTGGGCGGGCGGCCGATCGACGGCTCCATGGGGCACGTGAGCTACATGATGCAGAAGGACCTGCTGCTGGAGAGCATGCGGGTGGCGGACAACGTGGGCCTGCCGCTGCGGCTGCGCGGCGCCGCGAAGGCGGCGGCGCGGGCCGAGGCGGAGGCCCTCCTGCCCAGCTTCGGCCTCGCGGGCACCGGCGGCCTGTGGCCGTCCCAGCTGTCCGGCGGCATGCGCCAGCGGGCGGCGCTCGCCCGCACGTACCTCTTCTCGCGCGACGTGATGCTCCTCGACGAGCCCTTCTCGGCGCTCGACGCCATCACCAAGTCGGAGCTGCACGCGTGGTTCCTGGAGACGCAGCAGCGGCTGGGGCTCTCGGTGCTGTTCGTCACGCACGACGTCGACGAGGCGGTGCTGCTCTCCGACCGCGTGCTCGTGCTCGCCGACGGCCGCATCGCCGCCGACGTGGCCGTCAGGGGACCCGCGGCGCGCACCCCCGACTTCGCCCTCACGCCCGAGTTCCTGGACTGCAAGCGCCAGGTGCGCGGGTTCCTCTGAGGCCGGGGGCGCCTGCCGCCCTTGGCCCCGTCACCTCCGCGATCCTCCTTCTCGATTTCGCAATCGCAGGTCAGGGGCGTGTTCGCTGTTTGGCGGGCCTGATGCTCTATAATGGCCCATTATGCAAAAACGAACACGGGAGAAAATAGCGCTCGTCCTGTTCGTGCTGCTCGTCGCGTTCGCGGGGGCGGTGCTGACGAGCTACTTCACGACGGGCCGCTCGTGGAGCATCGCCGCGTCGTTCGTCGACGACACGATGGGGCGCATGGACGGCTACACGGCGATCGTGTACGCGGGCGTGGTCGAGCCCGAGCCCGAGCCTGATGAGGCAGCCGCTTCGGAGCCCGAGCCCGCCGCGCCTGCCGACGCGGGCGAAGCGCCTGCACCCGAAGCCGCCGCTGATCCCGTGGCGGGCGATGGCGCCCCGGCTGATTCCGCGCCCGCCCCTGACCCCGCTGCGGGCGAGGCGCCTGACGGCGCGGCTGCCGACAATTCCGAATCCGCCGACTCCGGCTCAGCTGCGGCCGACGCGGACGCGACCTCCGCCGATCCCGAAGGCTCCTCCATTCCCGTTCCCGACCCGCCCGGGTTCTCGATCGTGTTCCCCGACCGCAGCGCCGAGGGCTCCGCGAACGAGCCTCCCTCGGCTGCGGACAGCATCGGCCTGGGGATCCTGTCGATCGTCCCGCGCCCCGTCGAGGAGGGCGAGGAGGCCGTGTACGCGTCGGACGTGTGCCGCCTGTACGAGGACAAGGGCGCGCATGCGCTCACGCTGAACGTCGCCGACGCCGACTCCTACGCTGACCTGCAGGTGTTCTACGTGAACGGCAAGCGCGTGGGCGTCTACTCCATCAGCGCGTACACGAACAGGGTGCGCCTCAAGCGCTACCTCTCGTACTTCGACAGCCGCGACGTCGACGTGATGGTGTGCCTGACGCCGCGCGCCTCCTACCTCGCCACCTACGAGGGGACCGACGTGGTCATCGTGACGACCGACTCCGAGGGGATCTCGGTTGACGGCGAGACGCACGACGGCACGCTCGTCACCCGCTCGCCGGAGAAGGGGCAGGTCGGCGTCGTGCTGCTCAGCTCCAACAACGTCCCCTCGGCGCGCGTGATAACCTCGCTGTAAGAGGGCGCGCCAGTCACCTGCGCCGAGCGCGCGCTCGCGCGGGTTCGAGCGCTCCCGCCCACGCGCAGGCGCGCTGCGCTGGGAGCAGAATGCATGAGAAAGCCCCCGTCTCGTGACCGAGGCGGGGGCTCATGCCTGCGCGAGCGGGGGCACCTGCGCAGCGGCATGCGATGCGGAAGCGGGGATTTACACGATGCCCTGGGCCATCATGGCGGCGGCGACCTTCTCGAAGCCGGCGATGTTGGCGCCCATCACGTAGTTGCCCTCATGCCCGTAGCGCTTCGCGGCGTCGTCAGCGGCATGGTAGATGGAGACCATGATGCCCTTGAGCTTCGCGTCGACCTCCTCGAACGTCCAGGAGAGGCGCTCGGAGTTCTGCGACATCTCGAGGCCGGAGGTGGCCACGCCGCCGGCGTTCGCGGCCTTGCCGGGCAGGAACACCACGCCGGCTTCCTGCAGGTACTCGGTGGCGTCGAGCGTGGTGGGCATGTTCGCGCCCTCGGCCACGATCTTGCAGCCGTTGGCCACGAGGCGCTCGGCGTCCTCGAGCAGCAGCGTGTTCTGGCTCGCGCAGGGCAGCGCGATGTCGCAGGCCACGCTCCAGTCGTAGCGGCCCTCGTGGTAGACGACGCCCTCGCGGCGGGCGGCGTACTCGGAGATGCGGCCGCGCTCGACTTCCTTGATCTGCTGCACGAGCGCCACGTCGATGCCGTTGGCGTCGTAGATCCAGCCGGTGGAGTCGGACAGCGTGACCACCTTCGCGCCGAGCTGCTGGGCCTTCTGCGTGGCGTAGATGGCCACGTTGCCCGAGCCGTGCACCGTCACGGTCTTGCCCTCGAAGGAGTCGTCATGGCACTTGAGGTACTCCTCGACGATGTAGATGAGGCCGTAGCCGGTGGCCTCGGTGCGGGCGAGCGAGCCGCCGAAGGGGAGGCCCTTGCCGGTGAGGACGCCCTCGAAGCAGTTCTTCAGGCGCTTGTACTGACCGAACATGAAGCCGATCTCGCGCGCGCCGGTGCCGATGTCGCCGGCCGGCACGTCGGTGTCAGCGCCGATGTGCCGCATGAGCTCGGTCATGAAGGACTGGCAGAAGCGCATGACCTCGGCGTCGGACTTGCCCTTCGGGTCGAAGTCGCTGCCGCCCTTGCCGCCGCCCATGGGCAGCGTGGTCAGGCTGTTCTTGAAGATCTGCTCGAAGCCGAGGAACTTGATGATGCCGAGGTTCACCGACGGGTGCAGGCGCAGGCCGCCCTTGTAGGGGCCGATGGCGCTGTTGAACTGCACGCGGAAGCCGCGGTTGACCTGGACCTTGCCCTCGTCGTCAACCCAGGGGACGCGGAACATGATGACGCGCTCGGGCTCGACGATGCGCTCGAGGAGGCCGGCGGCCTCGTACTCGGGATGGGCCTCGATGACCGGCTCCAAGGACTGCAGGACCTCGGTGACGGCCTGAATGAACTCAGGCTGCTCGGCGTTCTTCGCCTTGACCTGCTCGATGACGTTCTCAACGTAACTCAATTCGGACCTCCTAGTGGATGATTGACCTCCCGCGAGCGCGTGCCGTGCGCTTGCGGGCTGCAAGCGCGGCATCCTCACGTTGCGCGGACGCCGCCATTATATGATCGCGCCTTTCCGCGTGGCGATCTTTTAATAAACCAGAAACAAAAAACGTCATCTGCGCAGGCCGGCGGCGCCCAGGGCGCGCAGGCGGGTCTGGCGGCTCGGCAGCGCCAAGGCGCGCAGGCGGAACCTCACGGCTCGGTGGCGCTTTTGGCCGCCACTCACTCGAGGCACCGACAACGCCCCTTTTCCATCCACCATTTTGGGAAGCTGGATGGAAAGCGCCCGTTGTCGGCGGTTCGAGCCCCTAAAACCACCGACAACGGCGCTTTCGCATCCACTTTCCCCGTGAAACCGCCGATAACGGCCTTGTTTCATCCAGGATCACCTGAGGGGTGGATGGGAATCTGCCGTTGTCGGTGGTTCGCCTCAGGGATCGCTTGGGAGGTGGATGGAAAAACGCCGTTGTCGGTAACGGCCTTATCTCATCCCAGATCGGCACGCCCGGCTCGCGGAATAGCCGAAAGAATTTGGAGTTGAACTCCAAATTCCACATCATGCTCTTCTTGTTGTTCACGCTTGAGCGCACCGTTACCCTGCTAGAACTCGATGACGTGCGGTTTGATGACGGGTCGTGGCTCTCTGAAAACTTTTTGTCCTATAACCCGAAAACGAGACGGCCGGAGGCTTTGTACGCGCACAATGGCGGACACCCCCGGCTCTGTCATCGTCTATCCTACGATCATCCTCTCGAAAGCCAACGAATCACCGATGTATGGTCTTTAAAGCCTCCCTGCCTACTGAATATCATAGTCAGCCCAAGCTTTCCATGCTTAACGCCTATCAACATACTCAGTCGCCTTGTCATAAAGGATATGGGCTCGGAATTAATGTTTGTCATGCGAATGGATATAAAATGGATATACTAAGGATATACATAAAAAGATAGGAGTGATTTTGTGACGAAATCGACGGACAGGCGCGCGGATATAGTTCGAGACGGACGCAGGGAGTCTTCGCGTAAAAAGGTGCTTTTTACGATGAGCACTGCCGAGGACATTGAGCTCTCTGGCTGGGCTGATCAGGATGGTGTTACCAAGTCCGCTCTGTTGCATGACATGATTGGTCGCGAGCGCAAAAGGCGAATACTTCAAGGACGATATGGAACGGAGATCGACATGATTGCAGGCTATACCGAAACATCTCTCCTAGGAGGCAAAATCTGGCGTGGCGATAATCTCGCAGGAACTGATGCCGGGTACACACGCGTTAAGGAATTCATCGAGCGCTATTCGCACGATGATTGGACGCTCTCCATCTACAACGCGCTCGACGAGTCGACCGCGGAGATTAACTGTTCGGTCGAGGATATCCCAGAGATTGTGTCGTTCGTTTATAACCTTGAGCACGCTTATCCCATGACGTTCATCGGCGAAAGCCCATCGTCTAAGTCTTATGTGATCGGTATGACGCTTACACGCGGTCGCATCCAGACACCTGGTGTATATCGAGCTGAGAACGGTAAGCTCCACTCCGTGCTTCCGTCGAATCTGGCGTAAGGAGAGGCGATATGGGTTTACCGACTATCGATACGTCTTCGAGGAATTATGTCGTGCTCGATGTCGAGACGAACGGTCTCAAGAGCAAAGAATGTGACCTTCTCTCAATCTCGATCTACAAACCCGACGATGGCAATGAGTACGACAGGCTTTTGCCGCTCGACCTCGACGAGGAGGTCTATACAACCGATATCAACGGCATTAGGAAATGCGATCTCAGGTGGAAGAAGCACCTGACGCAGGCTGAGGTAAACGAGCTGTTTGATGACTTCGAGCTCGGCAAGAGGACGATTCTTCACTACGGAAGCCTCGATCCGCGTTTTATTCGAGACTATTTTGCGAGGCACGGTCTCGTTGGGTTCGAGCATATGCGCTTCTTCAATTTCAAGCATCTCATTTGCTCGACGGGCTTCTCTGACGGCAGCCTTACGAAAGACAACCTCTGCGATTTCTTCGGCATCGCGGGTGTTGCGGCGGTTCACAGCGGTCTGTCGGATTGCAAACTTGAGTGGGAGCTGTTCAAGAAGCTCGACGGGCGGTTCTTGCTCGCCCGCATCGTACCAAACGGGCAGAATCATGGGATGTGGCGCTTAGCGGTGCTCAACCCTGGCTACATCGTGCCTGTGAGCTATCTTACTACGTTCAACAACCTGTCTCGCATCATCAAGCGTCCCTACATCAGATATGATGCCGAGGAGGTGTATAGCCTTGAGATTTCCGGGGAAGACATCAGGCGCTTTCCTACGAACTTCTCGGGTATGATCGTCGAGAACCTGATAGATTCGATGCTGGGTGTGACCAAAGCTGACAACTCGGAGTTCCTCGCCGAAAACTCGGCGAAGAACGAGTTGCTGGGCTATATGCACAGCTCGTTGAGCTTCATGCCTATGTCTTTTAACGGCGATGGAACGGTGACAGCGGCTCGTCAGGAGGACAAGGAGCACGAGAAGAGGTTTAACATGATGGTTGAGCAAGCGCGTCCTCAGCTCATACCGCTTGCGAGATTCTTAAGCGATGAGGTATTTCATGGCTCCCCGGTGATATCGCAGGAACTCGTCGTCGATGACGAACTCGGCATTCTCGCACTTTGTGACCTCTCGACGGATGACGTTGTTCTTGAGATAAAGACGTCAACGTGCGACCCTGAACGCTATGCCGAGCAGCTCTACTACGGAGCAAAGGGGCGTACAACGTATCTGTTGGGCATGGAGTGGGACGCTGGCGGTGATGTGCCCAGTGCCACGTTCACGCTCAAAAAGGTTCGGACGTACCCTGGGGAGAAGCCGAACAAGCGTCGAGATAAAGCAGTAGAGTCTTTATCTGCGGTGTTGAGCAGCGAAAGCATAGAGATCGTTCAATACGCCAACTCGACGAGTCCAGTCAAGGTACGTTGTAAAGCGTGTAACCATGAGTGGGAGGAGACGTACCCCCGCATCAGGGCTGGTAAGTGTGTGTGTCCGACATGCCATCCCGAGCGGAGGGCAAATCGTCCGACGGGCGCTCCAAAGCCGAAACGCGAGACGCTGACGCCCGAGCAGGCGCTGGCGAAGCGGGCGCGGCGATACGCAGAAAAGGTCGCAGTGCGCAGTGGCGGAAAAATCGAGGTGGATGCTTCGAGCTATGTCGGTGGAAAGGATCCTGTTCGTGTAAGGTG
>NZ_JAAVTO010000019.1 GCF_013185065.1 Adlercreutzia sp. ZJ473 | reverse complement strand
GAGCCCGTGGCCGAGGTCGCGGGCAAGGCGGTCATCGAGGCGGCCGACGCGGCTCCCGCGAGCGCGGACGCGGGCGCTCCCGCAGACGCGGGCGCCTCGGGCGCCTCGAGCGCCTCGGGCGCCGCGGCCTCCGCAGGCGCCGCTTCCCCGGAGGCTCCCGCGGGCGCCTCCGCCGACGGAAAGGAGGCATGAGCCATGCCCATCGGTCCGGCACGCATGCCCCTTTTCGATCACCTCGGCGAGCTGCGCATGCGCCTCGTGCGCATCGTGGCGTGCCTCGCCATCGCGGTGGTGGTGTTCTACATGGCGACGCCCATCATGGGCCAGTTCCTGCTTCTGCCCATCGCGGAGTTCCTCCCCATGGACCCGGCGAGCGGCATGGCGTCGCTGCAGGCCATCGACCCGTTCGAGGCGTTCTCCGTGCGCTTCGAGATATCGCTGTTCGCGGGCCTCATCGCCACCTCGCCGGTCATCCTGTGGCAGCTCCTGGCGTTCTTCCTCCCGGCGCTCAAGCCCAAGGAGCGCAAGTGGTTCATCCCCACGTTCGTCGTGGCCGTGCTGCTGTTCATCCTGGGCGTGGTGTTCTGCTACGCCATCATCCTGAACGCGGCGTTCCAGTGGCTCACCGACCAGGCCGCTGGCCTGGGGTACGTGTCGCCGCGCATGTCAACCTACATTGACATCATCATCAAGTTCGAGATCGCCTTCGGCTTCGCCTTCGAGCTGCCGCTCGTGATCTTCTACCTGGTCATCTTCGACGTGGTCCCGTACAAGAAGCTCAGGCAGAGCTGGCGCACCATCTACGTGGTGCTCATGGTCCTCTGCGCCATGGTCACGCCCGACGCCTCGCCGGTCACCATGATGCTCATGTTCGCCGCGATGGTCGGCCTCTACGAGGTCAGCCTGGCGATGGCGCGCGTCGTGCTCGCGCGGCGCATCAAGCGGCAGAACGAAGAGCTTGCGGCGGAAGAGGACGAGTAGCATGCACGAGCTGGGAATCATGACGGGCGTCCTGGAGGCGTCCACCACGGCCGCGCGCGACGCGGGAGCCACCAAGCTCCTCGGCGTGAGGCTCTCCATCGGTGAGATGACCGAGGCCATCGAGGACGCGCTCGTGTTCGCATGGGAGGCGCTCACCGAGGACGACCCGTTCACGCAGGGCGCCGCGCTCGAGGTGAACATGGTGAGGCCGAAAAGCCGCTGCCTCGAGTGCGGGGCGGAGTTCGAGCACGACCGCTTCCACATGTTCTGCCCGGAGTGCGACAGCTTCGCCACCGAGCTCATAGCCGGCCGAGAGATGCAGATCGACTCGATCGAAGTCGACCTGCCGGATGAGGAGTAACCGATGCAAATCGACATCAAGCAGCCCATTCTTGACAAGAACGACACGCTGGCCGCCGAGCTGCGCGCCCGCTTCGCCGCCAACCACGTGTTCGTGCTCGACCTTCTGGCCAGCCCCGGCTCGGGCAAGACGTCCACCATCCTCGCCACCATCGACGCGCTGCGCGACGAGTTCAACATCGCCGTGATCGAGGGCGACATCGCCTCGAGCGTGGACGCGGAGAAGATCAAGGCGCAGGGCATCGCCGCCGTGCAGATCAACACGGGCGGGGCGTGCCATCTTGAGAGCGCCATGGTCAAGCGCGCAGTCGACGTGCTCGACCTCGAGCGGCTCGACCTCATCATCATCGAGAACGTGGGCAACCTCGTGTGCCCCACCGACTTCGACCTCGGCGAGAACGCCAAGGTGATGATCCTCTCGGTGCCCGAGGGCGATGACAAGCCGCTCAAGTATCCCGGCGTGTTCCAGATCGCCGAGGCCGTGGTGCTCAACAAGGTGGACACCATGCCCGTGTTCGACTTCGACCGCGAGGCGTTCGACGCCTCCGTGCGCCAGCTGAACCCGGGCGCGCCCATCTTCCCCATAGCCGCCACGAAGGGCGACGGCGTGGACGCGTGGGCCAGCTGGCTCGCATCGAGGATACGCTGCTGCTAAGCGCAGTTGCGAGCTGCGTCGACGCTGCGCCCCTTGCGACGCCGATGACTTTTCCGGCCCTCGTGGTTTCGCAACATGGCGGAAACACGGGGGCTTCATACTGTTCTCGCTAACTCACTCACTCGCAAGCGAAGAGGGAAACGGAGAGGGGAGGGCCCCATGCAGCCCCAGCAGATGTACCAAGCGTGCGTCGACGCCCTGCGCGCCTACGTGCGCGGCGCGGGATTCGAGGACGTCGTCATCGGGTTGTCGGGCGGCATCGACTCGAGCGTGGTGGCCGTGATGGCGGTTGACGCCTTCGGGGCGGACCACGTGCACGGGGTCCTGCTCCCCGGGCCCTACTCGTCGGACCACTCGGTCGACGACGCCGAGGCGCTTGCCGCCAACCTCGGCATCGACGTGCGCATCGTGTCGATCTGCGAGCCGTTCGAGGCGTTCGAGCACGTGCTCGCGCGCGCGTGCGGCGGCGAGCTCGCGGGCCTCGCGGCCGAGAACACGCAGGCGCGCTGCCGCATGGTGTGCCTCATGGCCATATCGAACGCCCGCGGCTGGATGATGCTGAACACGGGCAACAAGTCCGAGGCGTGCATGGGCTACTCCACGCTCTACGGCGACACCGCGGGCGCGTTCGCCCCGATGGGCGGCGTGTACAAGACCGACGTGTACGCCATGGCGCGCTGGCGCAACCGCCGCGCTGCCGAGGAGGGCGCGGTGCTGCCCATCCCCGTGAACGTGTTCGTGAAGCTGCCGAGCGCCGAGCTCGCGCCGAACCAGAGCGACGAGGACTCCATGGGGATCGACTACGCCACGCTCGACGCGATCCTTCTATCCTACGTGGAGCGCGGGCGCGACGCCGCCGCCCTCGTCGCGGAGGGGTTTGACGCCGCGCAGGTCGACTACGTGATCCGACGCACGGACTCCTACGCGTTCAAGCGCGCCCTCGAGCCGCCCTGCCCGGACGTGAGGTTCTACGAATAAAGCGCTAAGCGCTGGCTGCGCCATCCTCCCATGTCATCCTATATAACATGGAGTCGCCTTCCCGGGCGTATCATGCAGGGAAGGCGGGGCCCCGCCCCCGGCTGACACGGTGTCATCCCGGCTGCGCGTCGCGCATGCCCTAGCTCAGGCTTGTCGCCGGCTCGGGCGGGGCCCCTCGCAGACCCGCGCAGGCGGGTCGGGGCGGTGGCCTCGTAGGAGCTTCGCCACCAGCCGCACTCATATAGGATCGTCCCGGCCGACCCCCCTGCGCGCCCTCTCGGGAAGGAGCCCGTAATGGCAGAAGAGAGACGCTTTGTCGTCGGGGGAGCGGACACGCACAGGGACCGCCACTGCGCGGCCGCCGTCGACGCGACGGGGGCGCAGCTCGGGTGCAGGTTCTTCGCGGCCGACGGCGGGGGCTGCGCCGAGCTCGTCTCGTGGCTCGAGGGCCTCGGCGAGCTGCGCGCCCTGGGGGTCGAGGGCAGCGGCGGCTACGGGGCGGGCCTGTGCGCCTACGCCCAGGGCCGGGGGGCGCCCGTCGTCGAGGTGAGCTGGCCCGACAGGGCCGAGCGGCGCCGCCGGGGGAAGAGCGACCAGATGGACGCCTACCACGCCGCCGCGTCGGTCCTCTCCGGGCGGGCGCACGGCCCCGCGAAGGACCGCCGGGGGGACGTGGAGGGCCTGCGCGCCCTGAGGGTCGCCTGCGAGGGGGCCGTGAAGGCGCGGACCGCCGCGAGGAACTCCCTCCACGCGCTCGTCGCGGCGGCGCCCGACCGCATGCGCGCGAGGCTGCGCGCGCTGCCCGCCAGGGAGCTGGTGGGCGCCTGCGCGTCCCTGCGCGCCCCCGGCGAGGGGCCCCTGGACGCCGAGCGTGCCGCCGAGGCCGCCCTGCGCTCGGTCGCCCGGCGCGTCCGGGCGCTCGACGGGGAGGCCGCGGAGCTCGGCGCTCTGATCGACGCGATGACCCTCGAGCTCGCCCCCGCCACGCGCGCGCTGCCCCAGGTGGGGCCCCAGTGCGCCGCGGCGCTCGTCCTGTGCGCGGGCGCGAGCCCCGGCAGGCTCGCGAGCGAGGCGTCCTTCTCGGCGCTGTGCGGGGCGAGCCCGGTGCCCGTATCGAGCGGCAGGACCGACAGGCACCGCCTGAGCCTCGCGGGGGACAGGCGGGCCAACTCCGCGCTCTACCTCATAGCGATCGGCCGCATGCGCTCCCCGGGGGAGTCGAGGGACTTCGTCGCCGCGCGGATGGCCTCGGGCAAGACCAAGAGGGAGGCGACCCGCATGCTCAAGCGCTACATCGCGCGCCAGGTGTTCCATGCCCTCAGGCGCGACCTCGCGCGTCTCGCGGGCGCCTCCGGCGCCGACGGCGGGCCCGCGCGAACTGCCCCTTGACGTTATAGGAGCGTTTGAGCGGAGCGCCCGCAGGGCGCGGAGTCGAAGGATCTGGCTGCGAGCGGAATGCGCACGCGGGCGCGCTGTGCCCGGGACCAGATCCTTCGACCCGCTTCGCTCGCTCAGTATGACGCGCGGGGGGGGGGCAGCTTCACTTGGGACGACGTAAGGGCGGCGACTCTCTCGGAATGACATGAAGAGCATTCTCGCTCGGGGCGCTACGGGGGGCGGCTTGCTCGGGATGACACGGCGGGCGTCGACTCACTTGGGATGACATAGGGGAGGGCGACCTGCTCAGGACGACGTAAGGGGGCAGCCGCGCTCGGGATGGCATAGGAGGGAACGGCGCCGAAGAGGTTCTGGGCCCTTCGCGTTGAGGGGCGTGCAGATTTTCAGGGCTGTTTTGGCAGAAATCTTCAGATATTGGTCGTCTCATCGCTAGGTTTTGGGGGTCAGCTCGTGGATGAGAATTCCTGACCTGCGGATATGTTGAGCGCTGCGAGGCGTGAGCCTCTCGATTGGTGATGTTTCGGCCTTGGAGAGACAAATATCTGAAGATTTCTGCCAAAACGCCCTACCAAATCTGCACGATGCTCTGGCTCTGGTCCCGACGCTGGCCTCAGCGCCGCGCGATGTGCGCGGCTACGCCACTCGTCCCGCGCTGCCTCCCAATATGGCGAACGCGTGAAAATACGCGCGCCCTTCGCCGGGATTTCCCCAAAGCGCTTGCATCCTCGAAGAGGGCTGGTATCATAGCTCACGTCTTTAGCACTCGCACCCATTGAGTGCTAGCACTCGCACAACGCGAGTGTTCAAAAGGTAACAGGCGGCAACGCTTTAACTCGAATGAAAGGAAGGCAGCGCTATGAATCTGAAGCCTTTGGGCGACCGCGTCATCATCCGTGCCGACGAGGCCGAGACCACCACGGCATCGGGGCTGTACCTGGCCACCGAGTCCAAGGAGAAGCCCCAGACCGGCACCGTTCTGGCCGTGGGCGAGGGCAAGCTCGACAAGGACGGCAACAGGATCGAGGTGCCCGTCAAGGTGGGCGACCGCGTGCTCTACGGCAAGTACGGCGGGACCGAGGTCACGGTTGACGGCGAGGACGTGCTGATCATGCGCGCCGACGACCTCTACGCTGTCTTCGCGTAAGGCAACCTGACGGCTTTCCGTGGCGGCCGCCTCGCCGTCCGAACCCATTGTTGGGCTCGGACGCGGCGCGAAGGCCGCTTGCCTCGCGCAGTCGGTCTCTCACGGCTTTGCGACTCACCACGAGAAGCCTGTGATTATCGTTGTTGAATCTCTTTCTGAAAGGAAGACGCATACATGGCTAAGGAAATCAAGTTCGAGGCGGACGCGCGCAGCGGTCTCGCCACCGGCGTCAGCAAGCTCGCCGCCGCCGTCAAGGTCACCCTCGGGCCCAAGGGCCGCTACGTGGCGCTTGAGAAGTCCTACGGCGCGCCGGTCATCACCAACGACGGCGTGACGGTGGCCAAGGAGGTCGAGCTCGAGGATCCCATCGAGAACATGGGCGCCCAGCTCGTGCGCGAGGTTGCCGTGAAGACCAACGACGTCGCGGGCGACGGCACCACCACCGCCACCCTGCTCGCCGACGTCATCGTGTCCGAGGGCCTGAAGAACGTCACCGCCGGCACCGACGCGCTCGGCATCCGCCGCGGCATCGAGAAGGCCACCGACGCGGTGGTCAACGCCATCAAGGACGCGGCCACCCCGGTCTCCACCAAGGAGCAGATCGCCAACGTCGGCACCATCTCCGCGGGCGACGCCGAGATCGGCGAGAAGATCGCCGAGGCCATGGACCGCGTGGGGCATGACGGCGCCATCTCCGTCGAGGAGTCCCAGACCTTCGGCATCGAGATGGACATCGTCGAGGGCATGCAGTACGACCGCGGCTACATCTCCCCGTACATGGCCACCGACATGGAGAAGATGGAGGCCGTCCTCAAGGACCCCTACATCATGCTCACCGACCAGAAGGTCTCCAACGTGCAGGACTTCGTGCCGCTGCTCGAGGAGGTCATGCGCTCCGGCCGCCCGCTGTTCCTCGTCGCCGAGGACGTTGAGGGCGAGGCGCTCGCCACGCTGCTGCTCAACAAGCTGCGCGGCACCATCAACGTGGTCGCCATCAAGGCCCCCGGCTTCGGTGACCGCCGCAAGCGCATCCTCGAGGACATCGCCGCCGTCACCGGCGCGCAGGTGATCGACAAGGACTTCGGCATGACGCTCGCCGACGCCACCGTCGACATGCTCGGCACCGCCAAGACCGTCAAGGTCACCAAGGACAACGCCCTCATCGTGGACGGCGCGGGCGACAAGGCCGCCATCGACGCCCGCATCGGCCAGATCAAGGCCGAGCTCGAGCGCTGCGAGTCCGACTTCGACCGCGAGAAGCTCCAGGAGCGCCTCTCCAAGCTCTCCGGCGGCGTGGCCGTGCTCAAGGTGGGCGCTGCGACCGAGTCCGAGCTCAAGGAGAAGAAGTCCCGCATCGAGGACGCGCTGCAGGCGACGCGCGCGGCCGTCGAGGAGGGCATCGTGGCCGGCGGCGGCGTGGCGCTCGTGAACGCCATCCCCGCGCTCGACGCCATCGAGGCCGATGACGAGGAGACGGTCGGCGTGGCCATCATCCGCAAGGCGCTCGAGGCCCCGATGCGCGCGATCGCCGAGAACGCGGGCTACGAGGGCTCCGTCGAGGTCGCCGAGGTCAAGAAGGCCGAGGTCGGCTGGGGCCGCAACTACAAGACGGGCGCGTGCGGCGACATGATCGCCATGGGCGTGAACGACCCGGTGAAGGTCACCCGCACGGCGCTGCAGTCCGCAGCCTCCGTGGCCAGCCTGATCCTCATCACCGAGGCCACCATCAACGAGATCCCGAAGGAGGGTCCGGACCTGTCCGCGCTCGCCGGCGCGATGCAGGGCGGCGGCGGAATGTACTAAGCCGCGAATGGCATAAGCTTGCGTAACGAAAGGGGCGCTCGCGTTTGCGGGCGCCCCTTTTGCGCTAGAATGTGACAGCTATGGAAGAGATCACGCACATCATCACGCACACGCTCGAGCACGCGGTCGCCGACACGCTCTACCTGATCCCGTTCCTGTTCGTGACGTATGTGGCCATGGAGTGGCTCGAGCACGCCTCGGGCAAGCGCACGCAGGAGGCGGTGCAGCGCGCGGGGGCGGCGGGCCCGCTCGTCGGCGCGCTGCTCGGCGCGGTGCCCCAGTGCGGCTTCTCGGCGGCCGCGTCCACGCTGTACGCGGGCCGCGTGGTCACGCTCGGCACGCTGTTCGCGGTGCTTCTGTCCACTTCCGACGAGATGCTGCCGATCTTTCTGGCCGAGCAGGTCCCGCCCCTGACCATCGTGAAGGTCGTGGGCGCGAAGGTGATCATCGGCCTGTGCATGGGGTTCGTGGTGGACGCCGTGCTGCGCCTGGCCCAGCGCGACAAGCAGCGCCTGCGCATCCACGAGCTCTGCGAGCGCGACCGCTGCCGCTGCGCGGGCGACTGCGCCACGTGCGCGGACAACCCCGAGCTGGTCTACGAGCACCGCGACGACTGCGCCCACGGCTGCATGCACGAGCACCATGCGCACGACCACGCGCACGACCATGACCACGCCCACGGGTGGGCCGGCATCGCGAAGAGCGCGCTCGTGCACACCGCGCAGGTCACGGCCTTCATCTTCGCCATCACGCTCGTGCTCAACGGCGTGCTCGAGGTGGTGGGCGAGGACGCGCTCGCCCGCGTGATCGGCGCGAACGAGGCGCTCTCGGTGCTCGCGTCGGCGCTCGTGGGCCTCATCCCCAACTGCGCGGCCAGCGTGGTGATCGCGCAGCTCTACCTGGAGGGCGTGCTCGGCGCGGGCGCCATGATGGCGGGCCTTCTGGTGTCGGCCGGCGTGGGCCTGCTCGTCCTCGTGCGCGCCAACCGCCACGCGCGTGAGAACCTCGCGATCATCGGCGTGCTCTACGCAACCGGCGTGGCCTGGGGCCTTATAATCAACGCATTGGGAATCGTCTTCTAGCGGCAAGAACGGCGTCGCGTGCGCCGTTCAGGCGTTCGGAAAATGAAGAGAACCGAAACGGGAGGGGCACAATCGCCGCCGTGCTTCGGTTCTGATGCCCTTATTGTAGCAGCTACTTGAGCCGGTGCACCTCTCGTTTCTTGTCTACAAACAAAAGGGATTTGATCTTTCGGTTCTCGGCGAGCTGCTTTTGAAGTTCGCGGAGAACCTGGTAATCCTTGACGTTCTTCATGCGCTTGGAGTCAAATACTATGCAGTGCGACTGACTCATGGCTTTCTTGATGTTTTTGCCAACGACGGGCATATGCGATGAGGTGGGAGCCTTCATCTCATATCGAGTGCCGTCGATAAGAGCGTCTGCCGTTTTCTGACGGTCGACGTTGCTTTTCGGGATGAATTCGACAACGTGCCCTGCTTCAGCCAAGGCTTTTGCGGTCAGCAGCTCATGCGGCCAGACGTCAAGGCCGGGAGCAAGGATTATCTTTCCCTCATGCTTAACCATGCGGGTGATTATACGCCGTGGTGACGGGACCTTGTGGTAGGCTCTTGCTTAATCTAGATTAGAGAGGTTGAGGCTTCTGAGCACATTGGTGGCCAGAAGCGCATTTCGAACACGGTGAGAATCTTGGAAGGGGAGGCCTCATGGCTACACTCAACGCGGGCATGACGCGCGAGGCGGCGTTCGAGCTGCTCTGCGCGCACAACAAGGAGCCGTTCCACATCGAGCACGGCGAGACGGTCGAGGCCACCATGCGCTACTTCGCGCGCGAGTTCGACCCCGAGAACGAGGAGTTCTGGGGCATCGTGGGCCTGCTGCACGACCTCGACTGGGAGGAGCACGACGACGAGCCCGAGATGCACACCATCTACGCCGCAGCCGACATAGAGGCGGCCGGCGGCACGCCCGAGCTCATCCGCGCCATCCAGAGCCACACGTCCGACTACAACCCCGAGCTGCCCCGCCCGGAGCTTAAGATGGAGAAGATCCTGTTCGCCACCGAGGAGCTCACCGGGCTCATCGGCGCGGCGGTGGTCATGCGCCCGAGCAGGAGCGTCATGGACTTCGAGGTGAAGTCGCTCAAGAAGAAGTTCAAGGACAAGCGCTTCGCCGCCGGCGTCAGCCGCGACGTCATCCGCGAGGGCGCGGCGTTGCTCGGCTGGGAGCTCGACGAGCTCTTCGACCGCACCATCAAGGCCATGCAGTCCTTCGCGCCCGATAAGGACACGTTCGGGAGGGAGTAGCGGGGAAGGCGCCCCCGCGCGCCTCACGCCCCCTTCCGCTCGACGAGGAAGAACAACCCCAGGGCGACGAGCGCCACCGCGGCCATGATGAGGAACAGGCTCTCGTATCCCACCGCAGGCGCGAGCATGCCGAGGATGACGGGGCCTACGCCCACGCCGACGTCCAGGCAGATGTAGAACGTGGAGTTCGCCAAGCTCAGGCGCGCGTCGGGCGTGGCGCGCACCGCCATGGCGAGCCCGCTCGACTGCACGGTGCCCACGCCGAACCCCAGGAAGAGCGCCGCGAGCAGGATCATCCAGCCCGCATGCGCGAGTCCCAGCACCACCATGCCGAGCGCGAACGACAGAAACGCCGGCACCATGACGCAGCGCGCGCCCCTACGGTCGAACGTGCGCCCGGTGAAGGGGCGCGTGACGAACATGATGAGGGCGTACACCACGAAGAAGAAGCTCGCCGCCTGCACGAGGCCAAGGCTCGCGGCGTAGGGCGTGAGGAAGGTGAGCAGGCTCGAGTACCCGAAGAACACGAGCCCGCACACGAGCGAGATGGGCAGCACGGGAAGCTCCAGCACGCGGCTCGCGAGCGCTGTCGCGCCGCGCCCCCCGCCTGCGCCTGCCGAGCGCGCTCCCGACCTCGCGTCCGACGCTGCCGGCTCCGCTCCCTTCGCCCCCTTCGCGCCCTCCTTCGGCACGCGCAGCGTGAGCGCGCCGAGGAGCGCCGCTGCGGCGGTGGCCGCGGCGAGCGCGAACAGCAGGCGGAAGTCGTAGCTCGTCGACACGAAGATGCCGATGCTCGGGCCCACGGCGGAGCCCAGCGTCACCGACAGCATGTAGTAGCCCACGCCCTCGCCCTTGCGCTCGCGCGGCACCATGGAGGTGACCACGGTCGTGATGGCGGTCGAGCACATGCCGTACGCGACGCCGTGCAGAAGGCGGATGGCGAACAGCACGGGCAGCGCCGCGCCGCTCAGGTACAGGCACGAGAACAGTATCTCGAAGCACGCGCCCGCGATGAGGACGCGCTTGCGCCCGAGCCGCTCGACGATCGGCCCGCTGGCGAAGCGCGCCACGAGCGTGCCTATGATGAAGATGCTCGCGCAGAACGCGGCGAGCGAGGCGGGCGCGGCGTAGGCGTCCATGGCGTAGGTGGTCATGACCACCATGAGCATGTAGTAGTTCACCATGAGCACGAAGTTGACCAGCGTGCCCACGATGAAGTCGCGCGTCCACAGGCGCGCCGCGCCAGGCTGTTCGCTTTCCGACATCAGCGTGCGCCAGCCTCCTTCGCCACCAGCACCGAGAGGGGGGAGTCCTTGGTGACCGCGTAGCTCACGCTGCCGAGGTAGCCCTTCACGCCCCCCTTGCCGCGGCTGCCCATGATGATGAGGTCGCAGCCCTCCTCGACGGCGCAGCGCACGATGAGGTCAGCGGGGGAGGTCCCCTTCAAGAGCTTCACGGTCGCGGGGTTGCGGGAGCTGTCGGCGATGCTCTGCAGCTCGCTCTGCACGCGCTCGGCGTCCTCGGCGATGACGCTGTTGATGCCGACCGAGTCGGCGCCCGCCGAGTAGAGCCGCATCACGTGCACGAGCAAAAGCTCGATGCGCTCGCTGGGCTTGGCCACCTCAAGCGCCAGGTCGATCGCCGCGCGCGAGGGCGCCGAGCCGTCGTACGCCACCAGTATCTTGTTGCACCACATGAGTTCCTCCTTCAAGCCGTCCGCCCTGCCGGAGCCGTCCGCCCTGGGCCCGCTGCGGGCTTGCTCCAGGTCCGCAGCAGCCCCAGGGCGGGCTCGCTCCAAGTTCGCAGCGGGCCGCAGCAGCCCCAGGGCGGGCCCGCAGCGGGTCCGCAGCAGGCTCGCCCCGGGCCTGCTCGGGCCTGATCGGGTCTGCCTTGGGGCTATTGTAGCCCCGCAGCTGCGCGCGTGCGGGCCTTTTCGGCGTGGAGCACCCGCCGAAACGCAGCCGAAACGCCGCCGAAACGCCGCCGCGGCGCGCCCGAAACATTTCTCGCGGAGCGCGTTTCCCGTTGACCTCGCCCGTGCGAGCGGGTACAATACAACTTCGCGTATCAAAGTGGGCCGTTAGCTCAGCTGGCAGAGCAGGGGACTTTTAATCCCAAGGTCGCGGGTTCGATTCCCTCACGGCCCACCACCTGCGCATGAGGAAGCCCTTGGGGTATCGTCCAACGGCAGGACTCTGGTTTTTGGTACCAGCTATCTAGGTTCGAATCCTGGTACCCCAGCCAGGCTTCTCGGCCCTGCTCGGCGGTTTCTCGCTTCGCCCGAGCAGGCGGGCGCGGGCCGCAGGGCCTCGCGCTTCCCCTCCCACCGACAAGGCGGTGGCGCCGGCTGCATCGCGCAGCGCGGCGCGCGTACCTGGCGGCTCCCGGGCCCTGCCCGACGAGCTGCGCGGCTTCAGTACCGCGGGCCTGGCAAGCAGGTCATTTTGGAACCAGCAGACGCCGGTTTGTTGGTTTTTTGCGCTCTACGCTGTTTTTCCTTAACAACCGCTTGACTTTCTGGTAGCATTTACGGTCGCTGTTTACTGACTACTCGTAAAGAGAGGGCGGCTTTGGCTAAAGAAGACGTAATCGAGCTTGAGGGCACGGTGCTTGAGGCATTGCCGAACGCCATGTTCAAGGTCGAGCTTGAGAATGGGCACAGCATCCTGGCCCACATTTCCGGCAAGATGCGCATGCACTACATCAAGATCCTGCCGGGCGACAAGGTGACCGTCGAGTTGTCCGTGTACGACCTGAACCGCGGGCGTATCACCTACCGGTTCAAGTAAGGTACAAGCAAGGTTCAAGTAAGCAAGCCGAGAAGCAGTTCGAAAATTATCGCCAGCGGCTGGGCGTTAATGTATAGAGCAAACCGCATAACCGAAAGGAAAGTGATATGAAGGTACGTCCTTCGGTCAAGAAAATGTGCGACAAGTGCAAGATCATCCGACGCCATGGCAAGGTGCTCGTCATCTGCGAGAACCCGCGCCATAAGCAGCGTCAGGGCTAGGAAGAAAGGAAGCAGATAACATGGCACGTCTTGTTGGCGTCGATCTTCCTCGCAATAAGCGCATTGAGATCGCCTTGACCTACATCTACGGCATCGGCCTGACCACCTCGAAGAAGGTTCTCGCCGAGACCGGCATCAACCCCGACACGCGCACCGACGACCTCACCGAAGAGGAGCTCGTCAAGCTCCGCGACTACATCCAGGCGAACCTCCACGTTGAGGGCGACCTGCATCGCGAGGTTTCCCAGAACGTGAAGCGCCTGATGGAGATCGGCTGCTATCGTGGCCTGCGTCACCGCAAGGGCCTGCCCGTTCGCGGTCAGCGCACGCACACGAACGCTCGCACCCGCAAGGGTCCGCGCAAGCAAATCGGCGGCAAGAAGAAGTAGTGAGGGAGCATCGTGGCTAAGAAAAACGTACGTACGCGCATCAAGCGTTCCGAGCGTAAGAACATTGCCGTGGGCGCTGCTCACATCAAGTCTACGTTCAACAACACCATTGTCAGCATCACCGATCCCCAGGGCAATGTGATCTCCTGGCAGTCCGCCGGCACGGTGGGCTTCAAGGGCTCCCGCAAGTCCACGCCGTTCGCGGCGCAGATGGCTGCGGAGGCCGCTGCCAAGACGGCTATGGAGCACGGCCTGCGCAAGGTCTCCGTGTTCGTCAAGGGCCCCGGCTCCGGCCGCGAGACGGCTATCCGCTCTCTGCAGGCTGCCGGCCTTGAGATTGCCAGCATTCAGGATTGCACCCCCATCCCGCACAACGGTTGCCGTCCGCGCAAGCGTCGTCGCGTGTAACTGAAAGGATCGATACTTATGGCTCGTTATACTGGAGCGGACTGCCGTCTGTGCCGTCGCGAGGGGGCGAAGCTCTTCCTGAAGGGCGATCGCTGCTACAGCGAGAAGTGCGCACTCGAGCGCCGCAACTACGCACCGGGCGAGGCCGGCAAGAAGCGCGTGAAGGAAAGCGAATACCGCACCCAGCTGCGTGAGAAGCAGAAGACCAAGCGCATCTACGGCGTGCTCGAGAAGCAGTTCCGCCATTACTACGACATCGCCAACCGCCAGCAGGGCATCACCGGCGAGAACCTGCTCCGCGTGCTCGAGTCCCGCCTCGACAACGTGGTGTACCGCCTCGGCTTCGCGAAGTCTCGCGCTGAGGCCCGCCAGCAGGTCCGTCACGGCCACATCCAGGTGAATGGCCGCCGCGTTGACATCCCGTCCTTCCGCGTTCGCCCGGGCGACCTCGTCGCCGTGGCCCCCAAGGCCCGCGACATGCTCGTCATCAAGAGCGCTCTGATCTCCAACGAGCGCACCCAGGTTCCGGCTTGGCTCGAGGTTGACATCGAGAAGCTGCAGGGCAGCGTGCTCGCTCTTCCGCAGCGCGATCAGATCGATTCCGACATCCGCGAACAGCTTATCGTCGAGCTTTACTCGAAATAACCGCGGCAAAGTAAGGAGGCTACTCACACATGACGGAGTTCATGAGGCCGACTGTTACAACGGAAGAAGTAAACGACACGGTAGCTCGCTACATCGTGGAACCGCTCGAGCGTGGCTACGGCAACACGTTGGGCAACTCCATGCGCCGCGTGCTGTTGTCCTCCTTGGATGGCGCGAAGGCTACGGCCATCCAGATCGAGGGCGTGCAGCATGAGTTCACAACCGCCGAGGGCGTGATCGAGGACATCACCGACATCGTGCTGAACGTCAAGGGCCTGGTCTTCAGCGCCCTCACCGAGGACGTCGAGGAGGCCACCGCCCACGTGCTGGCCGAGGGCCCCTGCACCGTCACCGGCGCCGACCTCGAGGTCCCCACGGAGTTCACGCTCGTGAACCCCGAGCACGTCATCGCCACGGTGGCTGACGGCGGTCAGCTCGACATGACCATCCGCATCGGCATCGGCCGCGGTTACGTTTCCGCCGAGCGCAACAAGCGCACCGAGGACCCCATCGGCGTCATCCACGTCGACTCGCTGTTCTCGCCCGTGCGCCGCTGCACCATGAACGTGACCGACACGCGCGTTGGTCAGCGCACCGACTACGACAAGCTGGTCCTTGAGGTTGAGACCGACGGCTCCATCGCCCCGACCGAGGCCGTGTGCCGCGCCGCCAACATCATCAACCAGTACATGGGGGCGTTCTTGAGCCTCTCCGATGCGTCTGACGAGGAGGAGGGCGAGGTTCCCTCCATCTTCGCGCCGGAGGGTCAGGAGACCAACGCCGAGCTCGACAAGCAGATCGAGGATCTGGACCTGTCGGTCCGCTCCTACAACTGCCTGAAGCGCGCGGGCATCCACTCGGTGCGCCAGCTCGTGGAGTTCTCCGAGAACGACCTGCTGAACATCAGAAACTTTGGTGCGAAGTCCATCGAGGAAGTGAAGGACAAGCTCATTTCCATGGACCTCAATTTGAAGCTTTAGGAGACTTAAGATCATGAGACACTACAAGAAGGGGCGCAAGCTGGGCACCGACTGGAGCCACACCAAGGCTATGAAGCGCAGCCTGGTTGCCGCCCTGTTCCTGAACGACCGCATCAAGACGGTCGAATCCCGTGCTAAGGAAATCCGCCCCGACGTTGACAAGATTATCACCTGGGCGAAGCGCGGCGATCTGCACTCCCGTCGTCTGGCCATCGCCTACCTGAACGACAAGGACCTGGTCCGCGAGATCTTCGAGAAGGTCGAGCAGGGCATGTTCAAGGATCGTCCGGGCGGCTACACCCGCATCATGAAGCTCGGCAACCGCAAGGGCGACAACGCCCCCATGGTCATCATGGAGCTCGTGACCGAGCCCGTGAAGTTCAAGGCTGACGCAGAGAAGGCCGAGGAGAAGCCGGCGAAGGCCAAGAAGGCCGCTCCGAAGAAGGTCGAGGAGTCCGCTGAGGAGCCCGAGGCCGAGGAGAAGGCTGCCGAGGTCGCTGAGGCTGAGGAAGCTCCGGCTGAGGAGCCCGCTGAGGCTGAGGCTCCGGCCGAGGAGAAGGCCGAGGAGAAGGCCGAGTAGCTGCTCGCTTCCTTTTGGGTGCGAGGGGCGTCCGCTGGCCCAGCCGCAAGACGGCGAGCGGGACGCTGAGAGCTCTATGCAAAGCAGGGGGGACCGCAGGCGATACCGCCTGCGGTCCCTTTTTTGCGCTTTCCCATGATAATGGGTTAAAATGCAGCTTCCCCCCGTTTGCCGCGCGGTTTGCGGCGGTCTTGCTCGGGGGGGGGGTGTCGTTCTGTATAATACTTTTTGGCAACATTGAAGTGACGTGGGGATCGAACATGGTGAACGTATTGATAGTCGAGGATGACCTCGAGCAGGCGCGCATCTTGGAGCGCATGGTCGGCGAGCATCCCGAGAGCGCGACTTTCGCGTTGACGCATGTCGAGAGCGCTGCTCAGCTGCGCAAGCTCATGGCGCGCGGCAGCTCCGACGCGGCGCCGGGCATCGTGTTCATGGACATCTGCCTGGCTGACGAGGACGGCGTGGAGCTGGTGAGGGAGCTCTTCCCGGAGGGCTCCTCGACGCAGGTGATCTACGCCACGGGCTATGCTGAGAACTGCACGCGCGTGTACCAGTCGAGCCATATCTACTTCCTCGTGAAGCCGATCGACCAGGCTGAGCTGTTCGACGCCATCGACAAGGCGCTGCGCAACCTGGAGGCCGCGCTGTCCCGCCCGCTGGCCGTGTCGGTGGGCGGCAACATCATCCGCATCCTTCCCGAGCGCGTCGACTACGTCGAGAGCGACCGCCGCAAGATCCGCATCCACGGCGCCGACGGCGTGGTGGAGACGTACGGCTCGCTCGCGCGCATGTCCGAGCTTCTGCCTGCGTCGTTCATGCAGTGCCACAAGAGCTTCCTCGTCAACATGGACAACGTGTCCGAGCTGCGCGCTGACGAGGTGGTGCTGCTCTCCGGCGCGAGCGTGCCGGTGAGCCAGAAGCGCCGCAAGTACGTGAAGGAAGAGCTTCTGTCGCATTTGCGCGCTGGCTTGTAGCGCGCCACGAGGAAGGGTGCGAGCGGGGTTGACGTGGATTGACGCAATCGAGGCGCTGAGCGTTCTTCCCGTGGAGATCGTGTACGCCTTTGCTTGCACGAAAGTGCTCAACATGCGCAACGTCCCGTTGTTCTGGGTGCTGCGCATGGCTGCCTGCATAAGCGTCTCGTTCGTCCGCTTGGACGTCTCGCCGCTCGTTCGCGTGGTCATCGGCCTGGCGGAGTACTTCGTTCTGCCGTACGTCATGTCGAAGGGGCGTGCGGGCTACCGCATCTTCGCCTTGGTGATCCTGTTCATCGCGATGTCGGTGTCCGAGGTGCTCGGCATGGTCCTGTGGTATGCGCTCACGGGCATGTTGATGGCGCGCGGGGATGACCTCGGCGCGCTCATGCCGGAGTTCTGGCTGGTGCGCGTGATGCACCTGCTCCTCGTGGCGCTGCTTATGGGTGCTTCGGGCGCGGCGCTGCGAAAGCTCTCGGGCGAGGGGCACGGGCACGGGTTCCCCTTCATCGCCGGCCTTCTCATCACGCAGACGCTGCTCTTGTCGCTGTGCATCTACGCCATGCAGTTCCTCGGGGGCGAGAAGCTCTTCCTCAGCATGGGAAGCATGACGCTGAGCCTGGCATGCGTGGTGGTCGACGTGTACCTGATGGTGGTCGTCGACCGGTTCGAGCGCCGGCGGCGCGCCGAGGGGCGCGTGCGCATGCTCGAGGAGCAGCTGAGCGTATATCTGGAACGATACCAGCATGTGGTGAAGAGCATCGAGGGCGTGGCGCGCCTGCGCCATGACGTGCGCAACCAGCTGCAGGTGGTCAACGACCTCATCGTGCGCGGCGACCTCGTGCGCGCTCGCGAGATCGTCGAGGCCATGGAGACCTGCTGCGAGGAGCGGGGCGACGCGCTCGAGCAGAGCGTGGGGGCGGCTGCGGGTGCGGGCGCGCGGGCGGAAGGGGAGCGCTCATGACGGTGCGCCTCGCCATAGCCTGCGCGGTGGTGCTCGTGCTTGCGGTGGTGACGGTGATGTTCGCGCGCCGCCTGCGCCGCTACTCGCGCCTGCGCTGGTGGGCGAACGTGCTCATCCCCGGCATGCAGGTCGTCATCATGGCGTTCCTCTTGGTGTGCTTCATCATGAACGACGTCCCCACGTGGTTCTACGCGCTGGTCGTGGCGTCGGGCGGCCTGTGCGCGGCGGGTGACGTGGTGCTGGTGAAGGCGCTGAACGCATCCGAGGAGAAGGACCTCGTGGAGGAGCGCGAGCGCGTCTTGCGCGAGCAGATGGAGCTGCAGGTCGAGCACCTCGCGCGCCTCGAGGCCGACGCGGCCGACGCGCGCCACGCCAAGGCCGACATCGCCGGGCGCCTCGAGCGGGTGGTGCGCGCGCTCGACGAGCTCGAGGCGGTTGAGGCGGGCGAGGCGCCCGAGGACATGGTCGAGAACGTGAGGCGGCAGATGAGGAGCGCCTCTGCCTGGGTGCGCGTGCGCCCGAGCTCGTGCGGGCACCCGGTGGTCGACGCGCTGCTCGACTCGAAGCTGGAGCTGTGCGCCCAGCAGGGCATCCGCACGGACCTCGCGCTGCAGGTGCCGTATGACCTGGCGGTGCGGAACGTCGATCTGTGCGCCGTGTTCTCCAACGTGATGGACAACGCCATCGCGGCATGCGCGCAGGTGAACCCCGCCTCGGAGCGCTTCATCACCATGAAGGCGCGCGTGGCGGGCGGGTTCTTCATGCTCGAGGCGACGAACAGCTGCCGCAGCGCAGCTGATGAGATCTTGGACGCGAGGATCGCGGCGAAGGCGGCCGCGGCTGGAGCGGCTGGGGCGGCGGCCGCGGACGGTCAGGCGGCTGCGGCTGGGGCGGCGGCCGCGGACGGTCAAGCGGCTGGGACGGTCGGAGCGGCGGCTGCAGGCGGCCTGGCGGGCGGCCCGGCGGCCGCGGGCGACGGCGCACCCTCCCTCCCCGTGCCCGAGCCTCGCGCGCCCTTCCGCGAGCACGGGTGGGGCACCATCATCCTCGACGCCATCGCCGAGCGCTACGACGGCACGTTCGAGGCCGAGCGCGCGGGGCGCGAGTTCCGCACCCTCGTGGCGCTCAAGGTGACGAGCTAGCGTCCCGCCGTGCTGCTGCGCGCGCGGCGGCATGTCCGGAGGGCGGCGCCCTGCCCTGAGCGCGCGGTCCTGCTGCGCGCTGCTGCGCGCGCGGGCGCGATGTGGCATACTGCTCGCATGCAGACGCACATGCCAGCCAGCCCCGCGGGCGCCTCGCCCGTCCACCGCCTCGACGCGCGCGCGAAGGTCGCGATCCTCGCGGCGTACTCGGCCGCGCTCTTCTTCGTCGACACCTGGGCGGGCATGGCCTGCATGGCGGCCTTTCTCGCGATCGCGCTGCTCATGGCGCGCCTGCCGCCCTCGCGCGTGCTGCGCCTCGGCGCTCCGGCCTTTGCGCTCGCGGCGCTCTCCGTGCTGTTCAACCTCGCCGACCCGCTGCGCGGCTGCTTTCTCGGCGCGCGCATCGTGGCGCTCGTGCTCGCCAGCTTCGCGGTGAGCCTCACGTCGACCTCAACCGAGCTCTCAGACGCGCTCGCGGGCTTTCTGCGCCCCGCGCGCCGCGTCGGCCTGCCCGCAGACGACGTCGCCGCCGTCTGCTCGGTCGCCCTGCGCTTCATCCCGCTCATGTACGAGGAGCTCGTCTGCGTGCGCGACGCCCAGCGGTCGCGCGCCGCGGCGTTCGACGGCGGCCTCATGGCGCGCCTGCGCGCTTGGGGCGGCGTGTTCGTGCCGGTGCTCGTGGGGCTGTTCCGCCGCGCCGACGTGCTCGCGCAGGCCATGGACGCGCGCTGCTACGGCGCAGGCCCGCGCACCGCCCTCTCCCCGCGTCGCTTCACCGCGCGCAGCGCCATCGTGCTCGCAGGGGGGTGCGCCCTGTGCGCCGCGCTCGCAGTCGTGCTATGATTTGACCTGCAAGGAAGCATCCGTTGTCTGCTAGGAGGCACACATGAGCGTCATCATCGACGTGTACGGGCGTGAGATCCTCGACTCGCGCGGGAACCCCACGGTTGAGGTCGAGGTCGTCTTGGAGGACGGCGCATTCGGCCGCGCGGCCGTGCCCTCGGGAGCATCGACCGGCGCGTTCGAAGCTGTTGAGCTGCGCGACTGCGACAAGGGCCGTTACATGGGCAAGGGCACGCAGGACGCGGTCGCCCACGTGAACGAGGAGATCGCCGAGGCGCTTCTGGGCCTCGAGGCTGACGACCAGCGCGCGGTTGACGACGCCATGATCGAGGTGGACGGCACCGAGAACAAGGGCGCCTTGGGCGCGAACGCCATCCTGGGCGCGAGCCTGGCCGTGGCGCGCGCGGCGGCCGAGTCGGCTGACCTGCCGCTGTACAAGTACGTGGGCGGCGTGAACGCGCACATCCTCCCCACGCCCATGATGAACATCCTGAACGGCGGCGTGCACGCCGACAACAACGTGGACTTCCAGGAGTTCATGATCATGCCGGTGGGCGCCACCACGTTCGCCGAGGCGCTGCGCTGGTGCGCCGAGATCTACCACACGCTGAAGAAGGTCCTGCATGACGCGGGCCTCGGCGGCGGCGTGGGCGACGAGGGCGGCTTCGCCCCCAACCTCAAGACCAACGAGGAGCCGCTGAAGTACATCGTCGAGGCGTGCGAGAAGGCCGGCTACAAGCCCGGCACCGACATCATGTTCGCCATGGACCCGGCTTCCACCGAGTTCTACAACGCCGAGACCGGCAAGTACGTCCTGGCGGGCGAGGGCCGCGAGCTCACGAGCGCCGAGATGGTGGACTACTGGGAGGCCCTGGTGGAGAAGTACCCGATCATCTCCATCGAGGACGGCATGGCCGAGGAGGACTGGGACGGCTGGAAGATGCTCACCGACCGCATCGGCGACAAGGTGCAGCTCGTGGGCGACGACCTGTTCGTCACCAACTCCAAGCGCCTGGCCAAGGGCATCGAGCTGGGGTGCGCGAACGCCATCCTCATCAAGGTGAACCAGATCGGAAGCCTCACCGAGACGCTCGAGGCCATCGAGATGGCGAAGCAGGCGGGCTACGCGTGCGTGATGAGCCACCGCTCCGGCGAGACGGAGGACACCACCATCGCCGATCTGTCCGTGGCGTGCAACACCGGCCAGATCAAGACCGGCGCGCCCTGCCGCAGCGACCGCGTGGCGAAGTACAACCAGCTCATCCGCATCGAGGAGCAGCTTGACAGCCAGGCCGTCTACGCCGGCATGAACGCCTTCTACAACATCAACCGCTAGCCAGCCGAGAAGCTCGGCCGGGAAGCGCGGCCGAGAGGCAAGCGGCCAGCCAAGCGCCCTCCCGCCGGGAGGGCGCTTTCGCGTCTTCGGGCGCTGTGCCTCGGCAGCGGGCGCTCGCAGGCTGTCTGCCGTCGTCAGCTTGTCCCTGGCTGCGGAGGCGGCGAGCGCCCGCCATGGCCAAGGATGGCTGCCTCGTGGAGCGCGCCTATGCCCCCGTGCCTCGGCAGCAGGCGCTCGCAGGCGCCGTATGCGGGGCGCCTGTGTTCTTTGTAAGGGAGAGCGCGTCGCGGTGGGCATGTTGTGCTACCCTGACGAGCGGTAGAAATCGCGGGGCTTGCAGCCCTGCCCACATATGCGGGGCTCCGCCCTGCGTGAGCCTTTACGGAGGATCTGATGCGAATTCTGGGAATGGGCGTGCCCGAGCTTCTTATCATTCTCGTGGTCATCCTGCTTATCTTCGGCCCGAAGAACCTTCCGAAGCTTGGCAGCGCGCTGGGCAAGACGGTGAAGAACCTGCGCGAAGGCATGGGCGCAGGCGAGAAGGAGGTCGAGGAGGCCGCCGACGACGAGGTCGTCGAGGTCGTCGAGGAGGAGCCTGCTCAGAAGAAGGTCACCAAGAAGGTCGTCAAGAAGAAGCCCGAGTAGGGCAGGTTACGCGCGCCGAGCCGCCTCGCGCGGCTGGGCGCTTCCATAGCGGATAGGTGGCACGCTTGTCAGCTCAAGCGTGCTGCTTTGTTAGAAGGGGACGCAAGTCAATGGCAGACAGCAACTACATCCTTACGCAGGAAGGCCGTGAGAAGCTCGAGGACGAGCTCCACTACCTCGAGACCGAGAAGCGCGCCGAGATCGGCGAGCGCATCAAGGTGGCGCGCGAGTTCGGCGACATCTCCGAGAACTCCGAGTACGATGACGCGAAGAACGAGCAGGGCATGATGGAGGCGCGCATCGCCGAGATCAGCCGCATCCTGTCTGAGGCCACCGTGGTGAACACGCCGAAGCGCTCGAGCAAGGTGAACATCGGCTCGACCGTCACGGTCAACATGAACGGCCGCGAGCGCGTCTTCAGCATCGTGGGCGGCGCGGAGAGCGATGTGGCTGCCGGCAAGATCTCCAACGAGTCGCCGGTGGGCGCGGCGCTTCTGGGCCACAAGAAGGGCGACCACATCGAGACCACCGGCCCGACCGGCCGCGAGATCACGATGGAGATCCTGAAGATCGAGCACTAAGGGCGCTTGCCGTCGCCCATGCGGCGATGAAGCTGGCCGATGCTGCGAAGGGCTGGGGCACCCCCGCCTTGCCGCTCTGAGCTTTCGTCGCGCACGAAGTGCGCTTCCTCGAGCTTTCACGGCAACGCGGGGCGCCTCAGCCCTTCTCGCTGACGTTGCGAACTGCCTGTGATATGAGACAAGGATTCATATGACCGAGAACAACAAGGCCCCCGAGGCCATCGAAGACGACCCCATCGAGGTGCGCCGCGCCAAGCGCGCCGCGCTCATCGCGGCGGGGGAGGACCCCTACGGGCACGCCTTCGCCTGCTCGCACCACGTGGCGCAGCTGAACGAGCTGTACGGGCACCTCGAGGACGGCGACTCCACCGAGGACGCCGTCGACGTGGCCGGCCGCGTCATGGCCAAGCGCGTGCAGGGCAAGATCGCGTTTCTGGAGCTGCAGGACGCCACCGACACCATCCAGCTGTTCTGCCGCATCAACGCGCTCGG
This sequence comes from Adlercreutzia sp. ZJ473, assembly GCF_013185065.1. GTDB lineage: Bacteria > Actinomycetota > Coriobacteriia > Coriobacteriales > Eggerthellaceae > CAAEEV01. The sequence continues at coordinate 19,778 of NZ_JAAVTO010000019.1, read as the reverse complement.
CGAGGACGCCTTCGCGCGGTGCAAGGACCTCGACGTGGGCGACTGGATCGGCGTGCACGGCACCATGATGCGCACGAGGCGCGGCCAGCTGTCCGTGGCGGTGGAGTCCTTCGAGTTGCTCAGCAAGAGCCTGCGTCCTTTGCCCGAGAAGTTCCACGGCCTGACCGACAAGGAGACGCGCTACCGCCAGCGCTACGTTGACCTGGTGGTCAACCCCGAGGTGCGCAGCGTGTTCGAGAAGCGCTTCAAGATCGTGTCGGCCATCCGCCGCTACATGGAGGACCAGGGCTTCTACGAGGTCGAGACGCCGTTTCTGCACCCGATCATCGGCGGCGCGAACGCCAAGCCCTTCACCACGCACTTCAACGCGCTCGACCGCGACTACTACCTGCGCATCGCCACCGAGCTGCCCCTGAAGCGCCTGCTCGTGGGCGGCTTCGAGAAGGTGTTCGAGATCGGGCGCCAGTTCCGCAACGAGGGCATGGACCCGTACCACAACCCCGAGTTCACCACCATGGAGGCTTACCAGGCGTTCTCCGACCTGAACGGCATGATGGACCTCACGCAGGGCTACGTCCAGGCGGCGGCGCTGGCGGCGTGCGGCACGCTGCAGATCACCTACCAGGGCACGGAGATCGACCTGTCGGGCGAGTGGCGCCGCGCGTCCATGGTCGAGCTGGCAAGCGAGGGCGCGGGCGAGGACGTGAGCTTCGACCGCACGCGCGAGGAGCTCGTGGCCATCCTGGAGCGAAGCGGCGGGCACGCGGAGGACGCGTGGGGCAAGGGCAAGCTCATCGCCGAGATCTTCGAGGCCGTGGCCGAGAGCAAGCTCGTGCAGCCCACCTTCGTGGTCGACCACCCGCTCGAGGTGAGCCCGCTCGCGAAGAAGAAGGCCGACAACCCCGAGCTCACGCAGCGCTTCGAGCTGTTCATCTGCGGGCACGAGTACGCCAACGCCTTCACCGAGCTCAACGACCCGGTTGACCAGGCCGAGCGCTTCCGCGCGCAGGTTGAGGCGAAGGACATGGGCGACGACGAGGCCATGGGCTTCGACCACGACTACATCCGCGCGCTCGAGTACGGCATGCCGCCGGCCGGCGGCGTGGGCGTGGGCATCGACCGCTTGGTCATGCTGCTCGCCGACGCGCCGACCATTCGCGACGTCCTGCTCTTCCCGCACATGAAGGACGAAGTACCGGCAGGTGGCGCGAAGCCTGCGGGAGTTGTTGCGGCTGCGGCAGTGGAGACGGCTGCTACGGCGGCTGCGATTCCGGCCTCGGCTACGGCGGCGACCGCGACTGCTACGGCGACTCCCGCCTCAGCAGCGGCTACGGCTCCGTCCTCGGCTGCAGACGCCTCCGCTTCGGCGGCTGAGGCTCCCGCGCCCATCGACTTCTCGAAGGTGGCCATCGAGCCGCTCTTCGAGGAGGAGGTCGACTTCGACACCTTCAGCAAGTCGGACTTCCGCGCCGTGAAGGTGAAGGAGTGCGTGGCCGTCCCCAAGTCCAAGAAGCTGCTGCAGTTCACGCTCGACGACGGCACGGACGCTGACCGCGTCATCCTCTCGGGCATCCACGCGTACTACGAGCCCGAGGAGCTGGTGGGCCGCACGCTCATCGCCATCACCAACCTGCCGCCGCGCAAGATGATGGGCGTCTACTCCTGCGGCATGCTGCTGTCGGCCATCCACGAGGAGCCGGGCGAGGACGGCCAGCCCGAGGAGCGCCTGAACCTCCTCATGGTGAGCGACCGCATCCCCGCCGGCGCGAAGCTCTACTAGCCCGTCAGCCCCGCGCCGGGGGCGGCAAACCGCATCTCCCGGCGCGGCCCGGCCGCGTTCCCGGCGCGGATTTGCTGATTTCCGACAACGTTACCGACAACGATGCTTTTCCATCCACCTCTCAAGTGATTCTGGATGAAAAGGGATCGTTGTCGGTGATTTCTCGGAAAAAGTGGATGGAAAACCTGCGTTGTCGGTGGTTTTCGGGGCTCGGATCGCCGATAACGGGCATTTTCCATCCAGCTTTTCAGAATCATGGATGCAAAAAGGGCGTTGTCGGTGCTTCGGCTCCCAAGGGCCTAGGGCGGACGAGGCGGCTCGGATGGGGCGGCCTGGGAAACGGCTTGTCCCGTTCCTTGCCCCTCTGCGAATTGCAAAAAGAGAAGGCCCCGCGGGGCCTTCTCGTGTTTCTGGAGCAAGTGCAAGAAGCAAGCGTAGGGGTGCGTGCTTGCGTAAGGACGTGCGCCCACGCTCGGGTGCGCGCCTGCGCCTGGACGCGCCTACGCCCGGGCGGCTTCCACGTGCGCCTACGCCTGGGCGGCTTCCGCCTCCGGGTCGATGACCTTCGCGGGGCCGAGGTCCTTCACGCTCTTGCCGACGGTCTTCTTCAGCACGACCAGGGTGCCCAGGGTGAGCACGATGCCGATCGGCAGGCAGATGAACGCGTTCTGCACGAAGCCCGCGATCACGAACATCACGAACGAGATGGCCGCCATGGTGATCACGTAGGGCAGCTGCGTGGACACGTGGTCGACGTGCTTCATGTTCGCGCCGGCCGACGCCATGACGGTGGTGTCCGAGATGGGCGAGCAGTGGTCGCCTGCGACGGCGCCCGCCAGGCAGGCGGAGATGCCGATGATGAGCAACGTCGGGTCGTTCGAGAAGATGGGCATCACGATGGGGATCAGGATGCCGAACGTGCCCCAGCTCGTGCCCGTGGAGAAGCCGAGGAACACGGCGACCAGGAAGATCACGGCGGGCAGCAGGTTGAACAGGCCTGGGGCCGCGCCCTCCATGAGGCCGGCCACGAACACGTCGGCGCCGAGCAGGCCGGTCATGTTCTTGAGCGTCACGGCGAAGGTGAGCACGAGGATCGCGGGCACCATGGCGTTGAAGCCGCTCACGAACGACTCAGACGCCTCGCGCAGCGTGAGCAGGCGGCGCGCCAGGAAGTACAGGAAGGCGAACGTGATCGCGATCAGCGAGCCCCACGGCAGGGCCACGAAGGCGTCGGTGTTGCCGAACGCGTCGATGACGCTGCCGGCGGTCTCGCCGCCGAAGAAGCCGCCCACGTAGAGCATGCCGCCGATACAGCACACGATGAGCACGATGATGGGCACGAGCATGTCCCACAGGCTCGCGCGGGTGTTCTTCACGGCCGCGTCGCCGCCGAGCGAGCCGAGCTTGCCGTTCTTGTAGGCCTCGATCTCGGCCTTGGCCATCGGGCCGTAGTCGAAGTTGAGGAAGATGAGGCCGACCACGAACACGATCATGAGCAGCGAGTAGAAGTTGAACGGGATGGCGTTGATGAACAGCTCGATGCCGTTGACGTTGAGGTCGGAGGCCACGCCGGAGACGGCGGCCGCCCACGAGGACACGGGCGCGATCATGCAGATGGGCGCCGCGGTGGCGTCGATGATGAACGCCAGCTTCGCGCGCGAGACGTTCTTCGAGTCAGTCAGCGGGCGCATGACCGAGCCGACCGTCAGGCAGTTGAAGTAGTCGTCCACGAAGATGAGCACGCCGAGCGCGAACGCCGCGATCTGCGTGCCGACGCGTGACGTCACGTGCTCGGCGGCCCACTTGCCGAACGCGCTGGCGCCGCCGGCCTTGTTCACGAGGGCCACCATCATGCCGAGGAGGACCAGGAAGATGAAGATGCCCGCGTTGTCGGCCACGGCGGGGATCATGCCGTCGTTGATGATGGCGTCGAGCGTGGCCACGGGGTCGAACCCGGCGACCAGCAAGGCGCCCATGAGTATGCCGACGAACAGCGACACATAGACTTCCTTGGTTGCCAGGGCGAGCACGATGGCGACGAGCGCCGGCACCAACGCCCAGGCGGTGTTGACAAATTCCACTTCCATTCCTTTCCGTGGAAAGCCTCGCCATGGCTGGGCGTCACAGGGAGCTGGCGCTCGACCACGGCAGCTCTCCGCTTTACGCGACAGTGCGCGACATGTTCTGCCGCGCCCCAGGTCCATGCGGATTTGAGCGTCCGCACGGCCTTCGGCAGCCTACCCTTTCACCTTGACGTTGCTCGACGTGTCTCCAAGGCTACTGATGAGGGCTGCTCCTCTGCCATGAACTTGATGCTTATCTTACCAAAGATATGTATATTTTATGCCGTGCTTGCATGAAAGGGTGAATAAACCTTGCTCATGAGCATTCTATGGCGGTGGCGTAACATAGGGGCTTGCTTTGGCACTCGGGTGGCAGGAGTGCTAATATGGCCTAGATACACGAAAGGCGCGCCACGGTAGGCGCGCAAGCAGGAAACGAGGCAACACCAATGTCATTCGAGAAATTCACGGACAAGGCGCGCAAGGTGCTTGTCCTGGCTCAGGATGAGGCGCGGGCCTTGCACCAGCCCTACGTGGGCACCGAGCACATCTTGCTGGGGCTCATCCAGGAGAAGGACGGCCTGGCCGCCCAGGCGCTCGCGCGCCTGAACGTCACCTACGACGGGGTGGTGCAAGCCATCCGCCAGGTGGTCACCATCGACGAGTCGGCCGACGTGTCGGGGCACCTCTCGTTCACGCCGCGCGTGAAGCGCGTGCTGGAGAACTCGCTGCGCGAGGCCATGCAGATGGGTCAGTCCTACATCTCCACCGAGCACTTGCTGCTCGGCATCGTGCGCGAGGGCGAGGGCACCGCGCTCGAGGTCATGGGGCGCATGGGCGTCACGGGCGACGACGTGCGCGGCGCGCTCAACGACCTCGTGGGCCAGAGCGCCGTCTACGCGGGCCGCACGGGCTTCGAGCCGGCGGGCGGCAGCTCCGACAGCATGCTCAAGGAGTTCGGCACCGACCTCACGAAGAAGGCGCGGGACGGCCAGCTCGACCCGGTCATCGGGCGCGCGGCCGAGATCGAGCGCGTCATGCAGATCCTCTCGCGCCGCCAGAAGAACAACCCGCTCATCCTGGGCGAGCCCGGCGTGGGCAAGACCGCCATCGCCGAGGGCCTCGCGCAGCTCATCGTGGCCAACCAGGTGCCCGACCTCCTGCGCAACAAGCGCCTCGTCACGCTTGACGTGAGCGCGCTCGTGGCGGGCTCGAAGTACCGCGGCGAGTTCGAGGACCGCCTGAAGAAGGTCATCAAAGAGGTCATGGACGCGGGCGACGTGCTGCTGTTCATCGACGAGATCCACACCATCATCGGCGCGGGCTCGGCGGAGGGCTCCATCGACGCGGCCGCCATCCTGAAGCCGCCGCTGTCGCGCGGCGAGATCCAGATCATCGGCGCCACCACGCTCGAGGAGTACCGCAAGCACCTCGAGAAGGACTCCGCGCTCGAGCGCAGGTTCCAGCCGCTCACGATCAACGAGCCCAACGAGGAGCAGGCCGTGCGCATCATGGAGGGCCTGCGCGACCGCTACGAGGCGCATCACCAGGTGCACTTCACCGACGAGGCGCTGCAGGCCGCCGTGTCGCTGTCGAACCGCTACATCCAGGACCGCTACCTGCCCGACAAGGCCATCGACGTGCTCGACGAGGCGGGCGCGCGCATGCGCATCCGCAACATGACGCTGCCCAAGGAGCTGCGCGAGCTCGACGACGAGCTGCGCCGCATCCGCGCCGAGAAGGACCGCGCGATCGGCGAGCAGGACTTCGAGCGCGCCGCCCAGCTGCGCGACGAGGAGACGCAGGTGCGGGCCAAGCGCGAGGAGGCCGAGAAGCAGTGGCAGGAGGACTCCTCGAAGACCGTCCAGCAGGTCACCGTGGAGGACATCGCCGACGTGGTGTCGATGTCCACGGGCGTGCCGGTGTCGAGCCTCACCGAGGCCGAGACCGAGAAGCTCCTGCGCATGGAGGGCGTGCTGCACGAGCGCGTGATCGGGCAGGACGAGGCCGTCACGGCGCTGTCGAAGGCCATCCGCCGCTCGCGCAGCGGGCTGAAGGACCCGAAGCGCCCCGCCGGCTCGTTCATCTTCCTGGGCCCGTCGGGCGTGGGCAAGACCGAGCTCTCCAAGGCGCTCGCCGAGTTCCTGTTCAACTCCGAGGAGGCGCTGCTGTCCTTCGACATGTCCGAGTACATGGAGAAGCACAGCGTGTCGCGCCTGGTGGGAAGCCCTCCGGGCTACGTGGGCTTCGACGAGGGCGGCCAGCTCACCAAGGCCGTGCGCCAGCGCCCCTACTCGGTGGTGCTGTTCGACGAGATCGAGAAGGCGCATCCTGACGTGTTCAACATCCTGCTCCAGATCCTGGAGGAGGGGCGCCTCACCGACGCGCAGGGCCGCACGGTCGACTTCCGCAACACGGTCATCATCATGACGTCGAACGTGGGCGCGCGCGACATCGCGCAGACCACCACGCTCGGGTTCTCGGCTTCCGGCAAGGAGGGGCTGTCCGACAAGGAGATCAAGAGCCGCGTGATGTCGGAGATGAAGAAGCTGTTCAGGCCCGAGTTCTTGAACCGCATCGACGAGATCATCGTGTTCAAGAGCCTCACCGCCGAGGAGATCGGCCAGATCGTCGAGCTCATGGTGTCCGACCTGCGCGACCGCATGATCGCCCAGAACATGTCGATCAACCTGAGCGAGGCCGCGCGCACGCTCATCGCCAAGGAGGGCACCGACGTGGCCTTCGGCGCGCGCCCGCTGCGCCGCGCCATCCAGCGCCTCTTGGAGGACCCGCTCTCCGAGCAGATCCTGGAAGGCCGCTGGACGAGCGGCTCGGTGGTGGACGTGGACGTGGAGGGCGAGGGGGAGGACGCCCACCTGGTGTTCAACCAGGGCTTCGGGGCCATCCCGGCGCCGCGCAAGCGCGACTCCATCGCGCGCGAGGCGGAGCTTCTGCTCACGAACTTCGACCTGGGCCATGCCGGCGGCGCCGGCGGCCGCCCCGTCCCCGCGGGCAGCCTCACCGACGGCGCAAGCGACTAGCGGGCGGCGACGAGCGGGCGGCGAGCCGAGCAAGGAGCCTGACGCGAAGGCAGTGCGAGGGCAACGGGAGAGCGCAAGACCGCGCCGCCCGTTGCCCTCGCTGCGCATCGGGCGCCGCTGGCCCCGTCCCCGCGAGCTGCCCTCGCTGCGCATCGGGCGCCGCTGGCCCCGTCCCCGCGAGCTGTTCTCGCTGCGCATCGGGCGCCGCTGCGGGACGTGACCGCGGGCTGTCTTGAGGGGAGGGCCGCGCAAGCCCGCGGTCCTCCCGTTTTTTGCGGCTCCCTTCGCGCTGAGGTGGGATTTTCTCGTATACTGGGAACATTGTGTTTTGAGGACGAGGGGAGTTTTCATGTCCAGGACGATCGATCCCATCTTTGAGCCGGAAGCGCTGCGCGCGCCTGACTTCGCGGTGGAGGAGCTTGACTTCGACGCGCTCAGCCAGACGACGCTGACCCTGAAGGGCGTGGTTGACAAGAAGCCCCAGACGGCGGCCATCATCCTGGCAGGTGGCACGGGCGAGCGGTTCGGCAAGGAGGGCGGCAAGCAGCTCGTGGAGATCGCGGGCAAGCCCATCCTCACGTGGTCGGCCGAGGCGTTCGATGCCGTGGGCGACGTGGGGCTCATCGTCATCGTGTGCCCGCAGGAGCGCGCCGACGAGTACCTCAAGCGCGCCATCGACCCGTTCCCCTTCGTGACGCCGGTGGTGATGGCGCCTGCGGGCTCCATCCGCCAGGAGTCGGCGTTCTCGGGGCTCGAGTACGTGGGCGAGGAGTTCGAGTACGTGGTGCTGCACGACGGCGCCCGCCCGCTCATCTCGCCCGACCTCATCCTGCACACCATCAACACCGTGAAGGGCAACTTCGACGCCGACGGGGCCGTGGTGGCGCACCCGGCGGTCGACACGCTCAAGGTGGTGGAGGACGGCGTGATTATGGGCACGCCCGACCGCAGCGTGTTCTGGAACGCGCAGACGCCGCAGGTGTTCCGCACGAGCATCTACCGCCGCGCGCATGCGAGCGCGCTGTCCGACGGCTTCGTGGGCACCGACGACTCGGCGCTCATCGAGCGCCTCGGCGGACGCGTGCTGGTGGTCGAGGGCAAGCGCGACAACATCAAGCTCACCGTGCCGGAGGACTACGCGATCCTGGCCTCGGCGGTGCGCGCGTTCGTGCTGAAGGGTGCCGAGTGATGGCCGCAGCTGACCCGCGTGCGGCCGACCTGCGCGCGCCTGGCCCGCATGCAACCGACCTGCGCGCCCTGCGCACGGGTCTCGGCATGGACGTCCACGCGTTCGCCGAGGGCCGCAGACTCATCCTAGGCGGCGTGGACATCCCGCACGAGAAGGGCCTGCTCGGGCACTCCGACGCTGACGTGCTCGCGCACGCGGTGGCCGACGCGCTGCTCGGCGCCATCCGCGGGGGCGACATCGGCAAGCTCTTCCCCGATACCGACCCGGCCTACAAGGACGCCGACTCGCTCAAGCTTCTGGCCGCGGTGGCGGATCACGTGCGCGCGCAGGGCTTCGAGATCCTCGACGTGGACAGCGTGGTGGCGTGCCAGGCGCCGAAGCTCTCGCCGCACCGCGAGGCCATGCGCGCGAACCTCGCCCGCGCCATGGGCGTGGACGTGGAGAACGTGGGCGTGAAGGCCACCACCACCGAGTGGCTCGGCTACGAGGGCCGCGAGGAGGGCATAACCGCCTACGCCACCTGCCTGGTGGCGCGATGGTAAGCTGCGCGTGGAGCGCGAGCCTTTCGCTTTCTGGGTTATTTGCTTGGTGTTGCCGATGCTGCTCGTAGTGTCATCTTGCGCTTTGTGACGTATCTTGTATGCAAATTATGCGAGATGAGGCGATTTATACGTTTTATGCAAATTATGCAAGCATGTTGGAAGTATGCGAACGAGCAGGACGGGTAGCTTCCGCTTGCGGGTGCTGCCAGCTGGACATGCGCGCATGCGAGGCTCGCCGCCTTGCGTTTTTCGGAGGCAGCGGCCGTTCTCGTGCGGCTTCTCTTGCCGTGGGGCTTCCCGTGCTACAATTTCGCCATTCGCTTACCACAAGGAGAACCTGACCATGATCAAGCTCTACGATACCAAGCTGCGCCGCAAGGTGGACTTCGAGCCCATCGAGGAGGGGCACGTGCGCATGTACGTGTGCGGCCCCACGGTGTACAACCGCATCCACATCGGCAACGCGCGCACGTTCATCGCCTTCGACACCATCCGCCGCTACCTCGAGTGGCGCGGCTTCGAGGTCACCTTCGTGCAGAACGTGACCGACGTCGACGACAAGATCATCAAGCGCGCCAACGAGGAGGGCCGCACGGCCGCCGAGGTCGCCGCCGAGTACACCGAGGCGTTCATCGCCGACATGCACGCGGCGGGCGTGGAGGACCCCACGGTGCGCCCGAAGGCCACCGAGGAGATCGACACCATGATCGAGCTCGTGAGCGAGCTCGTCGCGGGCGGGCACGCCTACGAGGTCGAGGGCGACGTGTACTTCGCCGTGCGCTCGTATCCCGGCTACGGGGCGCTGTCGGGCCGCAACGTCGACGAGATGGAGGGCGGCCACCGCGAGCTGCGCGCCGACGGGCAGGGGCTCGAGGACCGCAAGCGCGACCCGCTCGACTTCGCGCTGTGGAAGGCGGCCAAGCCCGGCGAGCCGTCGTGGGAGAGCCCGTGGGGGCCGGGGCGCCCGGGCTGGCACATCGAGTGCTCGGCCATGTCGCACAAGTACCTGGGGCTGCCGTTCGACATCCACGGCGGCGGCGCTGACCTGGTGTTCCCGCACCACGAGAACGAGCGCGCCCAGTCCGAGGCGGCGTACGGCTGCTCGTTCGCGAACCACTGGATGCACTCGGGCATGCTGCAGGTGGCCAACGCCGAGACGGGCGAGGCGGAGAAGATGAGCAAGTCGCTCAACAACTTCCTGCTGCTGCACGAGGCGCTCGACCTGGTGCGCCCCGAGGCGCTGCGCATGCTCACGCTGCAGACGCACTACCGCAGCCCGCTCGTGTTCGGCGACGCGCGCCTGGCCGAGGCCGAGGCCGCGCTCACGCGCATCGAGAACGCGGTGCGCAACATGGACTGGCAGCTGGGCAACGCCGCGGCGGACGCCGGCGCCGGCGCGCTCGACGTGGCGGCGCTCGAGGCGGCCGAGACGGCGGCCCGCGCGGCGTTCACGGAGTCGATGGACGACGACTTCAACGCGCCCGAGGCGCTCGGCGCCGTGTTCGGCCTGGTGGGCGAAGCGAACGCAGCGCTCGGCAACGCCACGGTGGGCGCGGCGGACGCCGAGATCGTGCGGCGCGTGCGCGACACGGTGGTCGAGCTCATGGGCGTGCTCGGCGTCGACGTGACGAAGGCGGCCGAGGCGGACGCGGCCGCGGCGTACCCGGCCGAGGTGGTGACGCTCGCGGCTGACCTGGCGGGCTTCGCAGGCGACGACGCCGCCGAGGCGGTGGAGGCGCTGCTCGAGGCCCGCGCGGCGGCGCGCAAGGAGAAGAACTGGGCGCTCGCCGACGGCGTGCGCGACGGCCTGGCCGGCCTGGGCTTCGTGATCGAGGACACGCCGCAGGGCGCGCGCGTCACGTACGCGGGATAGCGCCGGCGCGCTTGTCGCCCGTGGCGCTGAAGGCGCGCGGTGCGACGTCGGCTTCGCTGCGCTTCGATACGGGGAGGAAGGCACGCCCCCATCCCCCACGCTGGGTTTCGTTGACGGCCCGCCCTCTGGCTGAGGGCGGGCCGTTTTCCGTCCTCCACATGCCGCCTCTACACTGGGAGTCTGAGTCAAGACGGCGTGGCGCCTCGGCGCCCAGTGCGAAGGAGGTTGCCTTATGAGAAGCAGCAAGACATCACGGGGGAAGGCGCGCGCGTCGTCGTCGGGCGCGGCACGGTGGCTGCGCGGGGTGCGCCGCTACCTGACGCCTTCCGTGGCGGCCATGTGGGTCGCGTACGCGGTCATGGTGCTGTGCAACGGGCTCTTCGAGGCGCTGCGCCTCGGCGGCACCACCTCGAGCGAGATGTCGAACCAGGTGTTCGCGTGGTTCACGCCCGCGGGCTACGTGTTCGCCATCTGGGGCGCCATCTACCTGGCGCTGTTCGCATGGCTCGCGTACGCCACGTGGGGCACGAGCCCGGCGACGCGCGCCAGGCGCACGGGCCGCGCGGGCCGAGGAGGGGCGGCTGGCGCGCAGGGCGTCCCGGGCGGCCGCAGCGCGACCGCTCTGTTCGTGGCCAGCTGCGTGCTCAACGTGGCGTGGCTCGCGCTCTTCCACTTCGGGCAGACGGCTGTTGCGCTCGTCGTCATCGCGGCGCTGTGGGTTGACCTGGCGGCGCTCTACGCCGCGGTGCGCCGTGACGGCGCGTCGGGGCGCGCGGGCGCGCCGGCGGGCGCGGGCTTGCGCGAGCGCGCGATGGCTGCGCTCGGCTGGGCGCCGATCTCCCTCTACGCGGCATGGGCTACCGTGGCGGTCATCGCCAACGCGTCGCACGTCGCCACGCGCATGGCGGGCGAGGGCGTGCCGCTGGTCGGCGAGCTCTCCACGCTCGTTCTGGCGGCGGGCGTGCTGCTCCTGGGCTACTTCATGCGCTCGCGCTACGCTGACGGCGTGATGCAGGCGGTGTTCCTGTGGGCGATCGTGGGCGTGGGCGTGCACGTGCTCGACGCGTCGCCGCTCGTGGCGGTCATGCTGTTCGTGCTGGCTGCGTTCGGCGCCGTGGTGACGTACGTGCCAGCCGACGCCTTGCGCGCCCTGAGGGCGCAGGCCGCCGCGCGCTAGGCGCGTTGACGCGCGACGTGGCGCCTGCGGGCTTGAGCGTCAGCGCGGGCTCGAGCTTCGATCTGCGGGCTCGGGCGCTGGCGGCGAGCGCGAACGTCGGCACGGACCCACGCAAACTCACGAAAGCGCTCCTCGCGCGAGCGCATCCCCCTCCTTCGGGCGGGCGGCCACAGGGCCGTCCGCCTTTTTTCGCCGAGGGGTCTTCCCCAAACGGGTCAACGGCGTAAGCTGAAGCTTGGAAAGACGTTTCCGAAGGCGGGGAAAGGAGGGCGCTATGAGCGTACCACCTGCGGTGATAGAGGCGTGCGGCCTGACCAAGGACTACGGGCGGGGCCGCGGCGTGTTCGACGTGACGTTCGCGGTCGCGCGCGGCGAGGCGGTGGGGTTCCTCGGCGCGAACGGCGCGGGCAAGACGGTGACCATGCGCGCGCTCATGGGGTTCATACGCCCCGGCGCCGGCAGCGTGAGCATCGAGGGGCGGCGCTGCTTCTCCGACCGGGCGCGCATCCAGGAGACGCTCGGCTACCTTCCCGGCGAGCTGTCGCTTCCCGAGGACATGACGGCGAAGCGCTACCTCGCGTTCGTGGCGCGGATGCGCGGCGCCGACGAGGCGCAGCGGCGCCGCATGCGCGCGCTCGCCGACTTCTTCGAGCTTGACGTGCGCACGCGCATCGGGCGCATGTCGAAGGGGACCAAGCAGAAGGTGGGCATCGTGGCCGCCTTCGCGCACGCGCCGCGCGTGCTGCTGCTCGACGAGCCCACGAGCGGCCTCGACCTGCTCATGCAGCAGCGCTTCGTCGAGCTCGTGCGCGCCGAGAAGCGCCGCGGCGCCACCATCCTGCTCTCGTCGCACCTGCTCGGCGAGGTGGAGCGCACCTGCGACCGGGCGCTGTTCGTGCGCGGCGGCCGCCTCGTGTCCGAGGCGCCTGCCGCGAGCCTCACGCTCGAGGAGACGCTCGCGCACCTCTACGGCGCGGGCAACGTGGGGCGCTCGTGGGACGCGCGGGTCGTTTGCGCTTCCGAGGGTGTTCCCGGGGATGCCTCTGCCCGTGTTTCCGAGGACGCCTCCGCCCCTGAGCCGGACCGCGCGGCCCGGTCGTCGTCTGGGGAAGGGAGGGCTTCATGAGCGCAACGCTGATAGGGCGCCTCCTGCGCGCCAACGCGCCCGCCGTCGGCGCGTTCTTCGTCGTGATCGCCTTCTACGCGGTCATGGTGGTCTACCTGTTCGACCCGTCGCTCGCCGAGAGCCTCGACGCCATGATGGCCGCCATGCCCGAGCTCTTCGCCGCCTTCGGCATGGCCACGGCGGCCACCACGCTCACGGAATTCCTGCTGAACTACCTGCAGGGGCTCATACTCACGCTGCTCCCGCTCGTGCTCGTCATCATGATGGTGAGCAGGACGGTGGTGCGCCCCGCCGAGCGCGGCTCCCTGGCGTGCCTGCTCGCGCTGCCGACGAGCCGCGTGCGGCTTGCGGCGAGCTTCGCGGCGGCCATCGTGCTGCTGCTCGCAGCGCTGCTGGCGCTCTCCACCGTCGCGGAGGTGGCGTGCTCGGAGGCGCTGTTCCCCGGGGAGCTCGACGTCGCGGGGCTCGTGCGCGCCAACGCGGGGCTCTTCGGGCTGTGGCTCTTCATGGCGGGCGTGGTGTTCGCCTCGGCGTGCGCGTTCGCGCCTTCGGGCGCGGCGCTCGGCGTGGGCGGCGGGGCGTGCCTGGCGTTCTACCTCATGCAGATGGCCGCGGGCGTGGGCGAGGGCCTCGATCTTCTCGGCGACGTGACGCCGTTCGCGCTCTACGACGCGTACGGGCTGGTGGCGGGTGAGGCAGCTGCTGTGGCGGGCGCGCTTGCCCTCGCGGCGGCGGGCGCGGCGCTCTTCGCGGCGGGCGTTGCGGCCTTCGCGCGGCGCGACCTCAGCGTGTGACCCGGCGCCAGGGTCAGGCGCCCAGGCCGGCGGCGGGGCCGTCGTCTGGATCAGCGCCCGGAATCCCGTCCGCGTCGTCGTCCGGGTCAGCGCCCGGGCCGGCGGCGGGGCCGTCGTCCAAGGCTTCACCCGAGCCGTCGGCAAGGTCGTCATCCGAGACTCCGTCTAAGCTGTCGGCAGGGCGCTCGGCGAACTTTGGCCGATAGGCCCACAGCTGCGTCATGTCGAGCCAGACGTCGAACTCGCGTACCAGGTCGTCGACGTCGATGGGCTGGCGTAGGGCGCGCTTCTCGTGCAGGTAGCCGTCGCCCATCCAGATGAGCATGCGCATGACGCGGTTCGGCGTGACGCCCGCGCGGAACTTGTCACGGCGCACGTGGGAGAAGTAGCGGTCGGTCAGCACGTCGACCTGCTCCCAGTTCCAGCGGTTCATCACGTCGCGGATGTCGCGGTGGCTGGGGTAGAACGCGCGGAGGGTGAACTCCAGCATGTAGGGGAACCGCTTGAGCGCGGCGCTCTTCTGGCTGACGGTGTAGCGAAGAAGCTCGAAGAAGTCGTCGATCTCCCAGAAGCGCTCGTCCACCACGACCTCGGTTGCCTTCTCCATCAGGTAGTCCATGAGGTACAGGTACAGCTCGCGCTTGTTGCGGAAGTAGAAGAACAGAAGCCCCTTCGAGATGCCCGCGCGCCGGGCGATGTCCTCGGTGCGGGCGTCCTTGTAGCTGAAGCGGCCGAACGCCTCCACGCCTGCGGCGACGATGGCCTCGCGCTGCGCCTCGGGCAGCGCGTCGATGTTGCCATGCTTGGTCATGGGCGTCCCTCCCTGCACGTTTTCGCTTGCGAAGTAGCGAGAAACGCGCGATCTGATACCGCTTTGGGGGATCGCTCGCGTCGCCAGCGTTTCCGATAGTCGAGCAGCCGTTGAAAACCCCTGGTCAGTGTTTGCCCTGGATGACATTTGGGCTGATTTGGGGCCTTGCTTGGTATCAGATCGCGTGTTTCTCGCCATCTTACACATGGTAGCGCGTTGACCCGGTTGCGGAAGGGGGCAGGACACTTTGCTACGCCACGCTTGAGGGGCCGATTGTGCTTGCGACGCCCCGCTGCGGCGCGGCGGCGTTGGGCTCCGCTGCGTCGCAGCGGCGGCGGGCTCCGCTGGCCGTGTCGCCGCAGCCGAGGGGCCGGCCGCGGAAAAGCTGCTATCATAGGCGCACTATGAATGCGAAGAGGAGAGACATGGAGCTTCTGGCGCCGGCGGGCGGCATGGAGCAGCTGCGCGCCGCGGTGCGCTTCGGGGCTGACGCGGTGTACCTGGCGGCTGACCGCTTCGGCATGCGCGCCCGCGCGGCCAACTTCGCGCTGGCCGACATCCCGGAGGCGGTGGCGTTCGCGCACGCGGCGGGGTGCAAGGTGCACGTCACCTGCAACGTGCTCATGGGCCCGGACGACATCGACGCGCTGCCGGCCTACCTGCGCGCGCTCGACGCGGCGGGCGTCGACGCGCTCATCATCGGCGATTTGGGCGCGTTCGCGCTCGCGCGCGAGCATGCGCCGCACGTGGACCTGCACGTGAGCACGCAGGCGTCGGTGGCCAACGCCGCCGCGGCGCGCGTGTGGCACTCCCTCGGCGCGAAGCGCGTGGTGTGCGCCCGCGAGATGAGCCTCGGCGACATCGCGCGCCTGCGCCAAGACGCCCCGCCCGACCTGGAGATCGAGGCGTTCGCGCACGGCGCCATGTGCATGGCGGTCTCGGGGCGCTGCCTGATCAGCAGCTACCTCACGGGGCGCAGCGGCAACAGGGGCCACTGCACGCAGCCGTGCCGCTGGAGCTACACGCTCGAGGAGGAGAAGCGCCCGGGCGAGCACTTCCCCATCGAGGAGGACGGCCGCGGCACGTTCATCATGAACGCGAAGGACCTCAACATGATCGAGCACCTCGACGCGCTCGCGCGCGCGGGCGTGGACTCGATCAAGATCGAGGGGCGCAACAAGAAGGCGTTCTACGTGGCCACCGTGGTGGGGGCCTATCGCCGCGCGCTCGACGGCGCGCCCGCCGACGAGGTGGTGCCCGAGCTCTACGCGGTGTCGCACCGTCCGTACGGCACGGGGTTCTACTTCGGCGAGGCTGAGCAGGCGTGCGCCTACGACGGCTACGAGCAGGAGGCGATGCACGTGGCCGACGTGACGGGCTGCGAGGGCGTGGTCGCGGCCGTGGCAGCTGTCGCGCGTGAGACGGCGCCCGCGGCCGTCGCAGCTGCCGCGCGCGAGGGCACCGCCCCCTTCCGCCTGCTCGCGCGCTGCCGCAACCGCTTCGCGGAGGGCGACGAGCTCGAGGTGCTGAGCCCGCACGCGCCCGTCCGCACCGTGCGCGTGCGCAGCCTCACGTGGCTGCCCGACCCGACCGAGGACGACCCGGCCCCCGCGCCCGTCCCCGTGCCGGTGGCCAACCGCTCGTGCAACGCCTACCGCTTCGAGGCCGAGGGGCTCGAAGCGCCCGTCCCGCAGGGCAGCTTCCTGCGCGTGCGCGCCTTTCGCCGCTCGGCGCGCCACGGGCAGCCTGAGCGCGCGTGAGCCATCGGTGAAACAGAACGCGCGCTTTCGCAAATTCAAAGCATCCGCAATGCGGCGCGAAGGCATGCGTTCGCGTGCGGTCACCGTATAATGATCCGCATGAGAAACGTAAAGGACATATTCCAAAGCCGCGCCTGCCCCGTGTCGTTCGAGATCTTCCCGCCGAAGGGGGAGCTCACGCTCGAGGTCGCGCGCGAGGTGGCGGGCGGCATCGCGCGCGTCGCCCCCGACTTCATCTCGGTGACGTACTCGGCGGGCGGCAGCGGCAACGGCCAGGCCACCACGGCCATCGCGGCCATGATCCAAGACGAGCTCGGCATTCCGAGCGTCGCGCACCTCACCTGCGTGAGCGCCACTGACGCGTCGCTTGAGGCGGCCGTCGCCGACATGCGCGCCCGCGGCGTCACCACGGTGCTCGCCTTGCGCGGCGACTTGACGGAGGGCCAGGAGCCCTCGCGCTTCCGCTACGCGGTCGACCTCATCCCGCTGCTCAAGGACGCGGGCTTCTGCGTGGGCGCCGCAGCCTACCCCGAGGGGCACATCACCTGCGAGGACGACGCGCTCAACATCGAGCACCTGAAGGCGAAGCAGGACGCGGGCGCCGACTTCTTCGTCACGCAGCTCGCGTTCGACAACGAGTGCATCTACCGCTTCCTCGACGCGGCGGACGCGGCGGGCGTCACGGCGCCGATCACCTGCGGCATCATGCCCTTCATGAGCAAGTCGCAGATCTCGCGCATGGTGTTTCTGTGCGGCGCGTCGCTTCCCTCGCCGGTCATCAAGCTCCTGGCGAAGCACGAGGACGACCCCGCGGCGCTGCGTCAGGCGGGCGTGGAGTACGCGTGCAGGCAGCTCGTCGACTTGGCGGCGCATGGCGTGGCGGGCGTGCACGTGTACTCGATGAACCATTCCGACATCGCGGAGTCGACGGCGCGGGCGCTGCGCCAAGCGGGCTTCTGCGGGGCGTGAGCATGCGCCTTGAGGCCCGCGTCGACGTGGCGGAGGCGTTGAGCTACCTGGGGCATGCGGGCCAGGATCTCGGCCCTGATCTCGCAGCGCGCCTTGAGCGCGCGGCGGCGCTGTGCGAGGGCATGGCACCATCGGGCATGGCGCGCGCCTTCCCCCTGGAGTCATTCGCCTGCGACGGGCGGGGCGCGCCCTGCGGCGTGCGCCTGCGCGGCTGCGCGCTCGAGCTTGAGGGCTATGACGTGGCGCATCATCTGGCGGGCGCGTGCGAGGTGGTGCTCATGGCGGTGACGCTCGGCTTGGGCAGCGAGTCGATCCTGCGCCGCGAGGCCGCGCTCAACCCCACCGACGGGCTTCTGGTTGACGCCTGCGCCTCGGCGCTCGTTGAGGACGCGGCCAACGAGCTCTCGCGCCTGGTGGAGGAGCGTGCCCGCACGCGCGGTCTGCGCGCCGGCGCGCGCTTCAGCCCCGGCTACGGTGACCTGCCGCTCGGCATCCAGCGCGCCTTCCTCGACGCGCTCGGCGCGGGGCGTGCGCTCGGCATCTCCGTGACGCGCGGGGATCTGCTCGTGCCTGCGAAGAGCATCACGGCGGTGGCGGGGCTCTACCGCGCCGACGCGGCGGGAGGGCCCCGCGGCGAGGACGCCCCGCGTGGCTCTGCCGAGCCCGAGCCCGAATCTGCCGGATGCGCCGAAGGCGCCCCGCGCGCCTTCGCTCCCCCCGAGGGCGGGCCCGTCGTCCCCGCCCCTTCGGCGCGCCGCTGCGCGACCTGCCGCCTCGCGCCCGTCTGCACGCTTCACGCCCAAGGAAGGACCTGTCATGGCCGCTGACCTCAACCAGCTTCGCATCAAGGACGCCCACCTCAAGGAGGTGCTCGAGGGGCGCGCCTTCCTCGTGGAGGACGGCGCCATGGGCACCATGCTGCAGGCGGCGCACCTCACCGACTCGGGCGAGCTCCCCGACCTGCTCAACCTCACGCATCCCGACGCCATCGCGGGCATCCAGCGCGCCTACGTGGAGGCGGGCGCCGAGCTCGTCACCACCAACACGTTCGGCGCCAACGCGCTCAAGCTCGAGGGCCGCGCCACGGTGGCCGAGGTGTTCGCCGCCGCGGCCGAGAACGCGCGGGCGGCCGGCGCGCGCTACGTGGCGGGCGACATCGGGCCTTCGGGCGCGCTCTTAGAGCCGCTCGGCACGCTGTCGTTCGAGGCGGCGTACGACCTGTTCGCCGAGCAGGTGCGCGCCGCGGACGCGGCGGGCTGCGACCTCATCGTGATCGAGACGATGACCGACCTGCGCGAGGCGAAGGCGGCGGTGCTCGCGGCGACGGAAGGCTGCGACCTGCCCGTGTTCGTCACCATGACCTTCGGCGAGGACGGGCGCACGTTCCTCGGGACCACGCCGGCGGTCGCAGCGGCGACGCTCACCTCGCTCGGCGTGGCGGCCATGGGCGTGAACTGCTCGCTGGGCCCCGCCGAGCTTGCCGGCGCGGTGCGCGAGATCGCGCGGTTCGCCCGCTGCCCGGTGATCGCCAAGCCCAACGCGGGGCTGCCCCACCTGATCGACGGCGAGACGGCCTACGACGTGGACCCCGCCGACTTCGCGCGCGCCATGGAGCCGCTCATCGCGGCGGGCGCCTCCATCGTGGGCGGCTGCTGCGGCACCTCGCCTGCGTTCGTCGCCGAGCTGGCGAAGCTGGCGGCGGGCCGGAAGCCCGCGCCGCGCCGCGCCGAGGAGGCGTTCGTGGTCACGAGCGCCCAGGAGGCGGTGGTGCTCCCCGCAGGCGCGTCGCAGGTGGCCGTCATCGGCGAGCGCATCAACCCCACGGGCAAGAAGAAGCTCAAGGAGGCCCTGCGCGCGGGCGACTACGACTACGTGGTGGGCGAGGCGGTCTCCCAGCAGCATGCGGGCGCGGACATCCTCGACGTGAACGCGGGCCTGCCTGACATCGACGAGCCCGCGGTCCTGCGCGCGGTCACGGAGACGCTGCAGGCCACCGTCACCACGCCCCTGCAGATCGACTCGTCCGACCCGGCGGCGGTGGAGGCGGCGGTGCGCGGGTACGCGGGCAAGCCGCTCATCAACTCCGTCAACGGCAAGCGCGCGAGCTTGGCGGCGGTGCTGCCCATCGCGAAGCGCTACGGGTGCGCGCTCGTGGGGCTCACGCTCGACGACGAGGGCATCCCGCCCACGGCCGAGGGGCGCCTGCGCGTGGCCGAGCGCATCGTGCGCGCGGCCGAGGCGGCGGGCATCCCGCGCTGCGACATCGCCATCGACTGCCTGGTCATGGCGGCGGCTACCAACCAGGCCGAGATCGCGCAGGTCCTGCGTGCGGTGACGCTCGTGAAGGAGCGCCTTGGCGTGCGCACGGTGCTCGGCGTGTCGAACGTGAGCTTCGGGATGCCCCAGCGCAACCTGCTGAACGCCACGTTTCTGGCGGCGGCGTTCGGCGCGGGGCTCGACATGCCCATCATGAACCCGCTCTCAGCGCGCTATCGCGACACGGTGGCGGCGTTTCGCGTGCTCAACGGGCAGGACGCGGGCGCGGCGCGCTTCGTGGGGGAGTACGCCCAGGCGGCGGATCCCTATGCGGGCGACGCGGCGGCGGGTGCGCGCGCGGCGAGCCCCGGGAGCGCGGCGGGCGCAGGCGGCCCCG
>NZ_JAAVTO010000018.1 GCF_013185065.1 Adlercreutzia sp. ZJ473 | reverse complement strand
GTGGAGGACGACGACGCCACGGCCCTCGGCACGGCGTTCCACCGCCTCGCGCAGCGCATGGTGCTCGAGGCGGCGGCGCGCCCGGCGCCGCGCGCGCTCGAGAAGCCCGCGCGCGAGGCCGTGCGCGCACAGGCGCAGCGCGTGGGCCTCACCCCTGACCAGGCATGGCGCCTCGACGAGGCACTCGACCTCTGGACGGCGAGCGACGTGGCGCGCGGGCTCGGCAGCTTTGCGCAGATCGCCGCTGAGGTCCCGTTCATGGTGGAAGTCGGGCCCGCAGGCGCGCCGCCGCTCTACCTCGAGGGCGCCCTCGACGCGCTCGCCCTCGACGACGCGGCGCGCGCGCTCGTCGTCGACTACAAGACGGGCGGCTCGCCCGCCGAGACGGACGCGTTCGTGCGCGCGAAGCACGAGCTGCAGGCCCAGTGCTACGCGTACGCCCTGCTCAAGGAGGGGGCCTCCGAGGTCGAGGCGCGCTTCGTGCGCGTGGAGCACCGCAGCGGAGGCAACCCCGCGCAGCCTCAGGTGGCAGCCTACCGCTTCGACGCGTCGGACGTCGAGGCGCTCGAAGACGTCATAAGGAAGCACGCATGAACCTCTCGAAGTCCCGCTACACGCGCGGCGTCCAGTGCCCGAAGATGCTCTGGATGGAAGCGCACCTGCCCGAGCAGTTCGACGACACGGTGCTGAACCAAGCTGTGCTCGCCACGGGGAACGAGGTGGGCGACCTCGCCATGGGCTACTACGGTAGCTTCACGGAGATCCCCTTCGACGCGCACGACTTCGCGGGCATGGCGCGCCTCACGCGCGAGCTCATGGAGGCGGGCGAGCCCGTGATCTGCGAAGCCACCTTCGAGCGCGACGGCAACCTGTGCATGGTGGACATCCTGCTCAACGAGCCTGACGGCGTGCGCCTCGTGGAGGTGAAGTCCTCCACGCACCTCCATGACATCTACCTGCACGACATGGCCTACCAGTGCTGGCTGCTGGACCGGTGCGGATATGCGGTGAAGAGCGCGAGCCTCATGCACGTGAACAGCTCCTACGTGCGCGAGGGGGAGCTCGACCTGCACGGGCTCTTCACGGTGGAGGACTGCACCGAGGTGGTGAGAGGCATGATGGGGCAGGTGGGGGAGCGCGTGGCCTACCTCAAGGCGGTGGCGGACGATCCCGCCGAGCCCGGGGAGTCGGGCGCGCTCTCCCAGGCGCTCGGCATGGAGCCCGGCGCGCGCGGCCGCTGCTCCATCGGCCCGCACTGCCGAAGCCCCTACCCGTGCGGCTACCAGCGGTGGTGCTGGCGCTACGTGCCGCATCCGAGCGTGTTCGACTTGGGCGGCTACGGGCTCGTCAAGGCGTTCAAGCTCGTCGACCAGGGGCTCCTCACGTTCGACGACGTGGCGGATTCGGGCTTGCGCCTCAAGGCGATCCCGCAGCGCCAGATCGAGGCGCATCGCACGGGGGAGAGTCCGCTTGTCGACGTGGCGTTCGTGCGCAGGTTCCTCGCCGAGCTCACGCCGCCGCTGTACTTCCTCGACTTTGAGACGTACCAGCCCGCCGTGCCGCCCTTCGACGGCGTGCGCCCCTACCAGCAGATCCCCACGCAGTTCTCGCTGCACGTCGTGAGCGACGCGGAGGGCGCCTTCGAGCACCGCGAGTTCCTCGCGCGCGAGGGGACCGACCCGCGCCGCGCGGTGGCCGAGGCGCTCGTGCGTGCCATCCCGCGCGACGCGCGCACCGTGGCCTACAACATGAGCTTCGAGCGCATGGTACTCAAGGACCTCGCCGTCCAGTTCCCTGACCTCGCCGCGCATCTGCTCGCCATCCGCGAGAACATGCGCGACCTCATGGTGCCCTTCCGCAACGGCGCGTACTACGCGGCGGCGCAGGGCGGCTCGTTCTCGATCAAGTCCGTGCTCCCGGCGCTCTTCCCAGACGACCCGGAGCTCGACTACCACGCCCTCGACGGCGTGCACAATGGGGCGCAGGCGTCGGCGGCGTTCACCGACCTGGCGCACATGGTGCCCGAGGAGGCCGCCCGCACGCGGGAGGCGCTCCTGCGCTACTGCGAGCTCGACACGCTCGCCATGGTGCGCATCTGGCAGAAGCTCCAAGAGGTCGTCGCATAGCGACGAAGTCCAAGAGGCTCTCGCAGAACGAAACAGCTTCAAGGGGTTGTCGCATGACGACAAACCTCAAGGCGCTGCACTGCTGAGCGTTTCGTGCTGCCGTGCTCGTTGGGCTGGCTCGCTAGGTCGACTTGCTAGGCGGGCTTGCTAGGCAGGCTTGCTAGGCAGGCTTGCTAGGCAGGCTTGCTAGGCAGGCTTGCTAGGCAGGCTTACCCATGGAGTCGAGGCGCTCCACGATCCACGTCTTGATGATGGCTTGCCGGCCTACGCCGATGCGCGCGGCCTCCTTGTCGAGCTCATTGACGACCCATTGGGGAAAGTCAACGTTGACGCGCTTCACCTCGCAGTTCAAGTGCTCGATTGCTGCGGTGTCGAAGTAGTCGAGCACGTCGGCGCCCTCGTCGAAGAGCCCTTCGAGGTTTGCGGCGTTAACGCTTGCGGTACTCATAAAGCTTGACCTCCTTGTCGTGCGACCGACGAACGGATATGATCCTCACGGCGTCTCCCCGATCGGTCGCGATGGCGGTCCAATGCTTGCCGTTGACCATGCCGACGACCAGATAGCGCGGCTCGCCTCGATCCTTGGCCGGCAAGCGGATCGCGTTCTCGTCTTCCCACAGCGCTTGCGCCTCAGGAAAGCTCATGCCGTGTTTCTCGATGTTGACGGCGTTCTTTTTCGGATCGAACACGAATAGCATTATATGCCCCTCCAATATACTGATTCAATATAATTGAGGTATGAAAATGCTATTAACGAAGGAGCAACATAGGACATCACCGCTTTTCGAAGAGGTGGCTGTCCCGTGAGGTTAGGATTATTCCAACCAGAACTGACGTTGTGGCAATTATATAAAACATATGTTCTTATTACAAGAGGATGGACCAAGAAAACTTTGTCATGCTACCATCGAGGGGAAAAAGAGGGAAGGAGCTCAGTCTATGATAAGCACGGCATTGACGGCGGCTGCGGCGGGGATTGCCCGTCGCGCGCACGAGGGGCAGCTCGACAAGGCGGGGGAGCCCTACATCAACCATCCGCTGCACGTGGCGGAAGCCATGGACACCGAAGAGGAGACGTGCGTGGCGCTTCTGCACGACGTGCTCGAGGATTCCGACTTCACGGCCGACGGCCTGCGCGAGGCGGGCATGCCCGAGAGCGTGGTCGCGGCGGTCGAGCTGCTCACGCACGACGAGCGCGTGGACTACCTGGACTACGTGCGCGGCGTGCGGAAAAACCCCTTGGCCGCCAAGGTGAAGCGCGCCGACCTCGAGCACAACCTCGACCCCAAGCGCCTCAAGCGCCGCCTCACCGCAGTAGACATGAAGCGCCGCGCGCGCTACCTCGAGGCGCTCGCCGTCCTCGACGGCAAGGACGCCTCCGCAGCCCCCGCAGCACCTGCGGTCCCCGCGCCCAAGCCGCCGACTCGCTAGCGCTTCCGGTCTGTCCGCTCGCGCGCTTCCCGCTTGCGCCTGCGGCCGCGTTCGCTCGCGCGCTTCCCGCTTGCGCCTGCGGCTGCACTCGTTCGCACGCTTCCCGCTCGCGCGCCGTCCCCACGCTCGCGCTCAACCTCCAGCTCGCAAGCATCCTCCGGTGACTTCGCCGACGAGGGCGGGGGCGTGTGCTTGGCGCGCACGCCCCTGCTTTGTGCTACCATCGGCACGGTACGGCAGGGGCTTCGGACGAGCGGAGAGCGGAGGCTTGCATCACATGGCATCGCGAAAGGCGGCATCACGCGGGAAGCCGCGCATGAAGGTGGCGGTGAGCGCGTGCCTGCTGGGGCAGGCCTGTCGCTACGACGGCGCCTCCAAGCCCTGCGAGGCCGCCCTGGCCCTCCTCGACCGCGATGACGTCGAGGTGGTCCCCGTCTGCCCCGAGGTGGCGGGCGGCCTGCCCACGCCGCGCGAGCCGAGCGAGATCACGCACGCGGGCGCGCGCTGGCAGGTGACGGCGCGCGACGGCGCCGACGTCACCGACGCGTTCGTGCGCGGCGCCGAGGCCACGCTTGCGCTCATGCGGCGCGAAGGGTGCCGCATGGCCGTCCTCAAGGCGAAGAGCCCCTCGTGCGGCAGCCGCCAGGTGTACGACGGCACGTTCACCGGCACGCTGCGCCCCGGCTACGGCGTCACCGCGAAGCTTCTGCGCGACTGCAACATCTTCGTCATCGACGAGACGGAGCTTCCCCTTCACCTGGGGAGGCGCTATGAGCCGCCGCGCGGCACCCTCTCCATGGCGCGCCAGCACCTGCGCACCATCAACGCGCACAAGATCCAGGTCATGCGCCACTGCTTCCGCGTGGGGCTCTACAAGCAGGGCCTTCTGCACGACCTCTCGAAGTACACGCCCACCGAGTTCTGCACGGGCATGCGCTACTACCAGGGCACGCGCAGCCCCAACACCGCCGAGCGCGAGGAGCGCGGCTTCTGCGAGGCGTGGCTGCACCACAAGGGGCGCAACCGCCACCACTACGAGTACTGGACCGACGTGCGCGGCAAGGGCGACGGGCGCATCGTGGGCGCGCCCATGCCCACGCGCTACGTGGTGGAGATGTTCTGCGACCGCGTGGCCGCCTGCAAGGTGTACCAGGGCGACGCCTACACCGACGCGAGCGCGCTCGAGTACTACGAGGCCGGCAGCGCGCGCTACATCATGCACCCCGAGACGGCGCAGCTGCTCGAGTACATGCTGCACCTGCTCGCCGACCGCGGCGAGGACGAGGCGTTTCGCATCATCCGCGACAACATCGTGCGCGCCCGCTACACGAGCGGCGCCCAAGGCCGCTTCTAGACGGCGAAATCGGCGAAGAGGCCCGGCATGTCCGACGACGAAGGCCGCGAGGCGCGCGTGAGGAGTAGCGCGTCCCAGCGCGTCCGGGCGGCATGATGACGAAGAGGCCCAGCGTGCCCGGTGGCGCGACGGCGAAAAGGCCCGGCGCCCATCTCTTCAATACATAAAACTTTATGTTATGCTTGGCGAAGCGAAGCAGCATCAAGGGAAAGGCGCCCCACATGCCAACCGTTATGCCCATAAGCGACATGCAGCGAAACTTCAAGGCGGTTGCGCAGGCATGCGCGCAGACGCGCGAGCCGGTGTACCTGACGCGAAACGGCTACCCGGCGCTGGTCGTCATGGATGCGCAGGCTTACGAAGAGGAGAAGAGCCTGCGCGAGCTCTCGTACGAGCGCGAGATGCGCATCGCGAAGCGCGTGATGGAGGCGCATGAGCAGGTCGAGCGCGGTGAGTTCACGCCCCTCGCCGAGGCGCGCCGCATGAGGGCATCCTCATGACGTCTCGCGTTGACGGCGAGCATGCGCAAGACGACGCTCTCGGGCGCGGCTATGAGGTCGTCTTGTCGAGCAACGCCCTGTTCGTCTACTTGAGCATCTCCTCGTCGACAGAGCTGCACGCCGTTGACAAGACCCTCGAGCTGCTCGGCGCGTTTCCCCATCTCGGGCGCCTCTACGATCCCCTTTACGAGGCGGCGCGCCTGCCCTTCGACGTCTACGTGACGTACGTGGGGCGCTACGGCATCTACTACGAGATATCCGATGCCACGAGAACCGTGAGCATCGACTTCATCGAGGATCAGCGTCGTGACCCGAGCCATCGCTTTGGCGATGTCGAGGGGTTCTACGGGTGACGCACCTCCGCGATGCCGTCCACGCCCGCTCACACCTCCGCGAAGCGCGCGTGAGCCGCCGCACCTCCGCGATGCCGTCCACGTCCGCTTACACCTCCGCGATGTGCGCGTGAGCCGACGTACCTCCGCGATGCCGTCCACGTCCGCTTGCGACTCCGCGCCGTTGAAGAGAATTGCAGCAAGAAAACAGGGAGAAATGCTGCCACGGAGGAGTTCTTCTTGTATCCTTGAAACGCTTCTGATCCGGGAAGAGAGTTTGAGGCAAAGCTATATGTACGTCTGGTGGTTGTACGTCTGGTGGTGAGCACTTGTATCCGTTGCTGATCGTCCGAGTGGAGATCGTCTGCTTGATACTCCTGGTATTCCTCGGCATCAACGCCCGCTATTACAAAATGGGAAAGGACAATGGCAGCTTCATAAGAATGCTGTTCTTCGCCATTGGCCATGTTGTGTTCGACATCATCACCGTGCTGACGGTGAACAATCTGGACCAGGTTCCCATCTGGGTAAACTACATAGCCCATGTGGTGTTCTACCTGTTCGCCATCTTGTTTGCCCATGAGTTCTTCTGCTATGTGATCGCCCTGTCCTACCGTGAGAAGCGGATTCAGAAGGCCGTGAGGATCATCGGCTTTTCCCTGGTGGGGCTCTATCTGCTCCTCCTGCCGGTGATGCCCATCGAGTAGCTTCATGGCAACGGGACCAATTACAGCCTGGGGCCGGCAGCCGTCGTGGGCTATGGCCTCGGCATGGTCTTCTTAGCGGGCAGCGCCGTGATCCTGACCGTGAACTTCAAGAAGCTGGCGCCCCATGTTCGGATGGCCCTGATCCCCATGCTTACTCTGATGGTGGCGGCGGAGTGCATCCAGATCGCGGTGCCCGAGCTGCTGATCACGGGCGGCGCGGTGACCGTTGTCACGGTGGCGTTCTTCTTCTCCCTGGAGAACCCGGCGGATGTGTTCAGGCAGAAGCTGCTGATTGACGCCCTCACCGGCGTGAAGAGCCGCAGCAGCTATGAGCTCGAGATCCAGCAGATGGAGGAGACGTTCGTCCAGAGCCGGGACATCCGATTCGGGATGGTGTTCTGCGACATCAACGACCTGAAGGAGGTCAACGATGAGTTCGGTCACCTGAAGGGGGACGATTACATCGGTGACGTCGCCCAGATCCTGACGCGGGACCTGCGGGGGGCGAAGAGCATCTACCGCATGGGCGGCGACGAGTTTCTGGCCGTATACCGCAATGCGGATGAGGCGAAGATCCAGCAGGAGATCGATCAGGTCAACGCGGACTGCAAGGCCATGTCCGAAAAGGTGCCCTACCGGATGAGCGTTGCCATCGGCTACGCCGTATCCGGCGAGGAATACGCCTCGTTGCGCAACGTGCTGCAGATGGCCGACTACCTCATGTACCAGAACAAGACGGACATGAGGCGGGAGAAAGCCCGCCTGTCGCAGGACGGGCAGCAGCTGAACGTCACCGGCTTGACCGACCGCATCTTCGATGCCTTCGCCGCAACGGGCGGAAGGAACTACCTTACCATGGGCAACCTGTCCACCAACGTCTCCCGCTGGTCTCAGGCGGCGGTGGATTACTTCGGCCTGCCCGGCGAGTTCATCTATGACAGCGCCACCGTTTGGATGGAGTATATCCACCCGGACGACCGCGCCACCTATTGGACGGACATCAGCGCGGTCTTCAGCGGAGCAAAAAAGGAGCACGACATAGAGTACCGCGTTCGCAACAAGCGGGGCGAATACGTGGTATGCACCTGCCGGGGCAGAATCCTGAAAGGCAAGAGCGGTGAGCCGGACCTGTTCGTCGCCACCCTGGTCAATCACGGCATCGGAGAGACCATCGACCCCATCACCGGGCTTCACAACGAGCGCATCCTGGTTCCCCACATGGAGAAGCTGCTGCGGGAGAAGACGAGGGCATCGTTCCTGACGGTGAAGATCTGCTCCTTCAGCAGGATCAACCTGCTGTATGGCCACCTGACCGGCAATCAGATACTGTCGCAGTTTTCCGGAGTTCTGAGGAGGGTCGTTGGCCAGAAGGGACGGGTTTTCCGGATCGGGGACACCAGGTTCACGCTCTGCCTGCCGGGAATGGAAGCGGAGGATGTTTCCAAGCTCTACGCAGACCTGACGAACGTCGCCCGCTTCGAGATCACCATGGACTCCATCACCATTCCCCTGAGGCTGGCGGGCGGGGCCTTTGTCGTGGACGAGCACTATGCCGGCAGCGTCGTCGCCGTCCGGAACAACCTGACCAGCGCGTTGGAGCGTTCCGAGCAGGAAGGCCATGGCCGTCTCACGTTCTACGGCGATCCGGCTCGAGGCGAGAGCCAGGTAGACTTCAAGCTGCTGGCCGCCGTCTACCAGGACGCGGTGACGGAGCGGAGGGGCTTTCGCCTGGAGTATCAGCCCATTCACCAAATGGATACCGGAGAGGCCATGGGGGCGGAGGCTCTGCTGCGGTGGCGGGGCGATGAGTTCGGCAAGGTGCACCCGGGGCAGTTCGTGCCTTGGCTGGAAAACGACCCCTGCTTCTTCCAGGTGGGCTGGTGGATCCTTCGGAAAGCCCTCTCAGACGCCCGGGAAATGCTGCCGGTGGTGCCCGGTTTCGTGATCAAGGTCAACATCACCGTCCTGCAGCTGGAGGACGAGCGGTTCAACGCCATGGTGCTCGAGGCGCTGCGGGAGACCGGCTTCCCGCCCCAGCAGCTTTGCCTGGAGCTGACGGAGCGCTGCCGCGAACTTGACGAGGAGTACCTGAAGTCGCAGATCGAGTTCTTCCACCGGTTTGGCATTCAGGTCGCCCTGGACGATGTAGGCACCGGCTTCTCCTCCCTGGGCGTCTTGCTCAACCTCCCGATAGACGAGGTCAAGCTGGACAAATCCTTCATCACGGATATACGCAGCCGGGAGGCTAATCAGGTGTACGTGGGCGCGATCGTGGATGCCGCCCGGAGGCTGGGCCTCCACAGCTGCCTGGAGGGGGTCGAAGACCAGAAGACCTACGAGTATCTCCGCTCTCTCGGCGCAACCTGCTGCCAGGGATACTATTTCTCGAAGTCTCTGCCACCCAGGGACCTGAAGGCCTACCTGCTGGCGGATAAAGAAAAAGGGAGGGCGCGGCAATAGCGCGGCAATAGCGCTTGCGCGGCTTCCGTGACGGAGGCGATCGCCGGGCAAGTCAGAAGCACCGTGAATTCCCATCATGAGAATGCGCCTCACCGTGCCGCGAAATGCGCCTCACCGTGCCGCGGCTTCTGGCATCGCCTTTTGCGAGGAGCGGGCTGATCTGGAAAAACTGATCACGCTGGCCGATGAAAGCATGTATTATGTAAAAAACATGAATAAAATCTGATTGTTGGCATAGGTTTAGGAGAGACCCTGTGAGGACGAGAGTAGACGATGCGATCGCCCGGTTTGCGGCAGTTGCGTTAGAGACGGACGACATCAGCGAGCATGTGCAGGAGCTGCTGGACCGTGTGCGGGAGCAGTACGGGTTTGACGTGGTCTATGTTTTGGAGAGGGTCAACTGGAACTACGCGTTCACCTACAAATACGCCAGCGTGAGCCATCCCAAGTATGACAACCGGGGCGTGTACCTGGAGCTGACAGATGAGGACTACGAGAGGGCCCTCCATATGTACGACGACTCTCCTCTCTGCGCCTATAACGTGGGCTCGCTGTCAGACTATGAGATATCAGACTGCATCATGCACTACGGGTTCGTCCGAAAGAAAACCCGCAGCTATGACGGCTCCGTCGGCTTCCAGTGCTTTACGCCCCATGACTGGACGGAAGAGGAGAAGGCGGCGCTGCTGAAGCTGGGAAAGCTGTTCAAGATGATCTTCAGCGTGCCTCTTGCGGAGGGGGTGAACGAGCATCTCTACGCGACGCTGGAACAGGAGCGGAGGCAGTACCGGGATGCGCTGGTGCAGGGCTCGGAGTACAGCTTTTCCTTCGAGGTTTCCGGGGGGCTGATCCGGGAGAAGATCGTGACGGCCCATAACAAGAACCTGCTCGCGTCGCTGGGGCTTTCCCTTCCGGTGGATTACGACACGTTTCAGGGCATGTTCTTGGAGAAGAACAAGATCCGCCTGCTAGAGGAAGACGAGGCCGGCTGCTTCTCCTGCGCCGGGCTTGCGGAGCTGTTTGAGAAGGGAGTCTCAAATCCGGAGGCGGAATACTACAACCCCGTCGAGGACACCTACATGCGGGTCTCTGTCTTCATGCACCAGGACAAGGAGACTGACCATATTCACGGGCTGTTCATAGCGACAGACATTACCGAGGCGAAGCTGAAGCAGCAGAATCAGCAGCAGGCGCTTCTGGCCGCCTATGAGGCAGCCAATCACGCCAGCGCCGCAAAGTCCACTTTCCTGGCCAACATGAGCCATGACATCCGAACCCCCATGAACGGCATCATCGGCATGACCGCTATTGCCGGGACCTATTTGGACGACAAGGAGCGGGTCTCAGACTGCCTTTCCAAGATCATGGTCGCCAGCAAGCACCTGCTGGGACTGCTCAACGAAGTGCTGGACATGAGCAAGATCGAATCCGGCAAGATCGAGTTGCAGGATGAAGAGTTCAGCCTGCCTGACTTGCTGGACGATCTGATCCCGATGGTGAAGCCTCAGATCGAGGCAAAGCGCCATGAGTTCTGCGTCTCGGTCAGAGGCGTTGCGCATGAGAAGGTCGTTGGCGACAGCCAGCGGATCCGGCAGGTATTCCTGAACCTGCTGAGCAACGCCATCAAGTACACGCCCGAGGGTGGAAAGGTGCAGCTGCTCCTGTCTGAGAAGCCGATCCGCAGGAAGGCTCTGGGCTGCTACGAGATCGTCATCGAGGACAACGGCATCGGCATGAGCGAGGAGTTCCTGAAGCACTTGTTCGAGCCTTTCACCAGGGCGGAAGACAGCCGCATGGCGGGCGTTCAGGGGACGGGACTGGGAATGGCGATTACCCAGAACATCGTCCAGCTCATGAACGGGAGGATCGACGTAAAGAGCGAGCCGGACAAGGGGACGAGATTCACCATAACGATTTTCCTGAAGCTCCAGGAAGGCGGGGAGGCTGCTTCCTCTGACGAGCTGATCGACCTGCCGATTCTGGTAGTGGACGACGACTTGGCGACCTGCGAGTCCACCTGCGATATGCTGAGCGACCTCGGCATGCTGGGCGAATACGTGCTCTGCGGCGAGGACGCGGTGAAGTGCGTTGTGACCCGCCACGAGGCAGAGGATGATTACTTCGCGGTCATCCTCGACTGGAAGATGCCGGGAATGGACGGCGTGGAGGTAACCAGGGAGATTCGCAGGCAGGTCGGGGAGGACGTGCCGATTATCATCATCTCGGCTTACGACTGGTCCGAAATCGAAGTCTCGGCAAGGGCGGCCGGAGCCAACGCGTTCCTCAGCAAGCCTTTGTTCAAGTCGAAGATGGTTTACCTGTTCAAAGAGCTTCTTGGAAACGGGAAGCAGCTGCAAGGCCTGCCTGCGCTCAATGCGATCCAAAAAGAGGACTTCAGCGGCAAGCGGGCGCTGCTAGTGGAGGACAATGAGCTGAGCGCGGAAATAGCGCGCGAAGTCCTTGGCACGGCAGGTCTCGAGGTCGAATACGCAAAGGACGGAAAAGAGGCTCTCGACAGGATGACCGTGGCTGAGGCAGGCTATTACGACATCGTGTTCATGGATGTCCAGATGCCGATCATGGACGGCTGCGAGGCGACTCGGGCCATCCGCAGCCTGCCCGGCGACTATCCCCGGCAGGTGCCGATCATCGCCTTGACCGCGAATGCCTTTGTCGGGGATGTGCAGGCCTGCAGGGATGCCGGAATGGACGAGCACATCGCAAAGCCGCTTGACTTTGACCAGCTGTTCAAGGTTTTGAACAAGTGGCTTGGGTAAATCGTCTCTCATAGCCTATCGTCGTCGCCAAGCTCGCCACCGCTGCGCGCAAGGCGCTCGATCTGTAGAATGCCGCGCAGGCGGACGGCGGCGGCGGGAGAACCGCTATACTCTTCCGCATGGAAGAATTCGAGAACAACGCCGCCTCCGCGCCTGTCGGCTCTGGCGCTCCCGCGCCCGCGCCCGCCGGCGCAGCTCCCGCGCCCGCGCCCGCCGCGCCCGAGACCCAGGCCGCCAAGATCGCGCGCGTCAAGCGGGAGCTCGACGCGGTGCCGACGCTCCCGGGCGTGTACCTCTGGAAGGACGCGTCGGGCCAGGTCATCTACGTGGGCAAGGCCAAGCAGCTGCGCGCGCGCATGCGCCAGTACGTGAACTTCCAGGACGACCGCGCCAAGATCCCGCTGCTCGTCGACCAGATCGACTCGTTCGAGTACATCGTGGTGCATAACGAGCACGAGTCGCTCGTGCTCGAGAAGAACCTCATCAACCAGCACAGCCCGTTCTTCAACGCGGACTTCAAGGACGACAAGTCCTATCCCTTCATCGCGCTCACCAAGGGGGATGCGTTCCCCGCCATCAAGTACACGCGCGAGCGGCACAAGAGCGCCACGCGCTACTTCGGGCCCTACACCGACTCGCGCGCCGCGCGCGAGATGGTCGACATCGCGCGACGCGTGGTGCCGATCTGCGCCGCGAGCTGCGCGGACTGGCGCAACCTCACGCGCAAGCTGGAGAAGCTGGCAAGCAGGGGCGAGGCCGCCACGCCCGGCACCTTCCTCACGCCCGACGGCTCCATCCGCCCGTGCTTCGACTGCCACGTGGGGCTCGGGCCGGGCGCGTGCTGCGGGCAGATCACGCCCGAGGAGTACGCGGAGAACGTGCGCCGCGTCGAGCGGTTCCTCGCGGGGCACCACCGCGAGTTCGTCGACGAGCTCTCCGCCGACATGCGCGCCGCCGCCGCCGATCTGGACTTCGAGCGCGCGGCGCGCATCAAGAGCCGCATCGACACCATCGGCTCGCTCACCGACAAGCAGCATGCCGTGTCCGCGCGCAACCTCAACGCCGACGTCATCGGCTTCTTCCGCGAGGAGACGGTGGCCGGCGCGCACGTGCTCATGGTGCGCGAGGGGCGCATCATCAACTCGAACGAGTTCACCTTGAACCGCGGGCGCGACGTGCCCGACCAGGACCTGCAGCACAACTTCCTGCTGCGCTACTACGACGCCACCACCTCGATCCCGCACGAGGTGATCGTGCGGGAGCTGCCCGAGGACGCCGGCGCCATGGAGGAGTGGCTCACGGGCAAGCTCGGCTCGGCGCACGGGGCGAAGGTGCGCTTCACCGCCCCGAAGAAGGGGGAGAAGTCCGAGCTCGTGGGCATGGCGGAGACGAACGCCAAGCACACGCTCATGCGCTACAAGGTGCGCACGAACTACGACGACAAGCGCATCAACGACGCGCTCCTGCAGCTCGAGAGCGCGCTCGCGCTCGACGGCCCGCCGATGCGCATCGAGTGCTTCGACATCTCCACCATCCACGGCTCCTACACGGTGGCCTCCATGGTGGTGTTCACGGGCGGCAAGCCCGACAAGAACCAGTACCGGCGCTTCAAGATCAAGACGCCGCTCGACGAGGCGAACGACTTCCTCTCCATGCAGGAGGTCATGAGCCGCCGCTACGCGCCCGCGCGCATGGCCGACGAGCGCTTCGGCAAGAAGCCCGACCTCATCATCCTCGACGGCGGAAAGCCCCAGCTCACCGCCGCGCTCAAGATGTTCGAGGAGATGGGGGTCACAGGGATTGCGCTGTGCGGCCTGGCCAAGCGCGACGAGGAGCTCTTCGTGCCCTGGCAGGACACCGGGCCCGTGGTCCTGCCCGGCGGCAGCGCGAGCCTGTACCTGGTGAAGCAGGTGCGCGACGAGGCCCACCGCTTCGCCATCACGTTCCACCGCGAGCTGCGCGGCAAGGGCATGACGGCCTCCATCCTCGACGACGTGGCGGGCCTCGGCCCCGTGCGCAAGAAGGCCCTGATGAAGCACTTCAAGTCGTTCAAGAGCCTCAAGGCCGCCACGCTCGAGGAGGTCAAGGCGGCGCACGTGGTGCCCGACGAGGTGGCCGAGGAGCTCGTGCGCGTGATCGAGCAGTATAATGAGGACAAGAGAACCGCTGAGGACGCGCTTGCGCGCGCCGCGACCGAAGGAGGCGCCCATGACTGAGGAGCACGTGGACCTGGAGAACATGCCCGACCTGGTGATCGTCACCGGCATGAGCGGCGCGGGGCGAACCGAGGCCATGCACGTGTTCGAGGACCTGGGGTACTTCTGCGTGGACAACCTGCCGGCGAGCCTCATCGGCAACCTGATCGAGCTGAACGAGCGCCCGGGCGGGGAAGGCGAGCGCAAGCGCCTCGCCGTGGTGTGCGACGCGCGCAACGGCGGCTACTTCGGCTCGCTCGACGCGCAGCTGGGGCGCCTGCGCGAGGAGGGCGTCGACTACCGCATGCTCTTCCTCGACGCCGACGACGAGAAGCTCGTCGCGCGCTACAAGTCGAGCCGCCGCCGGCACCCGCTGTGCACCGACGGCACCACCATCGCCCAGGGCATCCAGCGCGAGCGGCAGCTGCTCATGGACCTGCATGACGCCTCCGACCACGTGATCAACACCACCGAGATGCTGCCGCAGAAGCTGCGCACCACCATCCGCTCGCTCTTCGGCACCGGCAGCGAGCGCCGCGGCCTCGCCGTCACGGTGTACTCGTTCGGGTTCAAGCACGGCGCGCCGCTCGACGCCGACCTCGTGATGGACGTGCGCTTCCTGCCGAACCCCTACTACGACCCCGAGCTGCGCCCCCTGACGGGCCTCGACGCGCCGGTGCGCGACTTCGTGATGCTGCGCGAGGAGACGATCGAGTTCCGGCACCGCTGGCACGACCTGCTCGACGTGGTGATGCCGGGCTACGTGGCCGAGGGCAAGCAGCAGCTCGCCATCGCCGTGGGGTGCACGGGCGGGCAGCACCGCAGCGTGGCGCTCGCCGAGTCGACGGGCGACTACCTCAAGACCAAGGGCTACCGCGTGTCGGTGGCGCACCGCGACCTCAAGCTGGCCGACCGCCACGTGGGCGCGGCGGTGCTCGCCGAGTCGCCCGACGTGCGCGCGGAGGCGGACGCGGCCGTTGGCGGAGTCCCCGCTCCCGCCCCCGCGGCCGCCGAGGCCGCTACCGGCTCCGCGACGGCCTCCGAGGCCGCCCCCGCCGCCACCCCCGCCCCCGCGGGCGCGCGCTAGGCGGAAGCGCCATGGCTGCCAAGCATCCGTTCCGCGTCGACCCGTCAGCCACCGGGTCGTTCTCGGCGCTCCGCGGCAAGCTGCCGCGCCTCGACGCGCTCGCGCACGGCGGGCAGCGCCTGCGCGCCGTGGTGGTCGGCGGCGGCACGGGCGCGCCCATGTCCATCCGCACGCTGCTCTCGCTCGGCGTCGAGACGAGCGCGGTGGTGGCCATGGCCGACGACGGCGGCTCGACGGGCATCCTGCGCGAGGAGGCCGACGTCACGCCCCCCGGCGACATCCGCAAGTGCATCGCCGCGTTCGCGCGCGACCCGCAGGATCCCCTCGTGCGCGCGTTCAAGTACCGCTTCGCCGTGGCGCGCGACCACGCGCTCGGCAACCTCATGCTCGCTGCGCTCGAGGACGCGTGCGGCTCGTTCCCCGAGGCCATCCGCATCTGCGAGCGCCTCGTCGACGCGCAGGGGCACGTGTACCCCTCCACGCTCGACCACGTGACGCTCGCGGCCACCACGCGCGACGGGCGCGAGCTCGACGGGCAGGCGGTGGCGTGCCACTCGCACACGGCGCTCGAGCGCGTGCGCCTGTGCGCGCCCGCGGTGGGCGGCGGCATCACCGCCTACGAGCCGGCGCTCGTCGCGCTGCGCGAGGCCGACCTCATCGTGCTCGGCCCCGGGTCGCTGTTCACCTCCATCATCCCCAACCTGCTCGTGCCCGGCATCGTCGACGCCATCCGCGCCTCGCGCGGGCGCGTCCTCTTCGTGTGCTCGCTCGCCGACGTGCAGGGCGAGACGTGGGGCCTCACCGCGCGCGAGCACGTGGAGGCGCTCATGGACCACGGCATGGCGGGGCTCGTGGACTACGTGCTCGTGCACACGCGCGTGCCGCTGCGCGCCGACAGCCCGGCGAACGACCGCTTCAACGCCATGACGGGGCGCGACTCCGACCACGCCTCCACCGCCGGCCTCGACGACGCGCGCCTTGCGGGCAAGGTGCGGCCCGTGTCCATCAACTACCACGACCTCCAGGCCATCCAGTCGATGGGCCCGGTGGTCCTCGCGCGCGACCTCGCCGACGCCGAGCGCCCCACCTGGCATTCCCCCGAGGCGCTGCGCAACGCGCTTCTGCAGGTCGTCAAGCTCATGCAGGCGAGGCGGGGGTAGGGCTTCGGCATGTCGTTTACCTCAGATGTGAAGGACGAGATCGCCCACGTCGCGCCCGAGTGCTCGCACTGCGAGAAGGCCACGCTCGCCGCGCTCGTGCGCATCGAGGGCACGCTGTTCGTGAGCGGCCCGGGGCGCTACCGCATGGAGGTGGCCACCGACGTGCCCTCCGTGGCGCGCCTCATCATCCGCCTCCTGCACACGCTCTACCAGCTCAAGACCGACCTCACCGTGCGCCGCAGCGTGCTGCACAAGACGCCGAACTACCTCATCGAGGTCCCCGCGCAGCCCGCGCTGGCCCCCGCGCTGCGCGACATGGGCGTGCTCTCGCCCGAGGACGGCCTCGAGCTCGGCGTCAAGCCCGAGCTCGTGGCGAAGCAGTGCTGCGCGGCGGCGTACCTGCGCGGGGCGTTTTTGGGGTCGGGCTTCATCTCGAACCCTAAGAGCGACTTCCACTTCGAGATCACCGTGGAGAGCGAGGAGCTCGCGGAGGGGCTCGTGGCCCTCATGGCCGAGAAGGACATCACCGCGCGCGTCATGCAGCGCCGCAGCTCGTACATGGTCTACCTGAAGAGCGGAAACGCCATCCTGGAGTTCCTGGCGTTCGTGGGCGCGCACGCGTCGGCCCTGTTCATGGAGGAGCAGCGCGTGGTGAAGTCGGTGCGCAACGACGTGAACCGCGCCATCAACGCCGAGCTCGCCAACCAGCAGAAGGCGTCGAACGCCGCGGTGGAGCAGCTCTTCACCATCCGCACCGTGCTCGAGCGCTACGGCATGGAGAACCTCCCGCCCGCGCTCCAGGAGTTCATCCGCCTGCGCGTCACCTTCCCCGACGCGTCGCTCAAGGAGCTCGGGAGCCACTCGTCGCCGCCGCTGTCGAAGTCGGCCGTCTACCACCGCGTCCGCCGCCTCGAGCAGATGGCCCGCGAGATAGCGGGGGAGGAGCGCGTATACTGAAGCTAACACGCGCCCGCCGATTCGGCGCGCGGCGTGCTATGCTGTATGGGTCAGGTAATCAGCCCTGAGCAAGGGTTTTCAAGGAGTATCTTGTGAAAGGAGATACGTATGGCAACCAAAGTAGGCATCAACGGATTCGGCCGCATCGGCCGCCTCGTCTACCGCGCGATGGTGAACGACCCCGCGATTGAGGTCGTGGCCGTGAACGACCTGGGTGACATCCCCACGATGGCGCATCTCCTGAAGTACGACTCCGTCCACGGCCGCGCGTTCGACACCGTCGAGGTCACCGAGGACGGCTTCGTGGCCGACGGCCACGCCGTCAAGGTGCTCTCCGAGCGCGACCCGGAGAACCTGCCCTGGGGCGAGCTCGGCGTCGACATCGTGGTCGAGTCCACGGGCATCTTCAAGACCGGCGAGCTGGCCGGCAAGCACATCAAGGCCGGCGCCAAGAAGGTCGTCATCACCTGCCCCGCGAAGGGCGAGGACATCACCATCGTCATGGGCGTGAACGACGACCAGTACGACCCGGCGAAGCACAACATCGTGTCGAACGCCTCCTGCACCACCAACTGCCTGGCCCCCATGGCGAAGGTCCTCATGGAGAGCTTCGGCATCAAGCGCGGCTACATGAACACCATCCACGCGTACACCAACGACCAGAAGATCCTCGACCTCCCGCACAAGGACCTGCGTCGCGCCCGCGCGGCCGCCATGTCGATGATCCCCACCACCACCGGCGCCGCCCGCGCCGTGGCGCTCGTCCTGCCCGAGCTCAAGGGCAAGCTCGACGGCTTCGCCACCCGCGTTCCCACGCCGGACGGCTCCATGGTCGACCTCACGGTGGAGCTTGAGCGCGAGGTGACCCGCGAGGAGATCAACGAGGCCATGAAGGCCGCCGCCGAGGGCCCGCTGAAGGGCATCCTCGAGTACCAGGACGACCCCATCGTGTCCATCGACATCGTGGGCGACAACCACTCCTCCATCTTCGACAGCCTTCTCACCATGGTGATGGGCGAGAAGTCCGACATGGTGAAGTGCATCAGCTGGTACGACAACGAGTGGGGCTACTCCAACCGCGTGAAGGACCTCGTCAAGATCATGCTGTAGGTTGTTCCGCCGTTGCTGGCGCAACGGCGGAATGCTCGACGCTGCGCGGCGCCGAAGCACCCGTCCTTGCCCCTTGTGCAGCACTCGGCGCGTACGAAGTACGCTTGGTGCTGCGGCGGGGCTATCTCGGGCACTTCAGCGTCGCTCGCTGACGTTACGAACGACCTGTAACGTCACACTGACCTGCGACGTTGCGAACGACCTGCGATCCTTCAACGTGCGATTCACGATCTGCTAAGCCCCGGGTTCCTGATCGGCCCCCGGGGCTTTTCTGCAAAGGAGGTGCTCGTCCTATGGAGAACATGATCCCGAGCATCATGGTCGCCCTGGTCTACCTGGTCCCCTTCGCCGTCGTGCTGCTCGTCTTGAGGAAGTTCTTCGAGATGGTGCAGGCTTTGAAGGAGGCCGCCGAGGCCCAAAGGCAGGTCGCCGCCGCGCAGCGCGAGCAAACTGAGATGCTGCGCGAGCTGATGCACGCGCTCGGCGGCATGAACGATCCCGATTTGCTAGGAAGTGAACATGAGCAAGATTAACTCGGTTGACGAGCTCGAGGCGCGCGGAAGGCGCGTGCTCGTGCGCGTCGACTTCAACGTGCCGGTGAAAGACGGCGTGGTGACCGATGACACGCGCATCCGCGCGGCGCTGCCTACCATCGAGCGCCTCGTGGGCGAGGGCGCGCGCGTCATCCTCATGAGCCACCTGGGCCGCCCGAAGGGCGAGGGCTTCGAGGAGGCCTACACGCTGGCCCCCGCGGCCGCGCGCCTGGGCGAGCTCCTGGGCCGCCCCGTCGCCTTCGCGTCCGACACCGTGGGCGCCGACGCGCAGGCCAAGGTCGCCGCCCTCGCCGACGGCGACGTGGTGGTGCTCGAGAACCTGCGCTTCGACAAGCGCGAGAAGAAGAACGACCCGGCCCTCTGCGCCGAGCTCGCCGCGCTGGCCGACGCCTACGTGAACGACGCCTTCGGCACCGCGCACCGCGCGCACGCCTCCACGGCCGGCGTCGCGGCGCTGCTCCCGGCGTACGCGGGCTACCTCATGCAGCGCGAGGTGGCGACGCTCACCGGCATGCTCGACGAGCCCAAGCGCCCGTTCGTGGCCATCCTCGGCGGCAGCAAGGTGTCCGACAAGATCAAGGTCATCGACGCGCTCATGGACAAGGCCGACACCCTCATCATCGGCGGCGGCATGTGCTTCACCTTCCTGCTCGCGCAGGGGCTCGCCGTGGGCACCTCGCTCAAGGAAGACGACTGGGTCGAGCGCGCCGGCGCCATGATCGCGAAGGCCGAGGAGCGCGGCGTGAAGCTGCTGCTGCCCGTGGACGTGGTGTGCGCCGACGCCTTCGCCGAAGATGCCAACACGAAAACGGTTTCGGCGGACGAGATCCCCGCGGATATGATGGGCCTTGACATCGGGCCGAAGACGGCCGCGCTCTACGCGGAGGCCATCGCGGGCGCCGCGAGCGTGTTCTGGAACGGCCCCATGGGCGTGTTCGAGATGAAGGCGTTCGAGGCGGGCACGAAGGCCGTGGCCGAGGCCGTGGCGGCCAACGAGGCGGCCGACACCATCATCGGCGGCGGCGACTCGGTGGCGGCGGTCAACAAGTTCGACCTCGCCGAGAAGATGACGTTCATCTCCACCGGCGGCGGAGCCTCCATGGAGCTCGTGCAGGGCGAGAAGCTGCCCGGCGTCGAGGCGCTGCGAGCAGAGTGAAAGGACCTCACATGACCAGAAAGAACCTCATCGCGGGCAACTGGAAGATGAACAACACCATCGGCGAGGCCGTGGTGCTCGCGCAGGAGATCTCGTACGACTTCTACCGCGACTGGCTCGAGCTCGTCGACGTGGCGGTGTGCCCGCCGTACGTCGACCTCAAGCCGGTGGTGAACGTGTTCGAGTTCGACCATCTGAAGGTGGGCGTGGGCGCGCAGAACGTCTACTGGGAGCCGAAGGGCGCCTACACGGGCGAGATCTCGATCGAGATGCTGCGCGAGATCGGCTGCGAGTGGTGCATCGTGGGCCACTCGGAGCGCCGCGGGCTGTTCGGCGAGACGAACGAGGACGTGAACAAGAAGGTCAAGGCGCTCGTCGACGGCGGCATCAAGCCCATCGTGTGCGTGGGCGAGTCGCTCGCCGTGCGCGACGAGGGCTCGTACCTCGAGTACGTGTGCGCCCAGGTGCGCGCGGCGTTCGCCGGCGTGGACGAGGCGGCGGCGA
The DNA here is from genome assembly GCF_013185065.1 of Adlercreutzia sp. ZJ473. GTDB lineage: Bacteria > Actinomycetota > Coriobacteriia > Coriobacteriales > Eggerthellaceae > CAAEEV01. The sequence goes on along the minus strand of NZ_JAAVTO010000018.1, from coordinate 22,785 downwards.
AGAGCGCGGTCGTGGCCTACGAGCCCATCTGGGCCATCGGCACCGGCCGCACCGCCACCCCCGAGCAGGCCGAGGAGGTGTGCGCGGCGGTGCGCGCCACGCTCGCCGAGATCTACACCGACAAGACGGCCGACGCCATGCGCGTGCTCTACGGCGGCTCCATGAACGAGGGCAACGCCGCGCTCCTGCTCGCCGAGCCCGACATCGACGGCGGCCTCATCGGCGGCGCGTCGCTCAAGGCGAAGTCGTTCATCGAGATCGTGAAGGCAGCGATGTAGATGGCGTCTGAGCAGCTTAACGAAGGAAGGGGGGCGCAGGGCGCGGACCGCGCGTCCCTGCGCCTCCCGGCGTGCCTCATCATCATGGACGGCTTCGGCCTCGAGGAGCCGGGGGAGGGGAACGCCATCTCGCTCGCGAAGACCCCCGTGCTCGACGAGCTGTTCGCCACGCGCCCCTGGGTGCGCCTCGAGGCGTCGGGCGAGGCCGTGGGCCTCCCGGCGGGCCAGATGGGCAACTCCGAGGTGGGGCACCTCAACATCGGCGCGGGGCGCGTGGTGTTCCAGGAGCTCACGCGCATCAACCGCGCGTGCGCAGACGGCTCCATCGTCACGAACCCCGAGATCACGGCGGCGTTCGAGGCGGCGAAGGCGCCGGGCGCGGCGCTGCACCTCATGGGGCTCCTGAGCGACGGCGGCGTGCACTCCTCCAACGCCCACCTCTACGCGCTGCTCGAGGCGGCGCGCGACGCGGGCGTGCCGCACGTCATGGTGCACTGCTTCATGGACGGCCGCGACGTGCCGCCCTCGAGCGGCGCGGGGTACGTACGCGAGCTCGCCGAGGTCATCGGGCGGCTTGGGGCAGAGGCGCCCGAGAGCGGCTGCGTGATGGAGGTCGCCTCCATCGAGGGGCGCTACTACGCCATGGACCGCGACAACCGCTGGGATCGCGTCGAGCGCGCCTACGACACGCTCGTAAGCGCCGCGAACCTCACGCAGCTCGGCCCCGTCGAGGCCATGGAGGCGTCGTACGCCGACGGCGTGACCGACGAGTTCGTGGTGCCCGTGGCCCTCGCCGACCGCGGCATGCGCGACGGCGACGCGGTGATCTTCTTCAACTTCCGCCCCGACCGCGCGCGCGAGATCACGCGCGCCCTCACGGACGAGGGCTTCGCGGGCTTCGAGCGCGCCTTCTGGCCGCAGGTCAAGTTCGTGTGCCTCACCGAGTACGACCCCGAGATCGCGGCGGCGGTGGCCTTCCCGAAGGAGTTCCCCGACAACGTGCTGGCCGACGTGCTGGCTGACGCGGGGCTTGGCCAGTACCACATCGCGGAGACCGAGAAGTACGCCCACGTGACGTTCTTCCTGAACGGCGGGCGCGAGGAGGAGAAGGCGGGCGAGGAGCGCAAGCTCATCGCGAGCCCGAAGGTGGCGACCTACGACCTCAAGCCGGAGATGAGCGAGCCCGAGGTGGCCGAGGCGCTCGCTGCGGCCATCGACGCCGACGAGGCCGACGTGTACATCGTGAACTTCGCGAACTGCGACATGGTGGGGCACACCGGCGTGATCCCCGCCGCGGTGGCTGCCGTCGAGGCGGTCGACGCGGGCGTGGGGCGCGTGCTCGACGCGGTGGCGCGCAAGGGCGGCGTGGCGTTCGTCACGGCCGACCACGGCAACGCCGACAAGATGATCGCGCCGGACGGCACGCCGCATACGGCCCACACCACGGCGCCCGTGCCGTTCGTCCTGGTGGACGAGACGGAGGCGGGCCTTGGCCTGAGCGGGGAGGACGGGTGCCTGGCCGACATCGCGCCCACGCTGCTCGCCGCCGTGGGGCTCGCGGCGCCCGGCGAGATGACGGGCTCATGCCTGCTTGCCTCGTAGCGGAGGTTGCGCTATAATAACGAATTTGTGTAAAGGTAGTTATTCCTCCGAGAGAAGAGTGAAGCTTTGAATCCTCTGGTTATTGTGTTTCTCATCCTGCTCGTGCTGTCGGGCGTGGGCATGATCGTGTTCATCCTCATGCACTCGGGCAAGGGCACGGGCATCTCCGACATGATCGCGAGCTCCATGTACTCCACCCAGACGGGCACGAGCGTCATCGAGAAGAACCTCGACCGCATCACCATCGCGTGCGCGATCGTGTTCATGCTGTCGCTTCTGGTGCTCATGGTCATCTACCCGCATGGGACGATCGGCGCCTAGCGCCAGCGCAGCGCGACGCGGCAAGAAAAGTTGAGAATATTTCTTGCATCGCAGCGACATTATGCTAAACTATTTGTCGCTGCAAAAAAGCATGTCGGAGTGGTGGAACGGCAGACACGCTAGCTTGAGGTGCTAGTGCCCACATACCGGGTGTGCGGGTTCAAATCCCGCCTCCGACACCATTTGCAATCGAAAGCCCCGCTGAGCGGGGCTTTTTTGCATCAGATCCCGTCTTTTTGATCCCGTCTTGCGGAGAGGAGGGCGCATGGCTCGTTTCAGCTCCTCGGTTAAGACCGACCACGCGCGCAGCGTGGAGCGGGTGCTCTGGATCGTGTTCGTGCTCAACCTGGCGGTGGCGGCGGCGAAGTTCTTCTACGGCTTGGCCTCGAGCTCCGCCTCGATGCAGGCTGACGGCATCCACTCGGTGTTCGACTCGCTCGGCAACATCATCGGGCTCGTGGGCATCGCCGTGGCGGGCCGCCCGGCTGACGCGGGGCATCCCTACGGGCATGCGAAGTTCGAGACGTACGGCTCCATGGCCATCGGCGTGCTGCTCGTGCTCGCGGCCTTCGAGGTGGGCTCGGGAGCGGTGGGCAAGCTCATGAGCCAGAGCTACACCGCCGAGGTCACGCCCATGTCGTTCGTGGTCATGGTGGCCACGCTCGCGGTGAACCTGGGCGTCACGCTCTACGAGCGGCGGCGCGGCAAGGAGCTGCGCAGCGAGATCCTCGCGGCCGACGCGGCCCACACGCTCTCCGACGCGTTCGTGTCCATCGGCGTCATCGCGGGCCTCGGCTTCGTGGCGGCGGGCTTCCCGGCGGCTGACCCCATCATGGCGCTCATCGTGACGGTGTTCATCCTCCTGTCGGCGGTGGGCGTGTTCCGCACGGCGCTGCGCACGCTGTCCGACCACGCGTGCATCCCGCCCGAGGACATCGAGTCCATCGCGCGGGAGATGCCGGGCCTCGTCGAGGTGCACTGCGTGCGCACGCGCGGCACCGAGGCGGAGGTGTACTGCGACCTGCATGCGCTCGTCGACCCCGAGATGACGGTGCGCGCGGCCCACGAGCTCGGCGACGCCTTCGAGCGCGAGGTCATCAAGCGCCACCCCAACGTGAAGGAGGTCCTCGTCCACATCGAGCCCTACGGCGAGGACGAGTCATCCCGCTAGCGCCCGCCAGGGCGCCCCAGAGGCGCCGAGGAGGGGAAACACGCTGGGGGATGGTTCAGGGGAGGCCCCAGAGGCGCCGAGGAGGGGAGCAAGCAGCAAGCAGCAAGCAGCAAGCAGCAAGCAGGGAGATGACTCAGGGCGCCCTAGAGACGCCGAAAGGGGGAGCGACGCAGGCCGCGCGCCGCGGCAAGGGAGACGCGCGGCGCAGAGGGCGCAAAAAAGCGGCGAGGACGACTCCTCCCGCTGGGGAAGGGCCGCCCTCGCCGCCGTAGCGGAAGGCTCGCCTACGAGCAGAGCTCGCCGCCGTCTATGGCGAGGCTGTATCCAGTGGTCCACTCAGAGGCGTCTGACGCCAGGAAGAGGATCCCCTTCGCGCAGTCTGCGGGGGTTCCCAGGCGGCCCAGGGGAATTCCCTTGACTGCGTTGGCCGCTATCCCCTCGAACAGCTCGTCGTAGCCTGCGGGATGGGTCATGTCCGTGTCGATCATGCCCGGAATGATGGCGTTGACGCGGACTCCCAGGGGGGCGAGCTTCTTGGCGAGCAGCTTCGTCCAGGAGCGAATCGCGCCCTTCGAGGCCGAGTAGGGCAAGAACCCCGCTGCCTTGAAGCCCGCCAGGGAGTTGATGAAGACGATCGAGCCATGGCCGCCCTTGGCGCATTCGGCGTACCCGTGCTTCACCATGAAGAAAACCCCGTCGAGGTTGACGGAGAGCACGCGCCGGTACTCCTCCGTGTCGAACATGTCGTCGAGGGACTGGGGAGGCGTTCCCGCAATGCCGGAGGCAAGCACCATGATGTCGAGCTTTCCGAAGCGAGCGACGCATTCCTCGACGGCGCGCTTGCAGTCATCCTCCCGGGATACGTCGGCGACGACGTACATCGCCGTGCCTCCCGCCTCGGCTATCTCGCCCACCGCGTCCTTGAGCTTGTCCTCGCGGCGGGCGACGAGGCAGACCTTCGCGCCGTGGGCTGCAAGCTCCTTCGCGGCCGCGTTGCCGATGCCCCTTGAGCTCGCCCCCGTGATGATCGCTACTCGATCTTGAACCGTGTACCTGTCTGCTGCCATTTTGAACTCCTCGGTCTTGCGTGTCGAATGAACTGATGCGCCATGGGCAAGGCACGCGCGGCCCCATGGCGCATCTTGGCGGTGGGGGCTGCTTACGCGCCCATCGGGCGGATGAGGTCGGTCTCGCCGTCCCATGCCTCGCCTCCGGCCTTCACCATGTCGTGGATCAGCCGGGCGTTGTCGTCTACGAGCTGGACCATCATGCCGAGGTCCTCCGTCAGGTCGACGACCATGAACCCTATCTTGCTCTCGTCGAGGCCCAAGGTCGCGGGGTCGATGCCCATCTGCGCGCATTTCTCGAGAGCGCCGGAAAGGTCGTTGTACCCGATCACCACGATGGGAATGCCCAGCGCCTCGCATGCCTCCTCGGCCTCCTCGAGGCTCTCGACGAACATGTGGATATGGTTGATGCCGGGCTTGTCCATGTCGTTGTAGTCGGTGTACATGGAGTCGCCGGGGGTGAGCTGCTGGACGACCTCGACGGAGTGGGAACCCCAGGCTCCGTAGTAGGCTTGGAGCTCGAAGGGCTTCTCAAGCTCCTTTCCCCGGTAGATCACCTTGCTGAACTTGTTGGTGGTGGTGTAGAACGGGCCCGACCCGAACAGCTCGTTGTGCGTGCGGACGAACGCCTCGCCATCCGGCGAGTAGAAGCCGATCTGATGGACGAAGTCGCGCCCTTTGAAGTAGTCCTTGTAGTTCTTCATGCGTAAAGCTCCTTTAGCCTAGCAGATGCCCATCAGGGCGTTCTCGCCGTCCCATTCTTCGGCCAGGGCCGCCAGCCCCTCGTAGAAGTCCTCCTGGGGGGCGGATACCTCGATGTAATGCCCGAAGGCGTCGCGGCAGTCGAAGTAGGCGACCTCGAAGCCGGAGCTCGTCAAGCGCATGGCGAGCTCAAAGCCGGCCTCCTCGAACTCCTTGACGGTCTGCTCGAGGTCGTCGGTCCAGATGCAGACATGGTGGAGCCCGTAGCGGCCCATCTCCGAGTAGACGTTCTCGCCTTCGCTCGTGACCTGGATGAGCTCGACCTGGATGTTGGCGAACTGGCCCAACGCCACGCGTGTCGTGAGCGTCGAGTCCTTCCCCCGGTAGGTGCAGGCTTCGGGGGTGCTTTCCCCTGCATCGATGAAGGGGCCGGCGCCTAAGAGCCGTGCCATCTCGCGGGCGGTTGCGTCGATGTCCTCGACGTAGTACCCGAGCTGACGTACCCCGTATTTGTTGAGAAGAGTCTCGTACATTGCATGTCTCTTTCGACGCGATGGTTTGCGGTCAAGCGGTGGGGGGAAGGGGAGCGCCGGGTCTCGGTCCGGGCGCTCCCCTTCCCCCTGAAAGAAGGAAGCTAGCTCAAGGGAACGTCGCCGAGCCCGACGTCCTCTTCGGTGGTGGAGACCTTGATCGACTTCTTCTTGCCAGCCGACTCTATGGTCACCTCCCAGTCGCCTTCCGGCATGTCACGCAGCCAGAAGTCCCCGATCCAGTTCGTCTGCGCCGTGAACGTCCCGGCCTCTCCCGTGGCGGTCACCGTGGCGCCTACGACGACCTCCTTCTCGATCGGATCGTACACGCGGCCTGCGATGAACCTCTTGGGCAGCCCCTTGTACCAGATCCTCGGAGTCGTCCCGTACTCGGGGTGCAGCCTCTCGGCCCCCTCGAGGTCGAGGTCAGACTCCTCTCCCCATGAGATCGCGCCGTGAACGCAGTTGTCATAGCAGCGAGGGACCGTGATGGTGTCGCCCTCGTCGATGAGGTGAGCGCAGCCGGTGCACTTCTGCGGGATGTCCAGAAGGTCGTTCCAGTAGACGGCCCCGTACGGGCACGCCTCCTTGATGGCCTTCTGCCCCTTCGCCTTCTTCGGGTCCACGATCACCAGGCCGTCCTCGCGCCGGTACACGGCGCCGTCCTTGGCTGCCTTCATGCACGGCGCGTCAGCGCAATGCTGGCACGGCGTGGGGACGTAGGTCACCTTGACGTGGGGGCGCTTGCCGCGCTCCTGCTCGTCCACCCTCATCCAGAACTGTCCGGTCTCGGGCTGCGCCTCCGCGTAGGGCATCCACGACTGCTCGCAATGCTCGTCCTTGCATCCTACCTGGCAGGCGTAGCATCCCGTGCATTTGTTCAAGTCGATAAGCAACGTCTTCATCTGTCTGCACCTACTCCTTCACTACCCAGCCGGCGCGGCTCGAACCCGAAGCGGGGTCGTAGGCGCGGGCAAAGCTCTCCGGATAGTCCTTCTTCCACTGCTCCATCTCGGCGTCCTCCAGCTTCGCGACGTCGACCAGGTACCCGGTCACGACGAAGCCCTCGCAGTGCTTCGAGATGGGATCGGGCGGGCTGATGAGATTGGTGCAGCCACCGCGGTCGATGTGCGGGGCGATCGGGTCGGGGTGCGCGCCCTTGTCCATCTTGATCGAACGAGGGAGAACGCGCTCCGAGATCCTCGCAGCCCCCAAGACGATGCCCTGGTCGTTGAACACCTTGACGATGTCTCCGCTTTCGATGCCGCGCTCCCGGGCAAGCTCGGGGCACATCCAGACAGGCTCGTACATGTACCCGTCCTTGCCCTTGATCTTGCACGTCTGAATCTCGCGAAGCCAGCAGATGTCGTCGTTCTGGACGTGGATGCGCCAGCGCCCGGGGCTCGTGTTCAGCAGCAGCGGATAGGTCTTCGCCTTCTCGCCCCACTGGGACTCGTCGTGGGCGTACCCGTCTTCCCTCGAGCCGCCGATCGTCCACCTCGCGAGCGGCTGGCGCTCTTTGTCGTCGGGGAAGTGCTGCTCAAGCGCTTCCGAGTAGAACTCGATCTTGCCAGAGGGCGTGTGGAGCGGGTGCTTTTCCGGGTCCTCGTAGAACTCGCGCATCCCGGCGGGGATGTCCTCCCATTCGGGGTTCATCGGGGGGATGAAGTACTGCTTCTTCTTCAGGTCCTCGAAGCTGATGAAGTCCTTGATGAACGACTCCTCGTAGGCGGCTGCGATCTCCTCCTCGACGCTCAGGCCCCGGGTGTACTCCTCGTAGATGCCGAAGCGCTTGGCGAGCTCGGCGGCGATCTCGTAGTCGGACTTCGACTCGCCCACGACGTCGCATGCCCGGTCTTGGACGCCGTAGAAGCACAGCGAGCCGCCCTGGCTCGACCCGATCGAGTCAACCTCCTCCAGGCACGTGGTGACGGGGAGGATGAGGTCGGCGAAGATGGTGTCCTGCTGCATCCACTGGTGGTTGGACACGAAGCACTCGATCTTCGGGTTGCGATAGGCGTCCTGGAGGTAGAAGCCGCCGTTCCACGAGCCTTGGTTCGACGCCTTCTCGGACCAGATCATGTGGAACTCGGTGCCGTCGGCCTCCTCGCACGGATAGGTGCGCTTGATGAACTGGTCCTCAGGCGTGGACATGATGATCGAGGGGCTTCCGTACCACTCGTACTTGCCGTCCATGATGGCGTGGTGGACGGCGGTTCGCGGAAGGGAGGTCGGGCCCGGGATGTCCTGCATGTCCGCATGGCCCATGTACATGAACGAGAGCATGCCGCCGACGCTGGGAACCACCTGCTCCGCGACATTCCACGAGAACAGGTGAACCATCTGGACGCCGGGCTTGCCGATGCCCTGCATCGCCAGCTTGTAGTACTCGGTGCGCCCCGGCTCGAAGCTGTAGGGCCCGCGGATGTGCGCGCCGCAGAAGTGGGCGATCGTAGTCACCGAGGTTCCCCACTTGCGCGCGAGGGCCTTGATGGTCCACTCGGGGATCCCGCAGATCTCGGACGCCCACGCAGGGGTCTTCTCGATCCCGTCGTCCTTGCCCATCACGTAGTCGACCATCTTGTCGAAGTGAATGGTGTGGGTGTCAACGTACTCCTTGTCGAAGAGGCCCTCCTTGAGCCAGACGTGGATCAAGGCGAAGTCCAGGGCCGCGTCGGTGTTGGGCAAGATGGGGATCCACGTGATCTCGTCATGGGCCATCGCCGTGTAGGTTCCGAACGGGTCGACCGCGACCATCTCAATGCCGAGGTCCAGCCAGTACTTCATCATGTAGCTCTGGAACTGGGAGGAGTAGTTCGCCGTGGTCTCCAGGTCGCCTGCCTGCATGACCAGAAACTCGGTGTTCTCGGAGACGTCCTTCATGGTGTTGTAGTACTCTTCGGGGATGCCCAGGCCGTCCCAGGCGCCCGTGCCCCACACGTGCTTGCCGCCCCAGTAGAAGCCCTCGACGGAGTCAGGCGTCCTGACCTCGCGGATGTAGCCGCCGATCATGCGGAGCACCTGCATCTGGCAGCCCGACCCGTAGTGCACGCACTTGGACTCCTTGTGCCCGTCGTAGCCGATGGCCAGGATCCCGTAGGGGCCGTAGGTGTCGTACATGCGGCGGATCTCGGACTCGAGGATGTCGATGGCCTCGTCCCAGGAGATGCGCTCGTATCCGCTCTTGCCTCGGTTCTGGGCGTTGATCTTGTCGGGGTCGCCGCCGGGCTCCCAGTCAACGCGCTTCAGCGGATACTTGACGCGGTCTTTCGAGTAGGTCTTCTTCTTGTAGGCCAGCGCATAGTAGGGGGGCATCGCCTTGGTGGGGCACTTGAGCTTCTTCCCCCTTGCGTTCAGCTCCCAGAGCGTGCCCTTCAGCTCCTCCTCCGTGTAGCTCTCCGTCCAATTGCACGGTCGGATGCGCACGATCTTGCCGTCCGAGGACTCGACGACAACAGGGTCCCCGCCTGTGGAGCTGCATGCGACCGGCCTGATGACCCGCTTGTCGATCTTGTTACCCATGCTCATTTCCTCTCATGTAATGCGAGCGGACCGTCGACGCTTGCCGACGTCCGCTCGCATCTTCCCGATCAGCGAAACCGCTTAGCCAAGATCGGCCAGCTGCTGGTAGATCTGCTCTTTCTCCTCGTCGGTGATCTTCACCTGGGGGAAGCTGAAGCACTTCTCCAGCGACATGCCGTAGGCCATCTTCACCATCGAGCCATGCAGGTCCATCGGGAACCACTCCTGCAGGATGGCGCTTGCCTCGGGATCGTCGACGATTACCTTCAGCTTGGTGTCCTTCGTGAAACGCGGCACGCTCCTCACCTCTTCCTTGTTCGTGCTTTGGGGCTGGGCGCCGAATGCGTCCAGCCGGTTACGAGGTAAAGGTTAGGGAAAAGCAGTGCCCGCCCGAAACCGTCTTTCGGCACGGACAAGGAGAACTGTCAGGTATGATTCGGGAACGAAAGTTCCCCCTGAGGGCCTATTCGGCGATCCCGCTTCTCAGCGCATACACCGCCGCCTGCACGCGGTTCTCCAGGCCGAGCTTGGCGAGCATGGAGCTCACCTGCTTCTTCACGGTTCCCTCGCCGATGAACAGGCGCTCTCCGATGTCGCGGTTCGAATACCCCATGGCGAGCAGGCGGATGAGCTGCTTCTCGTGGTCGGTGAGGTTGTCCGGCTCAGGGCGAGGGAAGGCGTGCGCATGCTCCCGCGGGATGTGCCTGATGTACTCGAGGCAGATGGCGGACACCTCGTCTGACAAGGCGCTCGCGCCTTTGACGACGTTTCTCAGATGGCTGTGCAGGCGCTTGGCATGGGTGTTCTTCAGCAGGTACCCGCGCGCGCCGTTGCGGATCGACGCTATGACGCTCTGCTCTTCGGCGTGGACGGAGAGGATTATGACCGCGATGCCGGGGTTCTCGGCGCAGATGACGCGCGTCGCCTCGATGCCGTCAACGCAGGGCATCTTGAGGTCCATCAGGACCACGTCAGGCGGCCAATGGCGGCAGAACTCGATGGCCTCGGCACCGTCGGTCGCCTCGCCTATCACGTCGAAGTCATCCCACTTCTCGAAGAGCGCGACCAGGCCCTCGCGATAAAGGCTATGGTTGTCCACTACGAGGACGTTGGTTCTGTCAAGCGGTTTCGCCAAGCGACCCTGCTCACATAAGGTAGGGGATGGACATGGTCAAGCGCGTTCCCCCTCCGGGGGAGGACGTGATCTCAAGGGAGGCGTTGATGTTCTCCAGGCGCTCCCTCATGATCCTCAACCCCAAATGGGACGGGCTGATGCCTTCCACGTCGAATCCCACCCCGTCGTCCTCGACGCATATCTCGAGGCCGCCGTCCTTCGCCTTGAGCGCGATCAGCACGCGGTGCGCTTGGGCGTGCTTCATCACGTTGACGAGCGCCTCGTTCACGACGCGCGTCAGCTGCGACATGGTGCGCTGCGGGATGACCTGGCCCTCGATGCCATCGCTTGTCGTCAGCTCGAGCTCAAGCCCCCATCGCGTGCAGAAGGCCTCGATCATCTGGGTCAGCTGAGCCATGGTCGACGTTCCGCCAAAGCCTGCGTTCATCCTGAGGTTGTCCAGCTCGCCCCGAACCACGGCCTCCACCTCGACGCTGGCTCTCTTGAGCAGGTCGAGGTTGCGCGTGAGCGTGTCGTCGTCGTGGTGCTTGAGGGAATCGAGCGCGCTGTCGACCTCGAGCGAGATCACGCTGATCGACTGCGCGATGTTGTCGTGGATCTCGTTCGAGAGGCTGCGGCGCTCCTCGGCTACGCGCAGGCTGAACATGTTGTCCGACAGCAGCGCGTTGCCGACGATCGCGCCGACGAACTTGCCGAGGCTGCTCAGCCAGTCGACGTCGTCGGGCGTCCAGCTTCGCGGGCTGTGGAAGAGGAAGTCCGCAGCCCCCAGCATCCCGTGCGCCCCGGGCAGCGCGACGATCACCGCGCATGAGAAGCCGTCGTCAACGCCGCGGTCCCAGTCGATGTCGTCGCTTGCGGGGTTTGCGAAGTCGAAGACGATGGGCTGCCCTGTCTCGATCAGGCGAGGCATCCTTCCGGCGCCTGCCGAGAGGAACTCGTACTCCTGCATGGCGCCTGCCTCCACGTCCCCGCAGAAGGCGTAGAGGACGAAGGTGTCTTGCGCGGGGGACAGCAGTCGTATGTTCACGCCGTCTGCCCCGGATATTCTCTTGAGGTTGCAGGCCAGGTCCTTGTAGAAGTCGGCCCGATCGTCCAACCAGGAGAGCGACTGCGTGAACCCGATGAGGTCGTCGTATCGCCTCTTCCATAGGCTCTCTGCTGCATCTGCGTTGTTCATCACAGGATGCTCTCGCTTTCTGTCTGCTCGTTCTCGGAGGGGTGCTCCGTTGCTCGGGTGTCCCGCCATTTGGGCCCGTTGTTCGGGTCCGTTACTCGGGCGCTCGGTTGCTTGGGTCCGTTGCTCGGGCGCTCCGTCGTTTCCCATTCTATTTTATGCGTCTTGGGGCGTTGGAAGAACGGACGAAAGTATATTCGTGCCGTCACTTTGGTTCATGGGCGTGAGGCAGGGTTGGGACGGCGCATCAGGGGACTTGGCGCATCTCGGCGTAGGGAGAAAGTTTTTCAAAATGAGGTCTTGCCATGGATTTTGGTTCTGCTAAAATAATCTATCGCTGACGCGGAAACGCGACACACACCACATACGTGGGCGGTTAGCTCAGGGGGAGAGCACTACCTTGACACGGTAGGGGTCACAAGTTCAAATCTTGTACCGCCCACCATTGAACTCAAAGCGGCTTTGCGGCCGCTATTTTGCTGCCCTTGGCGCGCATGTCGGCCAATGCGAGCTGGGGCGCGGTGTGAGCCGGTGCGTGCCGCGTGCGAGCTGGTGCGTGCTGCGTGCGCCTCGGCAGGCGCTCGCAGGTTGAATTGCTCAGCACGGTGTTGCATAGTACTTGGCAACCAACCCAAACAGCCCTCGACAACCAGCCTTCGGCAAACCCTTGGCCAACCCTTGGCAACCAACCCTCGGCGGGCGTTCGTAAAAAAGTTGAAAAAAATGCTTGCATGAGAGTTTAAGTTCCTCTAATATATCTCTTCGCGACGCGGACATGGCTCAGCTGGTAGAGCACCACCTTGCCAAGGTGGGGGTCGCGGGTTCGAACCCCGTTGTCCGCTCCATTGTCACATTGAGGCTGGTCAGGCTTACGTTTTGGCCAGCCTCTTATATGACGGCAAGCTTGAAAATGGCGACGTGGCCAAGTGGTAAGGCAGAGGCCTGCAAAGCCTTCACCCCCGGTTCGAATCCGGGCGTCGCCTCCATTCGGCTTTGACAACTTAACATGCGGACATGGCTCAGCTGGTAGAGCACCACCTTGCCAAGGTGGGGGTCGCGGGTTCGAACCCCGTTGTCCGCTCCATTGTCTATCTTACAGCCCCGAGGGATTCCTCGGGGCTGTTTTGCTTTGCGTCGAAACTCGAAGGACTCCCGATTCATGAGCGGGAGCCTCGTTTTCGCATGAGGGAAAAGAAGCATTAGCGGGGAGTGCGGGTGGCACAGAAACCGAAAGGCGCGTCCTCAATCCAGTTACCGACGATGGCGCTACCGACAACGTTACCGATAACGGCGCTACCGAGAACGTTACCGACAACGGCATTTTTCCATCCACCTCTCAGGTGATTCTGGATGAAACAAGGCCGTTATCGGTGCTTTTTCGAGAAAAGTGGATGCTAAAGCGCCGTTGTCGGTGGTTTTCGGGGCTCGGATCGCCGATAACGGGCGTTTTCCATCCAGCTTCCCAGAATCGTGGATGGAAATAGGGCGTTGTCGGTGCTCAGGGCTTCGCACCCGCATCGTCCGCTTCGGCAGAAGCTTCTGCCGAAACTCCTTTTCGCGCCCAACGAGAGGCGACCGAAAAGAAGGCGTTATCGGTGGGATATAGGCGAAAGAGCACGTAGTCTCAACTCCCGTTTCCCAGCTAGGGAATCGTATATACCTCTTGTTGGTGGTTCGAGCGGGTGGCGGGCAGGGGGCTCGCTGTCCGCTTCGGCAGTGAGCCCCGGCTAAAAGCGCTCGCCGCCACTTCGGCGATGAACTTTGGCGGGGAGCGCCAACCAGAAGCGCTCGCCGCCGCTTCGACGATGAACGTCGGCGGGGGGAGCGCCAGCCCGAAGCGCCCACCAGCCGCTTTGGCAGCGAGCGCGCCCTTCTCCCTTATGCGCTCGTCAGCTTGATCCCGACGTAGCTGGCGGTCTCGGGGACGCCGCTGATGTCGTACATCTCGGAGAGCGGCAGGGCGGACACGCGCCAGTTGTAGACGTTGCCCTCGCTCTCGATCACGCCGGCCGCGTAGGTGTTGCCCGACTCGTCGACGCCCGAGTCGTCGATGGCGCACTCGCCGAGCCCGGCGGCGTTGATGGCGCTCTGCACGGCCTCCTGGACGGACAGCGAGGTGAAGTCGGCGTAGCGCACGCGCACCAGCGAGCCGTTCGTGTGGTTCACGGTGAGGTCCCACGCGCCGTTGAGCAGGCGCACGGCGTCGGCCGCGCCCAGGTTGTCGATGCCGGCGACGTACATCGCGCCCGCGTCGGCCACCGTCACGCCCTCGGGCAGCTTGATGACCTCGAAGCTGCCGTCCTCGGAGGTGCCCGGCGCCACGCGCTCGTACAGGGTGGCGCCCGACGCGTTGAGCGCGCCCATCACCTCCTCGTCGCTCATCGTCATGAACGACATGATCGCCGGCACCTCGACGGGCACCGCGCGCGCGAGGTTCTCCTCAAGCGCCGCCTGCTCGCGCGCAGGCGCGTTCACGATGGCGTCGAAGTACTGGAACAGGATGATCCCGCCGATGACCGCGGCCACGAGCATGCCGGCGAGCGCCCCGGCGCGCACCGACTGCGGCATCTCAAGGGGGCGCGAGAGCGCCGGCGCGTCAAAGTAGCGGATGCTCTCGTTCTCGAAGCCGGGCAGCGGCGCCGCGGCGGCCCGTGGGCGCTGCGCGCGCGCAGGCTCGCGCATGAAGTCAAAGGGAAGCTGGAATGCCATGCAAACTCCTTGTAATATTTTGTGACTCCGCCGATTATAGCATTGCGGCCGACTCTGCCCTCTGTTAGCATGAACGCACTCCATGGGGGAGTAGTTGGCGCGAAACAGCGCGATGCGTTCAACATCATGGCAGCACGGTTGCACCTGGGCAACAAGCGGTCTGGCGCATCTTAATCAACGAGACTCATGGCGCAGAATCGATGACGCAACGGATCATCGGCTTTGCGCCATGAGTCTTTTTTGTGGAAGCAAACCGAAAGGAGCGCGTGTGGACTTCTCGATCTTCGCGACACCCGAGGCCTGGATCAGCCTCATCACCCTGATATTCCTCGAGATCGTGCTCGGCGTGGACAACATCGTGTTCATCTCGATCACCACGAACCGCCTGCCCGAGGACAAGCAGCACATCGGCCGCAAGCTCGGCTTGGCCGGCGCGCTCGTCATGCGCTGTCTGTTCCTCTGCTTCGCCAGTTGGCTCGTGCACATGACCACGCCGCTGTTCACCCTCGATCTGGGTGACTTCTCACACGGCTTCTCCGTCCGCGACCTCGTCATGCTCGCCGGCGGCGCCTACCTCATCTACAAGGGCATCGTCGAGCTCCTCGACGCGCTGCGCCTCACCGAGATCAAGGCGAAGAGCTCCGAGGTGCACGCGCTTTTGCACATGCTCACGCTTCCCCAGGCCGTCGGCACCATCATGGTGATGGACCTCGTGTTCTCCATCGACTCGGTGATCACGGCGGTGGGCCTCGCCGAGCACCTCATCATCATGATCATCGCCGTCATCGTGGCCATCGTGGTCATGATGGTGTTCATCGACTTCATCGCCGACTTCATCAACCGCAACGTCGAGATGAAGCTTCTGGCGCTTGTGTTCATCACCGCCATCGGCGTCTTGCTCGTGCTTGACGCGGCCGGCATCACCACGGGCATCGAGGTGCTCGACATGCACCTCGAGAAGCTCATGGTCTACTTCGCCATGGTGTTCGCGGTGATCCTCGAGCTCATCCAGATGCGCTACAACGCGAACCTGGCGCGCTGGAAGGCCAGCCAGGCCGTCAAGGAGCGCACGCTCGACGACCGGGCCTAGCGGCTTGCGCGACGCGGGGGCGTCTGAACGCACGGCGTTCGGGCGCCCCCGCGCTCTGGTGAACGGGCGTTACGCATTCGGGTGATCAGGCGTTTCGCGTTCGGGTTTCGCGTTCGGGTTTCGCGCTTGGGGCCCGCGTTTAGGCGCTTAGGCGCTCAGGTGCTCGGAACCCGCGCTTGGGACCCGCGTTCGGACGTAAGGGCGCTCGGCGCCCACGCGCCCCCCGCGTCCCTCACGCCTCGGCGAACACGCGGCAGCACTCCTCCGACACGATGAAGCGCGCCGCCTTGGGCAGCATGCGCACGGCGAACGGCGTGGTGCGGCTCGTGACCTCGCCGTCGTACTGCACCACCAGAGGCGGGTCGGCCTCGACGGTGATCTCGCGCCCGCGGTAGATCTCGAGCGCGTCCGTGCGCCCGGGGAACTCGCCCGAGCGGTCGAGCACGCACGCGATCAGGGCGGGGATGAGCCCGAAGGCGTCCTTGGTGTTGAGCACCACCACGTCGAACGCGCCGTCGCGCGGGAGGTTCTCGTGCACGAGCGAGAGGTCGAACTGGATCTTCGAGAAGTTCGCGATGATCACGCCCACGCCCGAGCTCTTCACCTCGTGCCCGTCGATGCTCAGCGTGAACGTGGCGTGCTGGGGCGTGGCGTTGGCCACGGCCGAGGTGAAGTAGGCCATGGGGCCGAGGAGCTTCTTGCCCGCGGCGGCGCCCTTCATGATGGTGGCGTCGTAGCCGGCGCCCGCCATGATGGAGAACCCGCAGTGTTCGCCGCTCGGGAGCTCGATCTCGCCGATGTCGAAGTCCATGCAGCGCATCTCGCGCGTCATCTTGGCGAGCGCGTGCGGCTCGGTGGGCGAGGCGAGGTTCATGGCGAGCAGGTTGGCGGTGCCTGCGGGGAAGGGGAGCACCGGGATGCCGGTGTCGGCCAGAAGGTAGGTCACCGTGGCGATGGTGCCGTCTCCGCCGGCGGCCACCACGGCGTCGTAGTCCTCGGCGTCGTAGAGGAAGGTGCGCAGATCCGAGCTGCCGTCCGTGGAGCGCATCGTCACCTCGTCGCCGTCGGCCGAGAACGAGCGCACGAAGTCGTAGACCGCGCCCTCGCCGAAGCCGGAAGCCAGGTTATTTATCACGAGCAGTTTCACAGATTTCCTTTCCCAAGCTACAATGGCATGGTACTACAAACTGTGATCATGTTAGGAACAACTCGGTGTACATAGCGAACCAGGAAAGCCTCGAGGCGTTCGTCGAGCGCGCGAGGTCTTCTTCCCTTCTTGCCATCGATACGGAGTTCCTTCGCGAGAAGACCTACTACGCGAAGCTGTGCCTGCTCCAGATGGCGACCGACAGCGAGGTGGCCGTCATCGACCCGTTCGCGGTGCGCGACCTGCGCGTGATCGCCCAGCTGCTCGCCGACGAGTCCATCCTGAAGCTCTTCCACGCGGGCGGGCAGGACCTCGAGATCCTCTACCGCGAGATCGGCATGCTGCCCCACCCGGTGTTCGACACGCAGATCGCCGCGGCGCTCATCGGGCACACCCAGCAGATCGGCTACGGCGCGCTCGTGAGCGCCACCTGCGGCGTGTCGCTCAAGAAGATCGACTCGTTCACCGACTGGTCGCGCCGGCCCCTGTCCGGCTCCCAGCTCGCGTACGCGGCCGATGACGTGGTGTACCTGCCGCAGGTCCACCGCGTCCTCACCGAGGCGCTCGAGAAGAAGGGGCGCCTCGGCTGGCTCGAGCGCGACTTCGACGACCTGGTGGACCCGGCGCGCTACGAGAGCGACCCGCGCGAGCGCTTCCGCAGGCTCAAGCGCGGCAACCAGCTCTCGCGCAAGCAGCTCGCGGCGGCGCGCGAGGTGGCCGCGTGGCGCGAGGTGGAGGCGCGAAGGCGCAACGTGCCGCGCAAGTGGGTGCTCACCGACGAGCAGATCGTGGAGGTGTGCAAGCGCGAGGCGGCGACGATCGACGACTTGTTCATGGTGCGCGGCGTGCGCGAGCGCCTCGTCACGCGCGACGCGCGCACGGTGGCGGGCCTCATGAAGAAGGCGTACGCCCTGCCCGAGGACGAGTGGCCCGAGCTCGACCGCTCGTCGCGCAACGAGCCGAACGTCGACGCGGAGCTCGACCTCATGAACGCCGTCGTGCGCCTGCGCGCGCGGGAGAACGGCGTGGCCATGCAGACGCTCGCGAGCCATGCGGACCTCTGCCAGGTGGCGCGCGGGCACACCGACGTCGACGTGCTGCGCGGGTGGCGCCGCGCCATCGTGGGCGAGGAGCTGCTCGACCTTCTGGCCGGCAAGGTCTCCCTGAGCCTCGAGGGCGGCGGCGTGAAGGTGACGCGCGTGGGGGAGTCGTAGGGGGAAGGCGACGCGGCGTGGGCGTGCGGGTTGCGGCGACGCGCCCCGGGTGGCCCGCGCGGCTGCGACGGCGCAGGCATGGCGCGGCTGCGGCAGCGCGGGTTGCGAATGTTTGACGGTGTTCCACCTGTGGTACATCTTTCGTACGTCTGTCGGATATAATGCCCTCTGAGCAATTTGACTGAACGAAGAAGGAGTGAGACGCATGATGTCCATGAGCTACCTTTCCCTCATCGTGGTGACGCTCGTCATCGGCATGGGGGCAACGTGGTGGGTGAACCACCAGCTGAAGAAGTACCGCAGCGTGGGCTCGGCGAGCGGGTACACCGGCGCGCAGATGGCCCAGCACATGCTGTCCTACCACGGCGTGTCGGGCGTGGAGATCCGCATGGGCGGCCCCGACCAGAATCACTTCGACCCGCGTGACAACTCCATCACGCTCGACCCCGACGCCTACCGCGGCACGTCTATCACGTCGATCGCCACGGCCTGCCACGAGGTGGGGCATGCCTGCCAGTTCGCCGAGGGGTACGCTCCCATGCGCATCCGCGGCTCGCTCGTCCCGGCGGTGAACCTCGCGTCGAACGCGTGGATCTTCCTGCTGATGCTCGGCATCATCATGAACATCGCGGGGCTCACCACGCTGGCCATCATCATGTACGCCGTCGTGGTGCTCTTCCAGATCGTCACGCTGCCGGTCGAGTTCGACGCGTCGAGGCGCGCGAAGGCGTACCTGGCCAACGTCGGCGCGCCCGTGGCCGAGCAGGGCGGCACCGCGAGCGTCCTGCAGGCGTGCGCGCTCACGTACGTGGCGGCGGCCCTCACCTCGATCCTGCAGCTCCTGTGGCTGCTCGGCCAGCGTGAGGAGTAGCGAGCGGCAGGAGGCTCTCTCGGTCTCGGGCGCGGTGGCGCTGGCCAAGGGCGCGCTCGAGGGCGTGGTGGTGCGCCTCGTCGGCGAGGTGTCCGAGGTCTCCAACAAGCCGGGCTACAAGGCCGTCTACTTCACGGTGAAGGACAGAAGCGCCTCCCTGCCGTGCATGATGTGGAACAACCGCTACCAGGCCGCGGGCGTGCAGCTGCGCGTCGGCGCGCTCGTGGAGCTCACCGGCCGCTTCACGCTCTACGCGGCGAAGGGGCGCATGAACTTCGACGTGTTCTCGGTGGCGCTCGCGGGCGAGGGCAACCTGCGCCTGCAGGTGGCCGAGCTCGCGCGCAAGCTCGCGGCCGAGGGGCTCACCTCGCCTGAGCGCAAGCGGCCCCTGCCGGCGTACTCGCAGGCAGTCGGCCTGGTCACGTCGCCGCGCGGCGCGGCGGTCCACGACGTCCTGCGCACGCTGCGCCGCCGCTGGCCGCTCGCGCGCGTGCTCTTGGCCGGCGTGCCGGTCGAGGGCGCCGGTGCGCCGGCGGCCATCGTGGAGGGCATGCAGCGCGTGGTGATGGCGGGCGCCGAGGTGGTGCTCGTGGTGCGCGGCGGCGGGTCGTTCGAGGACCTCATGCCGTTCAACGACGAGCGCCTCGCGCGCGCCATCGCCGACATGCCGGTCCCGGTGGTCACGGGCATCGGGCACGAGCCCGACACCTCCATCGCCGACATGGTGGCTGACGTGCGCGCCTCCACGCCGACGTACGCCGCCGCCGGCGTGGCGCCCGAGGGCGCCGAGGTGCGCGCCCGCCTCGACGCGCTCGCGTCTGCGCTCGCCGCGCGCGAGCGGGCGCGCGTGGTCGCGTCGAGCCGCCGGGTGGAGCTCATGGCGGCGCTGCCGCTCTTCCGCGAGCCGATGCGCCTGTTCGAGGGCGACGCGCGTGCGCTCGACGAGCTGTCCGGGCGTCTCCACGCGGCGCTCCCGCAGGCCATCGCGTCCGACCGCCGCACGCTCGAGGGCATGCGCGCCCTGCTCGCCGGCTCGCTTGCGCGCCTCGGCGAGCGCGAGGGGCAGCGCACGCGCGCGCTCGAGGAGCGCCTGCGCTACCAGGGCCGGGCGCTGCCGCAGCGCTTCGCGGGCGACGTGTCGATGATGGCGGCGCGCCTGGGCGACCTGTCGCCGCTCGCGGTGCTCGCGCGCGGCTACGCCATCGCGCGCGACGAGCGTGGGGGCGTGGTGAAGTCCGTCGACGACGTACGCCCGTCCGACGCCGTGGAGCTCACCGTCTCCGACGGCGTCGTCAACTGCAAGGTAGTAGGCACGCAGCGCATCACAACGGCGCTGGAACCATGGGAGGATAGCGATGAATGAGGAATTGAAGCCGGTCGAGGAGCTGACGTTTCGCCAGGCCATGGCCGAGCTCGAAGGCGTCGTGAACGTGCTCGAGTCCAACACGCTCGAGCTTGAGGAGTCGCTGGAAAGCTACGCGCGCGGGGTCTCCCTGCTCGCGTCGCTGCAGAAGCGCCTCGACGCCGCCGAGCAGCAGGTCGACGTGCTCATGGGCGAGCTTGCGCCCGCGCCCGACGACGCGACGCAGGACACCACGCTCCAGAAGGCGTAGGCGACCACCTGCGGGCAGCCCGCTTGCGACGGCTTTCCCGCGGCAGCTGACCTGCGGCAGCTGACCTACGACAGCTAACCTGCGGCAACGTGCCCGCAGCAACCCAAAGGCAACCAACGAAAAGGAGAGAGAACCATGCGCAAGGACGATTGCCTGTTCTGCAAGATCGTGGCGGGGGAGATCCCCTGCACGAAGGTGTACGAGGACGATGACGTGCTGGCCTTCGACGACGTGAGCCCCATGATGCCGGTGCACACCCTCATCGTGCCGAAGAACCACTACGACAACATCGCCGACGACATCCCCACGGAGGAGATGGGGCGCCTCTTCGGCGCCGTGGCGAAGGTGGCCGAGATCAAGGGCGTGACTGAGGGCGGCTTCCGCACGCTCGTGAACACGGGCGACCACGCCTGTCAGAGCGTGCACCACATCCACGTCCACGTGCTCGGCGGCGCGCAGATGAACGACGGCAGCCCCGCGGCTGAGTAACGGCCCCGCGCGAAAGCCGGCAGGCGCTCGACAGGAGGCACGGCTCGGATTGGAGAATGCCCGCAGGGCTTGACGGAAGCTTGCGCGGGAACCCGGCGGAGGCTCGGCCCGGATGCCTGGCGCCCGCCTGGCGCGAAAGCTGACGCCCGCCTGGCGCGGAGGGGTTGCGCGCTCGGCGGTCGCCACTCGCCGAAAGTGTCTCCCCACGGTCGGGGCCGCCTCTGGCGACAGCGTAGAATAACGGGATACAACTCGTTCTAAGGGAGGCGGATCGTTGAACGTACTCGTAATCAATGCAGGATCATCTTCCTTGAAATACCAGCTCATCAACGTCGAGACCCACTCGGTCCTCGCCAAGGGCATCTGCGAGCGCGTCGGCTCGGCCGAGGCGTTCCACAAGCACGGCCTCGATGACAACGAGGTGGTCATCGACGCCAAGATGAGCGACCACAACGACGCCATGGCGCTCGTGCTCGAGGCGCTCATCTCCGGCCCCACCAAGGCCATCGAGTCGCTTGACGAGATCGACGCCATCGGGCACCGCATCGTGCAGGGCGGCAAGTACTTCGACCGCTCGGTGCTCATCGACGATGACGTGATCGCCAAGATCGACGAGCTCGCCGAGCTCGCGCCCCTGCACAACAAGGCGGCCCTCATGGGCATCAACGCCTGCCAGCGGCAGATGCCGGGCAAGCCCATGGTGGCGGTGTTCGACACCTCCTACTTCCAGACCATGCCCCCGAAGGCGTACATGTACCCGCTGCCGTACGAGATGTACGAGAAGTACTCCATCCGCAAGTACGGCGCGCACGGCACGTCGCACCGCTACATCGCCGAGCGCGCGGCGGCCTTCCTCGACGAGCCGCTCAACGACCTCAAGCTCATCACGTGCCACCTCGGCAACGGCTGCTCGATGTCGGCCGTCGACCACGGCGTGGCGGTCGACACCTCGATGGGCCTGACGCCGCTCGACGGCCTCATGATGGGCACGCGCTGCGGCGCGGTCGACCCGGCCGTCGTCCCGTTCCTCATGGAGCACGAGAACCTGGACGCCGAAGGGGTCAACAACCTGATGAACAAGCAGTCGGGGCTCCTGGGCATCTCGGGCGTGTCGAACGACCTGCGCAGCGTGCGCGAGGCGTCCGAGAACGGCAACGAGCGCGCCCAGCTCGCCTACGAGATGTACTCGAACTCGGTGAAGAAGTACATCGGGCAGTACATCGCCGTCATGGGCGGCGTCGACGCCGTCGTGCTCACCGCGGGCGTCGGCGAGAACTGCGACAAGATGCGCCGCCTGATCTTTGCGGGCTTGCAGCCGCTCGGCATCAAGCTCGACCTGCAGAAGAACAAGCTGCGCGGCGGCGAGCGCGAGATCTCCACCGACGACTCCGAGGTCCAGATCCTCATCATCCCCACGAACGAGGAGTACATGATCGCGCGCGACACCTTCGAGATCCTGCACGAGAAGATGCTCGCCGACGAGCTCCACCTGTTCTAAGGCTGTTCCAGCCCGAAGCTGAGGCTGGGGAAAAGCTGGGGAGGGGGCCTTTACGAAGATCGTGCTGGCGATAAGTCCAGAACATCGCCGCTCTAAAGAAGCTGGGGTTCGACTACGACACGCTGCATGAGGAGTTCCCGGGCCTTATCTGGGGCCAGATGCTCGGTTACGACGAAGATGTGCTCGACACCATCTTCATGTCCGAGCGCCAAGAGAAAGGCGAAGCCCCCTGCAACTGGTAAGCCGTTCCAAGCGTGCAGAAAACCCCTCTTCGGAGGGGTTTTCTTGCTTTTGACCTGTCTTGTTCTCGTACATACCCTCAGCCGAAGCGGTACGACACGCCCATGGTGGGGCCCGGGTTCGCCCACTTCGCGAT
The DNA here is from genome assembly GCF_013185065.1 of Adlercreutzia sp. ZJ473. Classification (GTDB taxonomy): domain Bacteria; phylum Actinomycetota; class Coriobacteriia; order Coriobacteriales; family Eggerthellaceae; genus CAAEEV01. Next base: position 276 of record NZ_JAAVTO010000018.1, on the reverse strand, counting down.
GATGGTGTCCCCGCACAGGATACGGCAGGTGCCGCACTCGAGGCAGCCCGCGTAGTCGAACGTCGGGGCGCCGTCCTCGTCGCGCTGGTAGAGCGCCGCCGGGCACACCATGACCAGCTTGTCGAACTCCGCCGGGTCGGGGTCCTCCACCAGCTCGATGTGCGCGTTCTCCTCGTCGACCTCGTACTTGTTGCTTGCCAGGTACCCGTCGACGTTCACGGTGAAATCCAACCTGCTCATAGCGCCCTCATCGCCCCTCTCGCGTCCTTGAGGACG
>NZ_JAAVTO010000017.1 GCF_013185065.1 Adlercreutzia sp. ZJ473 | reverse complement strand
GCCCCCGCCCCCGAGCCGGCAGCAGCCCCCGCCGCCCCCGCGCCCCCGCGCTCGCCGCTCCTCGCGCGGCTCACCCCCGCGTGGCGCCCGCGCAGCATCGCGCTGTTCTCGCTGGTCATGGCGCTGTTCTGGCTTCCCTGGCTCATCGCGAACTACCCGGGCGGCACCTACTGGGACACCTACTACCAGATCTTCCAGTGCTACCCCGAGAACCACCCCATCGCCATCATCCCGTATGCGGAGTGCTACGACAACACGCTTACCGACGCTTACTTCTGCGATCACCATCCCCTCTTCGACACGCTGATCTACGGCGCGTTCGGCATGGCCTCCGACGCGCTCACGGGCAACTGGATGGCGGGCGTGTTCACGTTCGTGTGCCTGCAGGGCGCCGCGCACGTGGTGGCGTTCACCGCGGCGGTGGCCTACCTGCGCGCGCGGCGCTGCCCGCTCGCGCTGTGCTTCGCGGCGTACGCGTTTCTCTGCCTGATGCCGTTCGTGTCCACGTGGGCGCTGTGCATGGTGAAGGACAGCCTGTTCGGGCTGTTCTACATCCCGTACCTCATCACGCTGTTCGAGGTGGTGCGCACGCGCGGCGAGGCGCTCGAGCGCACGCGGACCGTGGTGCTGTTCGCGCTCGTGGCGCTGCTGCTGTGCCTCACGAAGAAGACGGGCCTGTACGTGGTGGTGCCCACGGCGCTCGCGGCGGCGTGGGTGTACCGCGCGCATTGGCAGCCGCTCGTCGCGCAGGCGCTCCTCTGCGTGGCGGTCATGGGCGCGCTGCTGCCGATGCTGGTGTTTCCGCTGCTCAACGTGGCGCCGGGCGGCAAGCAGGAGGTGCTCGGGCCGCTCTTCCAGCAGACGGCGTACTACGTGACCTACTACGGCTACGACGTGACCGACGAGGAGCGCGAGGCCATCGACGCGCTGCTCGAGTACGACAACCTCCCCAGTCAGTTCACGTTCGACTTCCAAGATGAGGTGAAGTACCGCTACAACCTGGACGCGTCGACGGCCGACATCGTGCGCTACCTGCAGACGTGGGCGGCCCAGGGGATGCGCCACCCCGATGCGTATCTGGGCGCGCTCATGTCGCTCGCGGGGTTCTACACCGCGCCGGTCGCGCCGGCCAACATCCGCATGGTCACGGTGGACACGCACATGGGCCCCGACGACCGCTACATGCTGTGGAATCCCGACGAGCTCGACTGGCTGCGCAACGGCATGGCCGACGCCTACGACGCCATCGCCCACGTGCCCGTGCTCGACCTGCCGCTTCTGGTGGTGGTGTACGTGCTCTGGCTGCCGGCGGCGCTGCTGTTCGTCATGTGGCGCCGGCGCCTGCGCTGCGGCGTGCTGCTCGTCCCGGCGATCGTGCTGCTGGGGTTCTGCGTGATCGCGCCCGTGTTCGACGCGCGCTACTGCGTGCCCCTCTTCGACGGCGCGCCGCTCCTCGTGTGCATGATGGCGGTGCTTTTGCGGGCTGACGTGGCGCGCAGGCCCCGCCCCGCCGCGCCTGCGCCCGCAAATGCGCTACCATGGTCTCCGATGGCAAATTCGCCGGCGGGGTCGCCGGCAGACGCGCGAAGGAGGAACGATGTCGGAGGTTCAGGAGACGCCGCTGGTCGGCATCATCATGGGGTCGCAGTCGGACATGGCCGCGATGGAGCCGTGCATGGAGCAGCTCAAGGCGTTCGGCGTGCCGTACGAGGTGAAGGTGGCGAGCGCGCACCGCAAGCCCGAGGTCGTGCACGCGTGGGCGTCCGGCGCGCACGAGCGCGGCATGAAGGTGATCGTGGCGGCGGCGGGCAAGGCCGCGCACCTCGGCGGCGTGGTGGCCGCGTTCACGCCGCTGCCGGTGATCGCCGTGCCCATGAAGACCTCTGACCTGGGCGGACTCGACTCGCTGCTCTCCATGGTGCAGATGCCCTCGGGCGTGCCGGTGGCCACCGTGGCCATCAACGGCGCGAAGAACGCCGCCATCCTGGCCGTGCAGATGATGGGCGCGGGCGACGCGGCCATGCAGCAGAAGATCATCGACTTCAAGCGCGCCATGGCCGAGGCGTAAGGGCGCCAAGAAGGCATTTTCAACCACAGAGGCAGGCCGTGCAGATTTCCGAGGCGATTTTGGCAGAAATCTTCAGATATTTGTCAATATTGAGGTCCTTTGGGAGCTTCTGCGCGAGCTCTTGATTATGAGAAAATGCAAAAAGGCAGGTCAGAACCATAGGCACATGCGGCTGACGTGCGAACAGGCAGAAAGACCCCTGTCTGGTTGCCGGAAATCGACAAAGATCTGAAGATTTCTGCCAATTTGCCGAGATTATTTTGCACGGGGTTGTTGATGGAGCTGTCGGGGCCTGGTAGGCCGTCGACGCTCGGCCCGGCGGCTTGGCAAACGGTGCGAAAGGGCGCGAGGGGTCGCGCAAGATGCGAAGGAAAGCGGAATGACGAAGAAGCTGTTGATGGGGAACGAAGCGTTCGCCCACGCGGCGCTCGAGGCGGGCGTGCGCGTGGTGGCGGGCTATCCGGGAACGCCGTCGTCGGAGGTCATCGAGACGGTGGCGAAGCGGCGCGCGGCGGGCGCGGCGCGCGGCGTGCACGTGGAGTGGTCGACCAACGAGAAGGCGGCCCTCGAGGTGGCGGCGGGCGCGGCGTACTGCGGCGCGCGCGTGCTGTTCACGTGCAAGCAGGTGGGCCTCAACGTGGCGAGCGACGCGCTCATGTCGCTCAACTACGTGGGCGTGCGCGGCGGCACGGTGCTGTTCGTGGCCGACGACCCCGGCCCCATCTCCTCGCAGACCGAGCAGGACACGCGTCGCTTCGCCGCCTTCGCGAAGGTGCCGGTGCTCGACCCCTCCACGCCCGACGAGGGCTTCGCCATGATGAAGGCGGCCTTCGAGCTGTCCGAGCGCTACCACACGCCGGTGATCGTGCGTCCCACCACGCGCATCTGCCATGCGTCGACGTTCTTCGACGTAGCCGACGAGACCGAGGCGCGCCCCGTTCCTGAGGACGGCTTTGCGAAGGACCCGAAGTGGGTCATCTTCCCGCGGCGCAGCTTCGAGGCGCACGGCGAGATCAACGAGCGCTTGCGCGAGATCGCCCGCGACTTCGCGGAGGATCCGACGTTCGCGGCGTTCAACGTCGTGGTCGAGGGGGGCGGCGTGAGCGCGGGAGACGGCGTGGCCGCGGCTGGGGCCGCGGCCACTAGCGGCTCGCAGGCTCCCGCCAGCGGCTCACCTGCGGCCCCCGCCCCCGCCCCGCGGCTCGGCATCCTCGCAGGCGGCGTGTCGGCGGCGTACGCGCGCGAGGCGCTCGCGATCATCGAGCGCGAGGCGCGCGCCGCCGGCGCCGTCGTCCCCGCGTACCGCTTCATGCAGGTGGGCACGCCCTACCCCTTCCCGGCCGACGCCGTGGCGCGCTTCGCCGAGGGGCTTGACGTCGTGCTCGTGCTCGAGGAGCTCGACTACGTGCTCGAGGACGAGCTGCTCAGGCTCGCGGGCGCGCGCCGGCTGCCGGTGCGCGTGCTCGGCAAGCTCACGGGCGACGCGCGCGGCCGCGGCGAGAACACCACCGAGGACGTCGCCCTGCGCATCGCGCGCTTCTTCGACATGCGCGGTTTCTTGGGCGAAGCGTCGAGAAACACGCGATCTGATACCGGAGAGGCGCGCAGCGGCGTCGCGACGGGCACGACGCTCGGCAAAACCGCAGGTCAGAATTTGGGCGAGGATGCGTCTTCCGCCTCGGAGGGGAAAAACGGCGCATGCGCGGTATCAGAGCGCGCATTTCTCGCGCCTTTGGTCGAGAAGGCGTGCGCGGAGGTTGCGTCCTCGCGCTACGAGGGGCCGCTGCCGGTGCGCCCGCCCGTGCTGTGCGCGGGCTGCCCGCATCGCGGCAGCTTCTACGCGGTGAAGCGCGCGCTCGGCAAGCGCGACGCGGTGCTGTGCGGCGACATCGGCTGCTACACGCTCGGCAACGCCAAGCCGCTCGACGCCGTGGACACCTGCCTGTGCATGGGCGCGGGCATCACCATGGCGCAGGGCTTCGCCGTGGCCGAGCCGCACAAGAAGCAGGTGGCGTTCGTGGGCGACTCCACGTTCTTCGCGAGCGGGCTCACGGGCATCGTGAACGCGGTGTACAACGGCCACGACATCACGGTGGCGGTGCTCGACAACGCCACCACGGCCATGACCGGCTCGCAGCCGCACCCCGGCACGGGCGTCACGCTCATGGGCCCCAAGCGCAAGCCGGTGAGCATCGAGGGCATGCTGCGGGCCATGGGCGTGGAGTGCATCACGTTCGCCGACCCGCTGAACTTGGAGGAGTCGCTCGGCGCGGCGCGCGAGGCCATCGACTTCGAGGGGCCGTCGGCCATCATCTTCCGCTCGCCGTGCATCCAGCTGAAGAAGCCCGAGTCCGCGGTGCTCATCAGCGCCGATGCGTGCACGGGCTGCAAGAAGTGCATCACCGAGATCGGCTGCCCGGGCATCGGGTTCGACGCCGACGCGCAGGGTCCGCGCAGCAAGGGCCGCGGTCAGGCGTTCGTGGACGCGAGCCTCTGCAACGGCTGCGCGCTGTGCACGCAGGTGTGCCCCTTCGAGGCGATTACGGTGGCGGCGGCGAACGGGGCGAATGAGGAAGCGACGCCGGCGACAACGGAAGGCGCGAAGGAGCTGGCGGCAACAGAAGGCGCGAAGGCGTCGGCAGGATCGCAGGGCGCGCCAAGCGCGGTAGCGGAAGGAGGCGCCCGATGATCAACGTGTTGCTGACGGGCGTGGGCGGCCAGGGCACGGTGCTCGCCGCCAAGGTGCTCGCGCAGGCGGCGCAGAGCAAGGGCTGGCAGGTGCGCACGGCCGAGACGATCGGCATGGCGCAGCGCGGCGGCAGCGTGATCTCGCACGTGCGCATGGGCAGCGACGGCGAGCAGGTGCACGCGCCGCTGCTCACGCGCGGCACGGCTGACCTCGTGATCGCGTTCGAGCCCGGCGAGGCGGCCCGCGTGCTGCCCTTCCTCGCGCCTGACGGCGTGCTGGTCACGGCCACCACGCCGGTGCAGCCGGTGACGGCGGCGCTGTCGAAGGAGCCCTATCGAGCGGCGGACGTGCTGCGCGGCATCAAAGGCGCCCTCGGCGCGCGCCAGGTGCTCGTGCCCGTTGACGACGCAGCCCTCACGGAGCAGGCGGGCAACCGCAAGGCGCTCAACACCGTGCTTCTGACCTGCGCCATCGCGCAGGACCACATCCCCGTCACGGTCGAGGAGCTGAAAGGCGCGCTCGCCGCCTGCGTGAAGCCGCGCTTCGTGGAGATGAACCTGCAAGCTGTGGACAAGACCCTCGCAACTCTTTCCGTACGTTAACGAGCGGGCGTGCCGCCAACGTCATAATCGCGCAGCTGAAAGCTGCTCGCCAGATTGCGGAGGATGCAAACAGGCTGCCAGCCTAGAGGAAATGCTCCACGTACTCCTGGGCGCTGAGGCGCTTGATGCGGGAGCGGGCGAACGCCTTCTCGTCGCGCGAGATGATGAAGTCGACTTGGGCGGCCTCGGCGCAGGCGCGCACGATGCCGTCCTCGAAGTCGGGCTCGTTCGAGGCTATGGCGGTCTGACATGTCACAAGGTCAACGGGGCACACCTCGAAGTCCTCCATGACGGCTTGGACGTAGAGGCGCGCGTCGGCCTCCCCCATGTGCTTCGTGAGGACGTAGTAGAGGTCCTTGAGCGAGGTGGCGCACACGCAGGCGGACACCTCGCAGTCGGCGACGGCCTCGGCGATGGCGACGGCTGCGTCGAAGTTGGGATGGCGCGCCATGGCCAGGTCGAGCATGACGTTCGTGTCCATGAGGAGCTTGTCACTCATAGCGCGCCGCCAGCAGCTCCTTGATCTGGGCATCGCTCATGCGGCTCACCTCGCTCTCGCCGTGCTTGGCGGTGAGCGCCTTCATGGTCTCGATCCCCCGCCGGGGCTTCGGCGCCCGCGGCGTGGGCGGCAGCTCGCCCGTCTCGCAGATGTAGTCCACCACCAGCGTCCCGCAGTATTGCCCGAAGGACATGCCGTGCTCGCGCCGCGCGACGGAGTCGGCAAAGCGCAGCTTGTCCTCCTCGACGCGACTTGAGAACGTCCTGCTCGCCATGCGCCCTCCTTTCCGCCTGCCAGCAGTGTATATCAGAAATGTAAACATGTAAACAAAAACTATGCGAAAGACCTGCCGTTTCTGGCGAATGTCGTTGGCAAGATGAGCTGAGCTTGCGAGCATAATTGCACGTGAAAAACCGAAGAGGTTTTGTAAGGGCCGATCCTGCTGGGATTGGCTCTAGTTTTGCTCACCTCGCTCTCGCAGTCGAAGGCAACACGCGAAAAGACAGGGCCGCGACGCATTCCCACGGAGGCTCAGCGCTGCTATAATAGAGGCGTACCAGCAAAGCCCGTCATGTCTAAAGGGGCCGGGCGGCGCAGGTTCTGTTGAAATGGCGGGGTCGGTTAGCCCTGGCCCCACACATTCTTCCCTCGCCATCCGTTCGCGTGGCTCTAACTTCTTGCCGAGCTTCCAAGAGGAAGTTCGCTATTGTGGCGACCGCAGCAGCGGCATGAAGAATTTTCACCATGGCAACGCTCCTTTCTCGGAAGCGCCGCCCGCGCGGACTTTGCTGGTACACGAGCGATTCTAGCACGCGCAAAACGCGGCGGGAATACGGTCAGACCCCCCTATGTCATGCTGAGCGAACGACCCCTATGTCGTCCCAGGCAAGCAAGTCTCTCTGCCACCCCGGCGAGCAATCTCCCTCATGTCATCCTAAGCGGAGCACCCGCAGGGCACGGAGTCGAAGGATCTAGTCCCTGCCTCCCATCCGCCCGCATCCTCCGTCCCTCACGCCCTCAGCCGCGTCTTCAATCCGGGTCTCCGCTCCTCCTCTTGGGGGAGGGGTGACAAAATAATCCCCATAATGGGGGAGGGGGTACAATTACTCCCCACATGTGGACTTGGAGTAACGTCTAATTTACAATCATCTGTGCTGATAACACTGGACATGCTGGTCAAGCAGCGTTTCGCGGCGAACCGAGCCGCGTTGCGCATGCGAGACAGCGCGCAAGTGCATCTGTACTCCTTGGTCGCAGGTGCGCTGGCACGGAGTACGAAGGTGGTTGGGTACTATGCGGGCTTATCTGGAGGCTGCTCGCGAGAATAGAAAACTGCAGAGAATCGCGCTTACCGTGGCGGTGTTCGCTGCGGTCTTTGTCGTCTTGGGCGTGTTCTGGGCGCTGAAGAACACGGGCATTGCCATGACGGGGGACCCCACTTGCGGGTTCGTCGATCACGCCCACGCCGACGCCTGCTACGAGAAGACGCTGAAGTGCGGGCAGGAAGAGCTGGAAGCTCACACGCACTCGATAGCGAACGGCTGCTACGCGGTGTCGTCGACGCCCGCGCCGGCGGCCAAAGACGCAGCGGCCTCGAGCGCCGCGCAGGCGTCTTCGGCAGCGTCCAAGGACAAAGCCTCTGCGGCTGCGCAGGGCGAGAAGCCTCAATCCGAAAAGCCCCAGGCCCAGGCGTCAGCGCAAGCAGCCGAGCAGGCGAAGTCGTCTGCGGCTGCCTCTGGAGCTGCGCAGGGAGCGTCGGCCCAGCCCGCCGCCCAGTCGACCCAGCCTGCCCAGTCCACGCAGACCCTCGTCTGCGAAAAGCCCGAAACCCCAGGCCACACCCATACCGACGCGTGCTACGAGAAGACCCTCACCTGCACCACCCCCGAGCACACTCACAGCCAAAGCTGCTATGACAACGCCGACGCCGACGTCGAGACGGCGAAAGACTGGGAGGCAACCCTGCCCAGCAACCTGACCGGCGACTGGTCGAAGGACGTGGTGGCCGTCGCGCAGTCTCAGCTCGACTACACCGAGAGCCAGCTCAACCGCGTCGCGGGCGCGAACGGCGACCCGCAGGGCTACACCCGCTACGGCGCGTGGGCCGACACCCCCTACGCTGACTGGAGCGCGCCGTTCGCGGCCTTCTGCCTGCACTATGCCAAGGCGGACGGCTACCCGGTTGAGATGACGTGCCCCGAATGGGCGAAGAAGCTCCAAGGGAATGAGTACGGGCTGTACCATCCTGTGGAGGGCGGATATGAGCCGAAGCCAGGCGACCTGGTGTTTCTGGGTTCGGACAAGGATGCGGAAAAGGTGGCGACTGCGCGCACGCAGGCCGCCGAGGCTCTGGCGCAAGTGCAGGCACAGGCGCAGGCGCAGGCCGACGCTGCGGCGGCGCAGGATGCGGAGGCGTCGCAAGGCGCGGAAGCCGCCGCGCAGGACGAGCAAGCGACGCAAGCGGCGCAGGCGCAAGCGCAGGCCGAGGACGCCTATGCCGGCGTATCGGCCCTGGCCAGCAGCGTGGGCATCGTGGAAGAAGTGCTGCCCGCCGACGACAAGGGCAACCCCGCGCGCATCCGCGTGATACAAGGCGACCTCGAAGACAAGACGAAGCACGCTGACAAGGTGCAGCGCGCTAACTACGATCGCGCCGACAAGCACATCCTGGGCTATGCGGAAGTCCCGGAGAGCAAGCAGGCGCTGCAGGACCTCATGGACGCCGCCCGCCTGGCTGCAAGCGAAGCTGAAAGTCAGCCCGCGGTCCAGGCTGACGCTCCCGACCCCGATTCCGCTCCCAGCGCTGATGCCGCGAGCTCCGAGGGCTCCAGCCAGCCCGATGCCGTCGCCGACGCCAATGCCGACGTCGAGACGGAGGAGGACTGGAAGAAGACCCTGCCGAGCGAGCTGACGAACAGCTGGCCGAATGACGTGGTGGCCGTCGCGCAGTCGCAGGTCGACTACGCCGAGAGCCAGCAAAACTGCGTTGCGGACGAGAGCGGCGTCACCAAGGGCTACACCCGCTATGGCGAGTGGGCTGGGGACCCCTATGCAGACTGGAGCGTGCCGTTCGTGGCCTTCTGCCTGCACTATGCCGGCGCGGATGAGTATCCGGTCGAGTTGACGTGCTCCGAATGGCTGGAGGCGCTGCAGAGCGAAGAGTATGGGCTGTATCATCCCGTAGAGAGCGAATACACGCCCAAACCGGGCGACGTGGTGTTCTTCGCCAAGGAAGAGGATGCGGATAAGGTGGCGGCCGCCTATGCGGAAGTTACGGCCTTGGCCGACCACGTGGGCATTGTGGAAGAACTGCTGCCCGCCGACCAGAACAACCCCGATCGCATCCGCGTGATCCAGGGCGATGTGGAAGATGCGGAAAGCCACGCCGACAAGGTGCAAAGCATCGAATACGAGCGCGCCGATGCGAGCATCCTGGGTTATGCAGAAGTCCCAGAAAACGCGGAAGCCCTGCAAAAGATAGTAGAAGCCCGAATGGCTGCAGGCGAAACTCAAGGCCAGAACGATAACCAAATCACCCAAACCTTCGAGGGTGAAGGCTACACCGTGAAGGCGGTCTACGGCCCCGAGGCGCAGCTTCCCGAAAACGCCGAGCTGCGGGCTACTGAATACGCAAAAGATTCCCAGCACTATCAGGATCGCTACGCCGAGGCGGCCGCGCAATACGGTTGGGAAGCTGGCCCCGCTGATGGAATTCGTCTGTTTGACGTGGGCTTCTATGTGGGCGATAAGGAAGTGGAACCCGCTGCGCCGGTTAAGGTGACCATCAGCTGCGATGGTCAGCAGCAGGATATAACCTATGAAATCGTCCATTTTGGCGACGAGCTGGAAACGGTGCAGGCAGAAACTACCAACAACGACAATGGACAAGACGTTAGCTTTACTTTGGATAGCTTCTCCGAAGTGTTCATGAAGCCGCAAGTCTTGAATGCGGGCGATGCGAACCGAACGCAGATTAATGCACGCGATGTTTCTGGCAGTGAGCCGTCGATAACTGCGCTTAAGACCATTGATGCATTCCGCGATGGTGTGGACAACCCCGATACAAATTTGGACAACATAGCTAACGAGAATCAGAAAAAAGATCTCTATCGTCTCTATCTTGATGCGCAATTGAGCGCAGAAGCAACGCCCGTCGATCTTCTGATTGTCGTGGATCAGTCAGGCAGTATGCATTATAACTATGGCTCACCAGATGGGAAAGACATGGAGAATTACGAAGGCGAAATGATTTATCGTGATGAAGCGGTTCGTCTTATCTTAAATGGTGCTTATGCCGAAGAACGCAATTATACATGGGATTCCCATGAGCAGGATTTATCTAGCGACGAGGCTCTCTGGTCGGATAACCAGCAGTTCGGCTTGATTTATCAATTTTTGCAAGCGAACAACGAGAACCGAGTAGCAGTGATAGGTTTTCAGGGAAGCAAGCCCTTTGCATATAGTGATGTCAAAAATGTAACCAGTGAAAACTATAACGAGGAAGCCGGTTTTGACGAAAACTCAATTACCTCCCCGACAGCAAATGCGGTGGTTGGTGATAACGGGCAGCATGATGCTGAAATCCTTGTGCCTTGGACGAAAGAGCCGCAATATGTTGGCATAAAGGGAATATATGCAAATGCAACAAACTACAGCGCAGGTTTCTTGCAAGCAGATAAGTTATTGGACAGTGCAGATAGCGCTCATAAGCAAGTTGTTCTCTTCATATCCGATGGCCAGCCTACGTGCAATATCACGAAAGGTACAAACTTATGGGAGGATGCCTATTTTCGGGGTGGTGATGGACAATACGATGATACGTTCAATACGAGTAATATTACCGATGAGTATTTCGATAAACTCAGAGAGCATCATCCTGATGTCATCATTAATACGATAGGTATTCTCGATAGTTCAAAAAAGGATTCAGATGAAGCAATCGCTAATGCAATTAGCCGTTTGGAAGGAATGGCGACCTCCGGTGGTGGGAAATCCTACAACACTACTACCACAGCGGACTTGAAGAAAGATCTTAACGAGGTGATGTTCGACACTGTGTACTCTGATCTGACAGTTGCGGATACTTTAAGTGACTACGTCGAGTTTCATTCGACAGCCCCTGATTTCAAAATTACCTTGACGGAAGCCGGTGGCGTCAAGAAGACACTTTACGATGATGGTCAAATTACACCAGAAGGTGCCGGTATTTTGGACTCAAGGCAACCGTTGGTAATCTCAGGCAAAACCGTCACGGCCAACTTTGACTCTGCGTATGCGCCACGGCCCGGAGCGACTGTCACTCTGTCTTTCAACGTGAAGACAACCCAACACGCCTACGCCGCATATAAAGCCTATGCAGAAACGCACCCCAAAGCGGAGAATAAATACGGCGACGAATCTGTAGAGCCGAATGTGGATCCTAGCGTTGGCGACAGTAACACAGACTATGAAGGAAATGTCACCAGCTCTGGCCAGCCTGGTTTCGATTCAAACAAGACGGCAACGCTTACCTACACGAAAGGTGGAGAAGAACAGACCGTGGCGTATCCCCACCCCGTAGTGCAGGTTAATTCGGGCAGTGATTCTCCAAGTTTAGATCCTGATCCTGACGCTGCAGTTTCGTACCATAAGACCATTGACGCTTTCCGAGATGGCAAGGGGAATAACGACACCGAATTGGATGACGCAAAAGACGACAAAGGGAATCCTATCGATAAAACTGACCTTTACCGTCTCTATCTTGACGCGGCTGTAAAAGGCAAAGAAAGCGCTGTTGATCTCGTAATTGTGGTGGACGAATCGGATAGTATGGGTAAACCGCTGGAAGTATTACGAGAAAATAAGCGACTGAAAATACGATGTCGCGATGAGGTAGTTCGAGAAATACTAAACGGGACCTCTGATAAAGGAGCTTACGAAGCAAACCCTCAACTCAAGGAAGGGGGTCTCATCTATAACTTTTTGAAGATGAATGAAGAGAACAGGGTTGCAGTAGTGGGCTTCTTTGGATCTACGGGCGGGAATGACTACCAATACCTAGATAACGTAGAGCCTCTTGGTGCCAACTGCGATCCAGACGGATGGTTCTCTGGTAAGGGCAACTCTGATGATCTTGGATTCGTGAATGTGAAAGCAAAGGGCCTTTATCCAGCGGGTTATACCAACTATTGTGCCGCTCTGATGAAAGCAAAAGATTTGTTCTCTAGCACATCAAGTAACGAGAAAGTGATGATCTTCCTTTCCGATGGGGTTCCGACAATCTATTACGATAATGAAGGAATTAGGCAAGGAGGCGGTTGGGGATACGCGAGTTCAGAAGTCACAGAACCTAGTAAAACAAATACCCAAAAGTACATCAGAGATGTGTTTCTAAAAGATGATGCTACTAAAGACGTTCACGCTTATACCATCGGCATTATTCCCGACAGTGGATTACTACAGGGTTTGGAGTCCCTTGATCCTGCAACATTGCAATATATGGCGACAAACGGTCACGGAGCCTATCTCCCCGCTAGTAATGCAAGCGAGCTAGAAAGTGCTCTGAGAAAGTTTGTCAAATGCTCCAAGGTGAGCAATCTGATAATAGAGGACACCTTGAGTACTTATGTGGACTATTACATGGATCAGCCAGACATTAAGGTGACCATGAGCAAGGCGGATCAAGAACCCATTACCCTTTGGCCTTGCGAAGTGAGTGAGCAGGGTGAATATACCAATTCTGCCCAATTGAGCAAAGGGGTTCCTATTGTAGAAAGCGTCAAGGCCGAAGACGTAACGGATAGTAAGGGAAACCGGACAAAGAGAGTAACCGCTACGTTTAATAGTGAATACCAATTGGATCCGAGTTGCACATACACGCTTTCCTTTAATGTGAAGGCTAGCGATAAGGCGTATATCGAGTTTGCCGACAGCGGTGATAAGTATCTCAAAAACGGTGCTGAAGTGAAAGGTGATAAAGGGACAGATTATCGTGACAACAATACCAGTTCTGAACAGTCCGGCTTCTATTCAAACGCCAAAGCAACGCTGAAATACAAAAAGAGTGATGACGTCGATTTGACAACGGTTGAATACGATAACCCTGTCATCCAGGCGACAAGTTGTGACTTCGTGCTAGAGAAGACGGATGACAGCAAGGAGAAACCTTCCGTGCTTCCGGGTGCCGCGTTTGATCTGTATCGGGAAGCTTTGGAAGGCGAGACGGGCGATTCAGTCGCGGGTCTGTCTGAGCTTAAGAAGTATGTGAAGGTGAACATAGAAGATATGGTTTCTGACTCTAATACTGGGCGAATCGAGTTTAAAGACTTGGTTCCCACCGATATGCTTCCTGCCGGAAAATATTGGCTGATTGAGAAACAGGCACCTGCTGGATACACAATGCTGACCCAACCAATTTCTATTGAGCTCAAGCATGGCACTGGTAGTAACGGTGAGATCATGGGTACTACCTGTAAGATTGTCGACTGCGAAACTTTTAAGGACTCAAACGAAAAACTTGCAAAGGTTTTAGATGGAAAGGCCACCATCGAAGAAGCTAATGGCGTCGAAAAGACAGTGCCCTTGTTGAAGGTCGTGAACACGAGAGGCTTCGAGCTGCCCGAAACTGGTGGCGGGGGCGTAGGCGCCTTTCTTGGTGTCGGCGCGGCGCTTATGACGTGCGCGGGCGCGGGGTTGGCGGCGAAGCGACGACGAGGCGTGCGCGTCTAGCGCAAATCCAATGAAAAAGCATACAAACGTATGCACTCGAAACTCGGGTGCCAGCGATAGCCATGCCGATTTCGGCAAAACGCACAGGCAAAAGCACGGAAAACAGGGAACGGAGGTGAGGAACTCATGGGTTTGTTCGACAGGAAGCGTAAGACGGACAAAGCGGTTGAGCAACAGTCGGCTGAGGCCGAGACGGACTATGTGCAAACGATCGACTTGCAAGTAACTGAGCCACAAGCAGGTGAACAGCAGGTGGTTGAAGAGCAGGCGACTGAACATAGATCGGCCGACACCCAAGCAACTGGAGAGGGATCAGATGGATCGCAAGAGGCTGAGCCGCAGCCAGCGGGAGTCAATTCGCCCGATGCCGGAGAGGCTGATGCGCAGACAACCGGTGTTCAGACGGACGATACGTCAGTAGTTGACGCGCAAGAGGCTGGGCTGCAGCCGACCGACGCGGAGTCCTCAGCCGCCCTTCCCGTGGCTGAGGCTCAGGCGAGCGACTTCTCAATATCTGACGCGCAGTCGGCAGCTGAGCGGTCTGATGTTGATCAGCCGGTGCAACCAGCGGCCGAATGGTCGGACGGCGATCAGCTCGCTGACCAGCCGGCTAACCAGCTCGCCAACCAGTCGGCCGATCTCGCAGCCGAGCAGGCCATGAGCGCTCCCTCCCTGGAGAGCGTCATCGTCACGAAGTCGCGCGACCTCTCGCGGCTCAGCCGCGAAGACCTGCTGCAGCTGCTGCTGACGCAAAGCAAGGACGCCGAGCGCCTGCAGGACTACCTGCGCGACGTTGCGGACGAGTTCGAGCGCTGCACCAGCCTCAACGCGCGGCTGCGTGAGAAGCTCGACGCCAAGGACGAGCAAATCGAGCGCCTGAAGGGGCGCCTTGATGATAAGGACAAGCGCATCGCGCTGATGCAGGCGCGACTGGATGAACTGGAGGTGTCGAAGGAAGAAGAGCAAAGACACGCGCGGATCATCGCGAACGCGGCCAAGGGCGTGCGCAGCGCACTCGAGGCGTTCAACGCCACGGCGGACTGGTATATCGCCAGCTTGCAGGAGGTGTGCGGGGATCTCGACGGCCAGCCTGCCCGTGCGACAGCGGCCACCTCGTCCGAAGGCGGGCGAGGTGCGGCAGCGTGGGCCGCGGTCAGCAGCGATCACGAAGCGGAAACCCCCGCGAAAGCACCCGTGCAAGCGGCTGACGGCAGCCAGGACAGGGACGCACCGTCCCCTGTCTCGCCCGCTGACAACCTAAAGGCGGCTGATGCGTGAGCGATGACGGACAGGCGGTGACCCCGGCTGAGATCACGTGCCAGACGGTGTTCGTGAACACCGAATCGGTGAAAGCCGAGCTCGAGCGCGAGCGACGCCGGCAGACCAAGCGCCGCATCACGACCAGCACGATCCTGGGCCTGGTGGTGGTGGCGGCGGTGGCGGTGCTCGCGGCGGTGCTGATGCTGCCCACGCTGGTGATCAGCGGCTCGTCCATGACCGACACGCTGGAAGACGGCGACGTGGTGATGACGCTGGGCGTGAGCGACCTGCAGCAGGGTGACGTGGTGGCGTTTTACCACAACAACAACGTGCTGGTGAAACGCGTGATCGCGGGCCCGGGCGACTGGGTGGACATTGACAAGGACGGCAACGTGTCGGTGAACGGGGAGGAGCTGGACGAGCCCTACGTGACCGACAAGGCGCTCGGAACGTGCGACATCAAGCTGCCGTTCCAGGTGCCCGACGGCAAGCACTTCGTGATGGGCGACCATCGCCAAACGAGCGTGGACAGCCGCAGCAGCCAGATCGGGTGTGTGTCGCCCGATGACATGGTGGGCAAGCTCGCTCTCCGCGTCTGGCCGCTGAACCGCTTCGGCCCGGTGAGTTAGGCGAGGCTCCAACAGGCGCAACGCACAAGGGTTACGACGGGCGTAAAGCGGGAGGTCTGCGACGAGTATTCCGCACGTCGCGGGCAGAAAGAAAGCAATTGACCAGGTGAAAATCCTTGGCGTGAGATAGATGAAGAATAAGAAACGAACGCGAAAGGAGGAATTATAGGGAACGAGAGGAAGGGGCATCTCCCTAAGATGAGACAAGCCGCGCAAGCGGCGAAGGAAGGGGTGCTTCGGCACCGAACTACGATTGAAGGGAAAGAGATGAAATCCGCGTTAAAAAAACTAACAAGCTTAGCACTGGCTGTGCTCATGGCGGCCCTGCTCGTGCCCTCCGCAGCTGTAGCGCAGACGGTTGGCATCGCCGCATCCGACAAGGCGTCTATCACTATCGAGAACGCAAAAGTTGATAAAACCTACTCTGTGTATAAGCTATTTAGTGCTACAGTTGCTGCGGATAGTAACGACGATGGTAAGTCCGATTCTATCGCCTATACCGGAGATATTCCGGAGGCTCTGGATAGCTATTTTGTGAAAGACAGCGCAGGTAACATCAGTGCGGTGAGCAATTCTTTGAGCCCGGATGCCATAGCTGCTATAAAAGCCTACGCTGTAGCTAACTTGACTCCGGTACAACCTAAAGTAAAATGCGAAACCACTCCTTTAATTTTCGAAGGTCTTGAGTATGGTTACTATGTTGTAACTACGGACAGTGGCGCAGTTATTACAGTTGACTCCACTAATCCTAAGGCAGTCATAAAAGATAAGAACGAGATTCCGTTTGATAAAACTGACAATGTAGGTGATACTGACGGCGTAG
The DNA here is from genome assembly GCF_013185065.1 of Adlercreutzia sp. ZJ473. Classification (GTDB taxonomy): domain Bacteria; phylum Actinomycetota; class Coriobacteriia; order Coriobacteriales; family Eggerthellaceae; genus CAAEEV01. Next base: position 27,308 of record NZ_JAAVTO010000017.1, on the reverse strand, counting down.
AGGTTGGCCAGGAGGTCAAATATACCATTGAGGGTCAAGTCCCCAATACGTCTGCATATAATACTTTCGATTATGTGATTACCGACAAAATGACCGAAGGTCTCACGTTTAATGAGAGCAGTATCAAAATCTACATTTCTGAAGATGATGTGCTGACTGAAGCCGACAGCGAGTTGGGCGATAGCTACTATACGAAAATAACCACGGGCGCTAAATCGTTTAATGGAAACGAGGATGTTGCTTTTCGAGTCAATTTCAAGCCAGTGGAAATGAATACGGCTGGTATGGCTGGCGAGTACATCTTCATTACCTACTCTGCTACCGTTAACGACAATGCTGTTGCCAAGACTGATAACAACCATGCAACGTTGAGCTACAGCAACGATCCTTCGGATAGCACCCAACACGGAACTTTGACTGACGAAGAGAAGGTATATTCTGCCAAGATTGTTGTGAACAAGCATGAAACTGGCAATACGGGGAAGACACTTGCTTATGCCACGTTTGTGTTGAAGAATTCCAATAATTTATACTACAAGTACACAGCGGCTTCTGGTGGCAATCCGGCCAAGGTTGAGTGGGTTAGTCTAGAAAACGCTACATCCAAGACAACCCAACGCGATGGTAAAGTTGAATTCCCTGGTCTTAAGGATGGCACGTATACGCTTGAAGAAACCCAAGCTCCTAATGGCTATAACAAGTTGGATCAAGGTGTTGAGGTAACTATCAATGGTGATAGCGCTGTAACGAGTTCGGATCTCACGCCTCTGACCAAGACGGAAAACGTTGCCAACGATACAGGCGCCCTGCTTCCCTCCACTGGTGGTATCGGTACCACGATCTTCTATGTGGGTGGCGGGATTCTGATTGTGGGCGCTCTGGCTGCCTTCATCATCAAGCGTCGTTCTGCTAAGCATACGGCGTAGCACCTCCCTCTTTGCGGTTCCTCCGCAAGCTACGGACGGGAGCGGGTCTGCCGCTCCCGTCTTGCCGCGTCGGTTGATGCCTTCACGTTGGCGCGCGGCGAGCAACGGAGCTTATTGCTCCGGCTAAATCAACCAACGAAACATACGCATAGGACCAACCACCGTGTCGCAAGGAGCGGCTGTTCTTCACCGTGTTTAAGCGAAAGAACATATCATCTGAAAGCGAAGGCGCACCTGTGTCTGTTTCTGCGCCTAGTGCGCAAGGCGCAGCCGCTTCGGCTTATGTAGCTGGTGGCCAAAGCACGTTGGCGCCTGATAGTTCCTCTGACGATATGATCTCTGATGCTGCTACTGCTACAAACAGCAAGCCTCCCAAGAAGAAGCGGCGCGTATCGCTTTCCAGCGTCATCATCGCGCTGGTGCTCATCGCGGGCATCGGCATTTTCTGCTATCCGGCGGTAAGCGACTGGTGGAACTCAATGCACGCTACGCGTGCCATCGAAGGATACCAGGAAGTCGTGGCTGCACTCACTGAGGAAGAAAAGGCAACTTTAGTTGCCCAAGCGCGGGACTACAACGCGCAGCTGGACGCGCTGCCCGATCGCTTAAGCGGCGCTCCCAGCATCAACGGGGAATACGAGCAGGCCCTCAACGTGACGGGCGACGGGTTGATTGGGTACGTAACGGTCGACAAAATTGACGTGAGGCTGCCCATCTACCACGGCACCGAAGAGGGTACGCTGCAAACGTCGGCGGGTCATTTGGAGGGCTCGCACCTCCCGACAGGCGATGCAGGCACGCACCCGGTGGTATCTGCGCATCGTGGGCTTCCCTCGGCGGTGCTGTTCACCTACTTGGATGAAATTCACGAAGGCGACTATTTCAGCATAACCGTTCTGGAAAATGAGATGTTCTACCAGGTTGACCAGGTGCTCATCGTGGAGCCTGGGCAGCTTGAGGCGCTTGCGTCTGAAGATGGCACCGAGTTCGTCACCCTGCAAACTTGCACACCGTATGGCATAAATACGCACCGGCTGCTGGTGCGCGGGCACCGGGTAGACGGCATTCCCGATGACCTGGTCGGCGAAAGCGACGCGCGGCGCGTACCCATCCACATCATGGCGCCTGCCGTGGCCGTGCCGATCCTGCTTCTGGCGCTCGTGGGGCTCTTGGTGGCAAGTCGCCGCAAGCCCGCGCGCCTGACCGAGGAAGACCAGCGCGCGGTGTCGATCGCGCCCGAACTCGAGCATCCAAATGCTGACAACCCCGACGCAAGGAGGGAAGACCATGAAAGGTAACGCTTCTGCTGCCACGTGGAAGGGCAGGTGGCTTGCCTGCTTGGCGGCCGCGGCCGCATCTGCGCTGTGCCTGCTGGCTGCGGCGGGCCTGGCGTCTGCGGCTCAGCCCAGTCTCGACCTGTCCAAGGACAGCAGCCTCAAGGTGACGGCCGCTCTGGAGGATCCCCAATCCTTCACGGGCTCCGACGCCGGCATCCAGGTGGACGCCTACCTGGTGGCGCGCGCCGAGCAGGTGCAGGGCTACGACGCCTACGCCTACGCGCCGGTCGAGGGCGGGCCTTTCGCAAACCTTGACGTTGCGGCGCTGAACAAGGCCATGGAGTCGAAGGACAGCGCCGCGGCCACGCAGGCTTCGCAGGCCTTCGCGCAAGCGGCTCTGACCGCCGCGCTCGCCGACCTGCGCTCGCCTGAGCCCACGCTCGCAAGCGCGCCTCATGCCGACATGATCGCGGCGGGCGGCGAGGGCGCAGCGTGCGAGGCTGACTTCCTGCAGCTTCCCAGCGGCCTGTACCTGCTGGTAGCGCACGGGGCCAATCTTTCCGCAGACGACTACGCCACTACGCTTCCAGATGGCAAGACGGCCACGGTGGCGTACTCGGCGCTGAGGGAGTGCGCCTTCGAGCCGGTGCTCATGTCGCTGCCCACGCGCGAGGCGGCTGCGGGGCAGGCGCTCACCACCGCCAGCGGGGCCGACTGGCGCTACAGCGCCCATACGATGCTCAAGCCGCAGGTCAGCCCGCGCATGGGCTCGCTTGAGATCGTGAAGGCGCTCGACCGCTTCGAGACCGACGGCACCGGCGTCGACAGCGCGGCCACGTTCGTGTTCAGCGTGCAGGCCGTCGACGTCAGCGGCAAGAAGGTCTACGACGACGTGGTTTCCATCACGTTCAACCAGCCGGGCCGCAAGAGCGCCCTGATCGAGAACAAGATTCCGGTGGGTGCCACCGTGACGGTGCGCGAGGTGTACTCGGGCGCGTCCTACCAGGTGGCGGGCGCTTCCGAGGGAACGGCGGTCATAGCGGCCGACGAGGTGGCGCAGGTGAGCTTCGCCAACACCAACGACAACACCAAGGTGCACGGCGGGTCGGTGACCAACAGCTTTGCATACGGCAAAGGCGGCTGGGAGCTTTCCCCCGCCTACAGTCATGGCGCTCCGGCGTCTGAGGACTAGCGGGAAGGGGGAGTTGTGAAGGCGTTATCGTGCGAGAGGCCGAGCGCGCAGGCTTGCGGGAAGGCGCGCTTCGCCGGGGTGGCTGCGCTGTTCGCCGTGGCCGTCATGTGTATCGCGGTTGCGGGAGTGGGCGCGGCGAGCGCGTACTTCACCACGTACTGCCAGGCGAAGGGCGGGTACACGCTCGAGCTGGGCGACACCACCACGGTGGAGGAGGAGTTCGCGAACTGGACGAAGTCGGTCACCGTGCAGAGCGATGCCGCGTCTGACGAGGCGGTGTACGTGCGCGTGAGGGCCTATGGCCCGGAAAAGTACCCCATCACGTACAGCGAGCCCGGCGGCGCCACCAACTGGAGCCTCGCCGCTGACGGGTATTACTACTTCAACGGGATCTTGGACCCCGGGGCCACTACGCCAGCGCTTGACCTGATGATTCGAGACGTGCCCACGTCGGATATGGGCACGGGGGCGGCTCCGCAGCCAGGGGACGCGTTCAACGTGGTGGTGATCTACGAGACCACGCCCGCGCAGTACCAGCCCGACGGCATCGCGGTGGAGCCTGAGCGCGCCGACTGGTCCGTGAAGCTCGAGACCGGAAGCGCGGGCGACGCATCCGAGGGAGGTGAGCGCTGATGGAGCGCTTGAAGGACGTCCTCGCCAAGCAGAAGGTGACCCTGGCGCTGTTCGTGGCAGCGGTGCTGCTGCTCGGCATATCCGGGGTGGGCTCGGCGCAGGCGGCGCTCACCTACTTCTCCGAGGACTACATGACCCACGTTGAGATGAAGAACATCGGCGTCTCGCTGCTGGAGAACGATGTGCCCGTGGCGTGGCGCGACTACCTCTCCGAGAACAACTGGGACGAGACCAACACGAAGCTGCCCGACCAGGTGCCGTTCGTCGAGCCTGACGAGACGGGCGACTACCTGTACCGCGGCGCCGAGGGCCGGCTGCTCGAGCACATGATCGCGCCTGGCGACCGCCTCGTGCCCGGCGTTGCCTACGACGAGCGCCTGACGGTGCAGAACACGGGCTCGATCAGCCAGTTCGTGCGCGTGACCGTGACGCGGTACTGGGTGGACGAGCAGGGTGCCAAGCGCACGGACGTCTCTCCCAGCCTGATCGACCTGAACCTGGTGAACGTCGGCGACGCGTGGCTGGTGGACGAGGCGGCCTCGACCGCCGAGCGCACGGTGCTGTACTGCTCGCGCCTGCTCGCCCCTGGTGAGGTGGCGCCGCTGTTCGCCGATGCGCTGACCATCGACAAGGCGGTGAGCAGCCGCGTGACCCAGACCGAGAGCGCAACGGGCGAGGGCACCGTCATCACCACCACGTACGACTACGACGGCCTGACCTTCTGCGTGGAAGCCTGCGTGGAGGCGGTGCAGGACCACAACGCCCAGGATGCCGCGAAGAGCGCCTGGGGTGCGGACGTGGTCGTGTCGGGCGACCGGCTGAGCCTGGGCTAAGGAGGCTTTGACTATGGGACTGAGGAGAGAGAAGGGCGCTCGCGCGGGAGCTTGCGGCAGCGTGCTGGCATGTGCGTGCGCTGGCATGCGCGCACGGCAGGGCGTGCGGCAGGGCGCTCGCGCGGCGATGGGCTTCCTGATGCTGGCGGCGCTGGCGACGTTCGCCCTGTGCGCTGCTTGCGTGACGGCCGCGCTGCCAACGGGTGCGGCGCACGCTGTCGAGTACAACGGGCGCACCGACTGGAGCGTGACCTTCACGCCTGACGAGAAGATGGTCCACGCGCCCGAGAACATGAACTTCGCTGACGCGGTGTCCGACATGCAGCCGGGTGACGTCAACACCGTGGCCGTGACCATCAAGAACGACCACGCGGCCACCACCGACTGGTACCTCGCCAACGAGGTCATCAGGTCGCTGGAGGCGTCCGTGTCGGTGGCGCACGGCGGCGGCTACGGCTACGTGCTCACGTACAAGGGGCCGTCCGGCCAGGAGAAGACGCTGTTCAGCAGCGACCAGGTGGGCGGCGAGTCCGTGGGCAGCTCGGGCGAGGGCCTTCACGAGGCCACCAGCTCGCTTGAGGGCTTCCTGATGCTCGACACGCTGAAGTCGGACGAGCAGGGCCTGGTCACGCTGCAGGTGTCCCTTGACGGGGAGACGAACAACAACGCCTACCAGGACACGCTGGCCGACATCAAGATGAAGTTCGCGGTGGAGCTGGCGGCGACGCCCGGCTCGCCGGCAACGCCCGGCTCGCCGTCGGTGTCGCTTGACCCGCCGGGGTCAAGCGGCCCTCTGGGATCGATGCTTCCGCAGACGGGTGATCGCACGAACATGATCCTGCTTCTGGTCCTTGCGGGCGTAGTCGGCGCGATGCTGTTCGTGATGGCGCTGCTCGGGCGATACTGGAGGCGCGAGCAGGAGACGGCGGGAAAGGAAGGCGAGCATGCGAGGCGTTAGCGGAGCTGACCGAGTTAACGGAGCAGGCGCGGCTTCGCGCCGTCTGCGCGGGGGCGCCTTGGCGGGTGCTCGGATGACCTTGCTGGCTGCGGCGGGCGCCCTCCTCGCGGCGCTGGCTCTGTGCGGGGCGCTGTGCCCCGGCGTCGCCCATGCCGCCGACGCCGTCGACGCTGCTGGCGTTGCGAACGGCAAGGCGGACTACACGTACACGGTGCGCGTGTTCGCCGGCAACCAGGGCATGGTCGATGGCGAGGGCTGCAAGATATACGCGAACATCCCCGCAGGTGCGCGGTGGAGCTTCCATCCTGAGATGGTGCGCGTTTCCGACAACAGCAAGTACTATGTGAAGGGGATCAAGCTCGCCGGGCGCGACAACGACACGGCGCTCGCCGTGGCGAACACGTCGTCCTTCATCGTTGACGAGGACGTTGACCTGGTGGTCGCCTATGGCATGAAGGGCTCGGTCACGTACTACACGGTGACCTACGTGGACGAGAGCGGGCGCGAGCTCGCGCCCGCGCAGCGCTACGAGGGCAACGTGGGTGACCGCCCGGTGGTGGCGTACCGCTACATCGAGGGCTATCGGCCCCAGGCGTACAACTTGAGCGGCACCCTCTCGGAAGATGAGTCGAAGAACGCGTTTACGTTCGTGTACACACCTGTGGCTGCGGGCGAGGGCGAGGGAGGCGCGGCCGGCGCTGGTGCTGGTGCGGCTGGTGCCGCTGGCGCAGCGGGCGCTGCGGGCGCTGGGACGGGCGCGACGGATGCCGCCGGCCAGGACGGCCAGGACGGCGCTGTCGAGCAGAACCCGGCTCCCACGACCGACATCCCCTCAGACGGCGTGCCCCTGTCCGACGCGCCCGCCGAGATCGCCTCCATCGATGACAGCGCCGTTCCGCTTGCTGCGAACGCCGCCGACGGGAAGTCGCAGGTGCTGTGGGGCCTCGCCTCGCCGGTGGGCATCGCAGTTGCCTGCCTGGTGCTTGCGATCGTCGGCGTCGTCGCGTGGCGCTTCGTCGTCATGCGCAGGCGGTCGCGCGACGCTAATCGCAAGGGATAGCGTGCGATCTGCGGAGGCGATGGTGCGCAGCGGGCGATCATCGGCGTCGAAGGCGCGCGGCCGTCGCATTGCGGCTGCCGCGTGCAACTGCGCCGGCATACTCATACTGGTAAGCGTGATAGCGCTGCTGCTGCCCGCCGTCTTGCCGCGCACAGTTGGCGTCCAGGTCATGCGCATCGAGTCGGGATCCATGGAGCCGACCATCCCGGTGGGCAGCGCCGTGTTCGTGGCGGCGGGCGATCCCGCTGACGCGGTCGCGGGCGACGTGATCGCCTTCGCCCACGAGGACAGCACGGTGGTGCATCGCGTGACCTCCAACAACGTGGTGGAAGGCGCTCTTGAGACCAAGGGCGACGCCAACGCCGACGTGGACCTCGAGCGCGTGCCGTACGCCAACTACCAGGGGCTCATGGTGCTTTCCGTTCCCGCCCTGGGCGACATCCTGGCCGTGCTCACCACGACGGTGGGCAAGGTGTACCTGCTTGCCTTCGCCGTGTGCGGCGTGCTGTTCAACGTGCTGGCCGCCCGCCTGCGGGCGCAGGCTTGAGATCTGACGGGGCTGCGCAGCATGGCTTTTCCAGGCATCAGCAGAGCAGGAGTGAAGCCCTCCCGTAGCGCGCTGCCAAGCAGCATACTGAGGTGGTTGGCTTGGGGGAGGGGTGACAAAAAATCATAGGATGTGCAATAAATCAAGGGGAATTTCCGCTTAGCGCAGAAAATACATCATTTACAAAAGCATTGAAACACTTGCGGTTGCTTGCAGTAGTATGCACGAGGTTTGGCCCAAAAGCGAGTTACTGGAGCTAGCTAGAAAGGATGGGAGCAGGGAGATGGAACCGTTGGAAAGTCGGAAAAATCTGCGGGGGGGGGGGCTTCAAAATGAAAAACGGCCCTTGTGCTCGCATGTGCGACCGCCTCTTCCCCATCTCCGCATCGCAGGCGTTCGCCGTTGACAGCAAGGAGGCCGGCCTCTTCGCGTTGACCCGCGGGACGAGCGCCCTTGGCGCTTGCCGTCGACGGAGGGGGTTGCGGTAGCATGGCTCCAAAGAACGAGGGAGGATGCGCCAAACGCCTGACATACTCCCAGCAGCGAATCCTCGGACGTATTGCCGAGCTGTCGGTGTTTGACGGCGTGGCGCGGTGCACCAAGAACGACATCGCCCATGCTGTGGGCTGCAGCGAGAAGACCGTCGATCGCGCCATCGTGCGTTTTCGCAAGGAGGGCCTCGTGGAGGTCATAGCCTGCCACGACAATAACGGAGCTCAAGTAGGCAACGCCTACCGCATCGTGCAGCACCAAGGCGGGCAGTAGCGCGACGGCACGCGAAGAGCTGGTTATGGCCGTCTCTTGCGAAGGGGTCTGGGCGCTCTCAGGGCAGGGCTTCTGTGTTAAGATTCAGCTGCAGGCGGAACACGCCCAGACTTCGACGTCGGGAAACGGTTCCGCTTCTGCATGCGCCTGCTGATCATCCTCCCAGCAATTTCTTGCCGAAAAAGCACTCGCGACCGGTTGCGTCGCGGGTGCTTTAGCGTACAATAGCGAACATGCTTCTGATGGACGACATCTCTTCTCTGCTCGCCGCGCGCAACGCGTTGGCTGGGCGATGGCTTTAGCTTCAAGCCCGCGGGCTGCGCTTCGGCGCGGCGTGCGCCGGGTTTGAAGCGCCGCGCATTTCTCCGGTCGGCTTCGCATCTGCTCGCTCCAGCGCACGTCCCGCGTTGCCGCCGCGTTCCGTTCGTCAAGCCGCCGCGCGCCCATGTCCGCCGCGGCCTCCACAGAAAGAGACCATCATGGAAATGACCCCCGCACAGCTCGACATGCTGAAGAAGCAGCTCGCCAACTTGAAGGAGCGCAGCCCCTTCTACGCCAAGAAGTTCGAAGGCATCGACATGGGCGACGTCAAGACCCAGGCCGACTTCGAGAAGCTGCCCTTCTCCGAGAAGGACGACCTACGCGCCGCCTACCCGCTGGGGCTGCAGGCCGTGCCGGACGAGAAGGTGGTGCGCATCCACAGCTCATCGGGCACCACGGGCACGCCGGTCATCATCCCCTACACCCAGAAGGACGTCGACGACTGGGCCATCCAGTTCGCGCGCTGCTATGAGATGGCGGGCGTCACCAACGCCGACCGCATCCAGATCACGCCGGGTTACGGCCTGTGGACCGCGGGCATCGGCTTCCAGCTCGGCGCCGAGCGCCTCGGCGCCATGGCCATCCCCATGGGCCCCGGCAACACCGACAAGCAGCTCAAGATGATGGAGGACCTCGGCTCCACGGTCATCGGCGCCACCAGCTCATACGCGCTGCTCCTGGCCGAGGAGATCCAGAAGCGCGGCATCCGCAGCCGCCTGAAGCTGCGCAAGGGCGTCATCGGCTCCGAGCGCTGGGGCGAGAAGATGCGCAGCCGCATCCAGAACGAGCTCGGCATCGAGATCTACGACATCTACGGCCTCACCGAGATCTATGGCCCCGGCATCGGCATCAGCTGCGACGAGCACTCGGGCATGCACATCTGGGACGACTACGTCTACATCGAGGTGGTCGACCCGAACACGGGCGAGGTCCTGCCTGACGGCGAGGAAGGCGAGCTCGTGCTCACCACGCTGCAGAAGGAGGGCGCGCCGCTCATCCGCTACCGCACGCACGACCTGACGCACATCGTCCCGGGCGAGTGCGCCTGCGGCAGCCGCCACCCGCGCATCGCCACGCTGACGGGCCGCACCGACGACATGTTCAAGGTCAAGGGCTGCAACATGTTCCCCGCCCAGGTGGAGGAGGTCATCCAGATCACCAACGGCACCAGCTCCGAGTACCAGGTGATGATCGAGAACATCTCGGGCAAGGACGTGCTCACGGTCCTGTTCGAGACGCCGCTCGAAGGCGAGGAGAAGGCGCGCTGCGAAGAGGAGCTCGCCATGATCTTCAAGGCGAAGCTCGGCTGCACCCCTGACGCGAAGGGCGTCCCCATGGGCGAGCTCCCGCGCTCAGAGAAGAAGACCAAGCGAATCTTCGACTCCCGCTACTAAAAGAAGATCGTGTCGAACGCGAGGGATATGAGCGCGAGGAAGGCGCCAAGCCCGGCGCCTTCTTCGCGTTTTGAGCAGACGCCTTCCTCACGTATCTTTCGTGCGCCTCTTCGCCAAGATGTCCTCCCTCGCGTCATTCCGAGCGAGGCTCCCCTCCTCGTGTCATCCCGAGCGAGCGACAACGCCTTCTTTCCATCCTGCACACCGATAACGCCCCTTTTCCATCCACCATTCTGGAAAGCTGGATGGAAAATGCTCGTTATCGGCGATACGAGCCCCGAAAACCACCGACAACGGCGCTTTCGCATCCACTTTCCCCAGGAAATCGCCGATAACGGCCTCTTTGCATCCAGGATCACCTGAGGGGTGGATGGAAAAGCACCGTTGTCGGTAACGTCGTCGACGATCGACGGGCGGAGCACCTCAGGCCCCGTGTCACTGAGCGAAGCGCTTGAGTTCACGAGTGCCAGGCACCTCATGCCATCCTAGGCGGAGCGTCCGAAAGGCGCGGAGTCAGTCGAAAGATCTGGTCGCAAGCGAGCTGTGCATACGGGAGCATCCAAGCCCCATGGCGTCAAAAGCAAGCGCGTCAGCGCTTCGCACTTGAAGGGCTCGCGAGCCTCCGCTCGAACACGTTGAACTCGTCGATGGCCTCGGGCGCTTCGAAAACGCGGTTTCGCTTTTGGCTCCCCACGGGCTTCACAATGCCAGCCTCGACGCACCGCTCGACTGCCGCGGAAGTTGCGCTAAACGCACGGTGCAGGGAGGTGCTGGCCGTTTCGATGGTGAAGAGCGGCATTCCCACCATCTCGGAAAGGAGCGCGTCAAGCGCCGACCCTTTCCTGACTGATCCGAGCCTTTCCCTCCACGCGTCTTGCAGCCTTCGGGCGCTCTTTTCGAACGCCTCGGCTTCCTCGCAGGCGGTCAGGCAGGCTCCGGCAAAGAACGACACCCACTCGTTGATGCCGCTCTGTGCGACGGCAGGGTCCTCATCGTCCAAGAAGCGATAGTCGGTGAGGCCCTTGACGTAGCTTTTCGCCTGCGTGGCCATGACGAGCGACAGGGGAGGAACGAGGTTCGGCGTCAGCCCGCGCCGACGAAGCACCAGGTGGATGAGCGCTCGTCCCGTTCTCCCGTTGCCGTCGACGAAGGGGTGCACGGTCTCGAACTGGGCGTGCACGAGAGCTGCCTGCACGAGGGGGGAGGTTGTCTCGTCGTTGCAGAAGCAGGCGATGTCCTTCAGCAAGGCTTCGACGTGCGCGGGGGCAGGGGGAACGTACTCGGCGTCGAGGGGGTTGTACCCGTTTCCCCCGACCCAGTTCTGCGTGGTTCTTACCATGCCTCCGAACTTCTCGATGCGCGTGTTCTCGCAGAGCTTGCGATGGACGTCGAGGATGGTGCCGACGGTCACCTTCTGCTCGCTTTGCGCCGCCGCGATGGCCTTCTCCATCGCGTGGATGTTGCCCACCACCTCGGCGGCGTTGCTGTCGCTCTTTATCATGACGCCGCTTCTCTTCATCTCCGCTCTGAGCAGGCGCCGGGTCCCGATGCTCAGGCCTTCGATGTGAGACGAGGACACCGCTTCGGCTCGGAGGAGCAGCCGGGCTATTCCCTCGGAGCTGTGGAGGGCCAGCGCCTGCTCGTTGAGCCTTGCGATGGCGATCTCAGCACGGCTGACATCACCCACGACGTCAGGCTCGAGCAGGACCTTGAGCTTGGAGAGGGGCGTCGGGACATAGTAGGAGTAGGCGCCGCTGCGCCGCTCTGCGCGCGTCCGCCCGCGTCCTTCGCTGAGCCACATTTCCTCGTGAAGGGTTCCCATGTCGAGCTCCTTCGCCGACAACATCTCTGCCGACAACCTGAAAGAAGATCCCTGCTTGTTTCAGGTTATCAGATAACCAGAAACAATAGAACGCGGAGATCGAGATTTCGAATAGTTCTCTATGACCCCCTTCGCTACGATGCCCTCCCTCGTGTCATCCCGAGAGAGAGCATCGTCTCTCATGTCATCCTGAGCGAGCGAAGCGAGTCGAAGGATCTGGTTCCGGGCGCGGCGCGCCCGCATGTCCACTTGGCTTGCGACCAGGTCCTTCGACTCCGCGCCCTGCGGGCGCTGCGCTCAGGATGACACAGGGGATGCGAAGCACGTCAGCGCTTCGCATTTTCTTCTCCCGCGGAGCGCTTTAATATGGTAAAGTGAACGACATGTTTTCCCTGAAAGGACATACCGGCATTGCGAGCGTCGACGGATGCGCCATCATGACGCAGCACTTCGCGCAGAAGTGTACCGGCGAAGCTGAGCAGGCCATCATGAGCGAGCACTTCGCTCAGAAGTCGTCCTGCGCCCAGATCTCCCAGCGATACTATCGATATTGGTAGCACACGGGTTTTGCCCCGGTGCTATTTTTTTGCACTCGTTTCGGGGCAGAGGTCGTGTGCGCCTTCCCAAGAAAGACCTGTTCGACCATGCGCCGCCACGCGGCGCGCACAAGAAGAAGGAAAGTCAATGGCAGTAAAGATCCTCCTGGTCCTCGTGTTTATCGCGATCGCGGTGGGCGTGGGCCTGTATTGCCGCAAGACCACCTCGACGGTGGACGGGTTCGTGCTCGGCGGGCGCAACGTCGGCCCGTGGATGAGCGCGTTCGCATACGGCACCAGCTACTTCTCGGCCGTCGTGTTCGTCGGCTACGCGGGGCAGTTCGGCTTCAAGTACGGCCTGGCGGCCACGTGGGCGGGCATCGGCAACGCGATCCTCGGCTCGCTTCTGGCATGGTGGGTGCTCGGCCCCCGCACGCGCGAGATGACGCACCGCCTCGGCGCGCAGACCATGCCGGAGTTCTTCGGCAAGCGCTACCAGTCGAAGGCCCTGCGCATCGCGGCCGCGGCCATCATCTTCGTCTTCCTCATCCCCTACACCGCGAGCGTGTACAACGGCCTGTCGCGTCTGTTCGGCATGGCGTTCAACCTGCCCTATGACGTGTGCGTGATCGGCATGGCCATCGTGACCTGCGTGTACGTGGTGGTCGGCGGCTACATGGCCACGGTCATGAACGACTTCATCCAAGGCATCGTCATGCTCCTGGGCATCACGGCGGTCATCGTGGCGGTCATCATGAGCAACGGCGGCTTCTCCGAGGCGGTCATCTCGCTCTCGCAGATCGAGGCGCCGGGAACCGACATGCAAGGCGCGTTCATCAGCTTCTTCGGGCCAGACCTGTTCAACCTCATCGGCGTGGTCATCCTGACCTCGCTCGGCACGTGGGGCCTGCCGCAGATGGTGCAGAAGTTCTACGCCATCAAGAGCGGCCCGGCGGTGAAGCAGGGCGCCATCATCTCCACGCTGTTCGCGTTCGTGGTGGCCGGCGGCTCGTACTTCCTCGGCGGCTTCGGGCGCCTGTACGCCGACCAGATCGAGTACGCCGCCAACGGCACGCCCATCTACGACTCCATCATCCCCACCATGCTCTCCACGCTGCCTGACGTGCTGATCGGCCTGGTGATCGTGCTCGTGCTGTCGGCGTCCATGTCGACGCTGTCGTCGCTGGTGCTCACGTCGTCCTCGACGCTGACCATCGACCTCATCAAGGGCAACGTGGTGAAGGACATGTCCGAGAAGAGGCAGCTCGTGTGCATGCGCGGCCTGCTCGTGGTGTTCATCGTGCTGTCGGCGGCCATCGCCCTCCTGCAGTACCACTCGAGCATCGTGTTCATCGCCCAGCTCATGGGCTACTCGTGGGGCGCGCTGGCCGGCTCGTTCCTCGGCCCCTTCCTGTGGGGCCTGTACTCCGGGCGCATCTCGAAGGCGTCGGTGTGGTGCTCGTTCGTCATCGGCGTGGGCCTCACGGCCGTCAACATGGGCATGGGCTTCGCAGGCACGCCGCTCATCGCGAGCCCCATCAACTGCGGCGCGCTGTGCATGCTGCTGTCGCTGGCGGTGGTGCCGCTGGTGAGCTTGGTGACGCCGAGCGTCCCGTTCGACGTGAAGCCGCCGAGCGTGAAGGGCGCGACCGACCGCGAGTACGAGCGCGAGCTCGAGGCGGAGACGGCCGCGAGCTAGCGCGAAGCGAAGAGGGAGCCTGCGGGCAGTGGGCGTCCGCGGGCGGCGGGCTCGGGCGGCAGGCGCGAATGCGGCGCCCGCCCTAGCCCGCGCCTGCCCTTCGCGAACTGCGCCCTTGCTTACAACTTAGAAACACCTGCGGCGCGCAGCCGGCTGCGGGGCTCTTCTCAGGTACAGTCTTTCCAAACGCTTACGTTAGGAGGGTGCTGTGCAACTCAAGGCCTCGACAGACTACGGGCTGCGCGCCGTTCTGTACCTTGCCGCGCAGGGGGGAACCTGCTCGTCGCGCGACATCGCGCAGGACATGTCCATTCCGCGCGACTACCTCATCCAGCTCGCGCAGCTTCTCCGCAACGCGGGGATCATCGAGGCGCGCCCGGGCAAGAACGGCGGCTACCGCCTGGCGAAGGACCCTTCTGAGATCACGCTTCTGCAGGTGATCGAGGCGCTCGACGAGGATGCGAAGGACTCCACGCGCATGCGTCGCGACCAGCGCGCGAACGCCGCGATCGCGCCCGACGTGCGCCGCGCCTACGAGCGCGTGCTCGAGAGCTACGTCGCCTACTTCGAGGGCATGACCCTCGACCAGCTGTTCGAATAAGGGGGAGGGGGCGCGTCCTGTTGCCGCGCGCGTCCGCTCGCGCTGCGCCCTGCGTCAAGTCTGCGCCCTGCGACTTATCCCCGCGAGCTTTTGCTCGCGCCCCCTTACGCCATCCCCAGAAGCTGCATCACGAAGAGGGCCACGGTGAGGGCGGCCACGACGACGACGGTGGCCCACAGCAGCACCTTCGACACCAGCTTCGAGCGGAACTCGCCCATGACGTGCTTGTCGGCGGCGATGATCGCCATGAACGCCAGCAGCACCGGCAGGATCACGCCGTTGACGAACTGCGCGGTGAGCATCACCGACAGCAGGTTGATGTTCGGGATGAGCACCACGAGCGCGGAGAACGCGATCACGAACGTGAAGATGCTCTTGAACAGCGGCGCTTCCTTCCACTTGAACGACACGCCGGCCTCCCAGCCGAACGCCTCGCAGATCACGAACGCCGTGGTGAGCGGCAGCACGCAGGCCGCCAGAAACGACGCGGCCACGAGCCCGATGGCGAACAGCGCCTCGGCGTACTGGCCGGCGAAGGGGGCGAGCGCGCGGGCGGCGTCGGCGGCGCTGTCGATCTGGATTCCGGCGGGGAAGAGCACCGCGCCCGTGGTCACGATGATGAACCACGCCACCAGGCACGCTGCGATGGTGCCCGACACCGCGTCGACGCGCTGCGAGAACAGGTCCTTCGGCGTGAGGCCCTTCTCCACCACGTTGCTCTGCGAGAAGAACATCATCCACGGTGCGATGGTGGTGCCGACCATGGCGATGACGAGCGAGATGAAGCTCGCCTGGCCCTGCAGGTGCGGGACCACCGTGGCCAGCGCGGCCTCCTCCCAGTTCGGCTGCGCCATGAACGCCGCCACGATGTAGGTGACGAACACGAGCGACAACGCCAGGAACACGTTCTGCACGCGCTTGTACGAGCCGCCCACCACCAGGAGCCACACGGCGAACGCCGCCACCGGCACCGAGACGTACTTCGACACGCCGAACATCTCCATGCCGCTTGCGATGCCCGCGAACTCGGAGAACGTGGTGGCCACGTTGCCCACGAGCAGCGCCAGCATGGCGAGCGCGGTCAGGCGGATGCCGAAGCGCTCGCGGATGAGCGCGGCGAACCCCTTGCCCGTGACGGCGCCCATCTTCCCCGCGGTGATCTCCACCACGATGAGCAGCACGCACATGATGGGGATGACCCACAGCGTGCCGAAGCCGAAGGTGGCGCCGGCCGTGGAGTAGGTGGAGATGCCGCCGGCGTCGTTGCCGGCCATGGCCGTGATGATGCCGGGGCCCATGGCCGCCAGAACGAGCCAGAGCTTGCTCTTGGACTTCTCAGCCGGCGCCTGCTCCGCGCCGCCCGCGCCTGCGCTGCTCGCACCCGCACCCGTGCCCGCGGCCGCCTCCTTGCTGAGCTCGGCCGGCGTCGCCTTCGGCTTGCGCGCTATGTCGGAGAGGCGCCCGAGCTTCTTCCCGCTGAACGTCATGCGATCACGCCCCGAAGCCGCGGAAGCCGGTCGCGTCGAGTATCTGGATGAGCGTGAGCGTGTAGAGCGTCAGGAACAGGAGGGCCGCGAGCGCGATGCCCATCCCCTTGAGCAGGCTCGCCTGCGTCTTCTCGCTCGACACGTCGTCCTCGATGGCGTCCCACGCGTCCTCGGTGGTGACGATGCCGAGCAGCGCGCCGCGCTCGTCCACCACGGGCATGGCCGGGATGTCGTACTTGAAGATGTCGGCCGCGACGTCCTCCTCGGTCTCGCTCGGACCGCACGAGATGATCTCGTCGTACATGACGTCGCGCAGGGGCGTGTCGTCGTCGGTGAGCACCAGCGTGCGCAGCGACAGCACGCCCACGAGCTTGTCGTAGTCGTCGGTCACGTACACGTAGTGCACGGTGGGATGGTCCTCGGGCAGCTCGCGCAGCGCCTCGATGGCCCCGCGCACCGTGGTGTCGACGGGGCAGGCCACGTACTGCGTGGTCATCATGCCGCCGGCGGTGCCGTCCTTGTAGCCGAGCAGGCGGCGGATCTCGGTGGCGTCCTCCATGCCCATGAGGCGCAGCAGCGTCTCGGCCTTCTCATAGGGGAGGTCGCGCACGATGTCGGCTGCGTCGTCGGGGTCCATGTCGCCGATGAGGCGGGCGGCGCGCGCGTCGTCCAGGTCGTCGATGAACTCGGCCTGCAGCTCGTCTTCCATCTCGGAGATGGCCTCGGTGGCGCGCGCGTCGTCGAGGTGCTCGAACACGGCGGCGCGCTGCTGGGGGTCGAGCTGCTCGAGGATGTCGGCCACGTCGGCGGGGTGCAGCTCGTCGAGGCGGCGGTGCGTGACGGACAGCTGCACCTTGGAGAGGTCGCGGTCGAGCAGGTCCATGTAGTTCCACGCGATGATCTGCTCGTCGATGCGCTTCTTGAACAGCTTCGCCACCGCCACCACGCCGCGCTCGATGAGCGGGTGCAGGCCGCGCAGGATGCCGCGCACGCCCACCTCGGCGCCGAGCAGGCGCAGCTGCGTGCCCGACTGCGACAGCTTGAGGTCGTTCACGCGCACGACCTTCATGCCCTGCGTGTCCACGATCTGGCGGTCGAGCAGGTCGCGCGCGAGCAGCACCTCGTTGGGCTGCAGGTAGCTGAAGCGGATGTCGTGCGCGTCGACGGAGAGCGTGATGCCGTCCTCGTCGAACTTGTCGACGTACTTGCGCCACGAGATCATGAACGGCACTCTGCCCGGCCCCTGGAAGGCTAGGCTCGTGATGCGCGGAAACACCTCGCCCGTTGAGATGGCCAGGTCGGAGATCGTGCCGATCTTCTCGCCTGACTGGTCAACGACGGGCTTTCCCGCCATTTGCGACAGATAGAGCATGTGATAAGTCCCTTACGTGTTGAATGGCATGAGTCTTGCGCGCGCTGGCGCAGGTCATGTCGCCGCAGTCGTCTTCCGACTGCCGACGCGAAGGGAGGGAAGTCGGAAGGTTACATACTGTGAGGCTTCGATTTTCGAACCTTCAAGTACGACTCCTTCTCGTTCAGATACAAAAAAACCGCACGTGCTGAATGTCAGTCGTTGCGGGTTCTGCTTGCTGAAAAAGTGGTGCGCCGTGAGGGATTCGAACCCCCGACGTACTGATTCGTAGTCAGTCCCTCTATCCAGCTGAGGTAACGGCGCACTTCCGAACAGCAAGGAGTATTAAAACATCCCCCTGTGGGTAAGTCAACCGTTATTTTGTGAAGATTTCCTCGCATTCGTTACCGTTGAGTGTCGGCGGGCGTGGGTCGGAGGCGGCGGTTTACGCGCGCCCGCTTCTCCCCGTCTGCGGAAACGTTTCGGCCGCGTTACGCCAAGCTGGTTTTTTGCTGCGCAAGTTATGGGTTGGCGCAAGGCCGCCCCGTGCTTCGGTAGAATTGCGAGAAAAGACGAAAGGAGGCCGCCGTGGCGCTGCTTATTGACGAGACGCCCATTCGCGTGGTGAACCCTGCGAGCGTTGACGAGGTCGAGCCCATCGAGATCAGCGAGGAAGAGGCGCGCCGCGTGCGCCTGTACGACAACTTCCGCGACGTCAACCGCATCGACCCGAGCTTCTACGAGCGCTACGACGTCAAGCGCGGCCTGCGCAACGCCGACGGCACGGGCGTGCTGGTGGGCATGACGAACATCTCCAACGTGCACGGCTACGTGATAAGCGACGGCGAGCGCCGCCCCGACGAGGGCTCGCTGCGCCTGCGCGGCTACGAGCTGTACGACCTTCTGGGCGAGCACATCTCCGGCCAGCGCTTCCGCTACGAAGAGCTGTGCTACCTGCTGCTCATGGGCGAGCTGCCCACGCAGGCGCAGCTCAAGAGCTTCATCGAGGTGATCGACTCGCAGCGCGAGCTTCCCGACGGCTTCACGGGCTCCATGCTCATGCGCGACACGCCGCCCGACATCATGAACGTGCTCGCGCGCTCGGTGCTGCAGCTGTACGCCTACGACGAGCACGCCGAGGACCGCACGCCCAGCCACGAGATCCACACGGCGCTGTCGCTGATCAGCCGCCTGCCACGCATCATGGTGCTCACGTACTACTCCAAGCGCGCCCGCTACGAGCACGAGTCCATGATCATGCACCGCTTCATCCCGGGGCAGTCGAGCGCCGAGACCATCCTGTCCATGCTGCGCTCCGACCGGCAGTTCACCGGCGAGGAGGCGCGCATGCTCGACATCATGCTGTGCCTGCACGCGGAGCACGGCGGCGGCAACAACTCCACCTTCACCACGCGCGTGCTGTCCTCGGCCGACACCGACCCGTACTCGGCGTACGCGGCGGCCATCGGCTCGCTCAAGGGGCACCGCCACGGCGGCGCGAACCACCAGGTGCGCGCCATGCAGGCCGAGATCAAGGAGAACGTCGAGCATTGGGACAACGACGACGAGGTGGCGGCCTACCTCGCGCGCATCGTGAACAAGCAGGCGTACGACAAGACGGGCCTCGTGTACGGCATGGGGCACGCGGTGTACACGCTGTCCGACCCGCGCGCGGTGATCTGCAAGCGCTTCGCCGAGCAGCTCGCTCGCGGCACGGAGTACGAGGCCGAGTACGAGCTTCTGTGCGCGATCGAGCGCTTGACGCCCGAGGTGCTCGTGCGCGAGCGCGGCACGAAGAAGACGATGTGCGCGAACGTGGACATGTACTCGGGCTTCGTGTACTCCATGATGGGCATTCCCGAGGACCTCTACACGCCGCTGTTCGCCTGCGCGCGCATGGCGGGCTGGGCGGCGCACCGCTTCGAGGAGATCGGCGCGGGCAAGCGCATCATCCGCCCCGCGTACAAGAACACCCACACGACGCGCCGGGAGTACAAGCCCATCGCCGAGCGGTAAGCGGAACGCGAGCGGTAAGTGGATGCGCCGACGCGGATGCGCTGGTGCGAATGCGCTGGTGCGAATGCGTTGGCGCGCCGCCCTGCCGCCAAGCGGGCGGTGGAGCGGCGGCGCGCTTGGTGCGTCAGGCGGGCGCTGGGGCGTCGGCGCGCTTCCCGCGCTCTCGTGGCCTTCGCTCTCCCCGCCGCCTCCCGTTCGGCTGTTCCGCGGGCGTCTGACCTGCGGTGGCGGGCGCATTTGCCGCCACGTTCTCCCTCGTCTCCCTCGAGCGCGCTATAATACCCCGCAGCGAGAAACAACCTGAGTGTGAGGGGATTGACATGGCAGATGCGCCGAAGACTCCGGCAGGAGGCAAGGTCAGGACGCTGACGGATGCGGTGCTCGACGGCTTCGAGCTCAAGGAGATCAAGTGCCTTTCGTGCAGCGGCTACGGAAACTGCGGCTACAAGAGCTACTTCCTGAACCCGGCCGGCGGCGTGGCGTCGGTGTGCATGCGCCGGCGCAAGCAGCTCCAGTGCGAGCGCGACGGCATCGAGTACTCGGACGCGCTGCTGGTCGAGGATCTGTAGGGCGCGACGAGGGCTTTGCGCGGGGCGCTGGGCGGGAGGCGGCGAGGGAGAGGCCCGTCGTCCGCGCGGCGCTGGCGAGCCGTGGGCGCGGCGGCGCCCGTCATCGTGCAGCGCGGGGCGCGCTGCGAGCGCGGCGCCTCGCCGTTCCGCTTGCTGTTCTGTTTGCCGTTTCGTCTGCCTCCCATCCGTATGTGAAGCTGGCGCGAAAATACTTTGAGGAGGAGCCTGCGGGCTCCTTTTTCGTTTCCCAAGGTGCTATCATAGGACATAGCGTAACCTATCAAATGATAGAAAGAAGGAAGCCATGGGAGACGAGCTCACCCCGCAGGACATCAAGCGCATTCGCGGCAGGTACGGCCTGACCCAGCAGGCGTTCGCGCGCGTTCTCGGCATCGGCGAGGCCAGCATCGTGCGCTACGAGAACGGGCAGAAGCCCACGCGCGCGAACGCCAACCTCATCCGCGCGGCCAACATCCCGGCGTTCATGCTTGACTGCCTCGAGCGTGACGGCAGCCGCATCACGCAGGACCAGCGCGAGCGGACCGAGCGGATCATCTATTCCGAGGTCATGTTTGACGAGGACGGTGAAGTCATGGACATCAACGACATCTACGAGATCACCCTCACGCAGGAGATCCTGAACGAGCAGGCGGCTGAGATTCTCGGGGATCTCTCGAGGCTTCGTCGCGCCGCCCGCGAGGCGGGAGACGAGGTTCGTGAAACGGTTTACGAAGACGTCGCGAGGCAGCTTTGGATCGCGAAGGACTCTATCACGGACAAGGAAAACGAAAACCCGGTCAAGCTTGCGGAGATTCGCGGGCAGATCGAAGGGCTCGCGCGATTCGTCGCGAAGAGCAGCGTGAGGGCCGCCTGATGACCGCCGCTCTCGCGCGCTTCACGCAAGAAGAGTTCGAAGGTGAGCTCCAGACGTTGGTAGCGGATCGATCCAGCTCTTCCAGCTTGTCGATTCCCAAGAGGCCGCGTGCAGTTTTGCTTGGCGGGCAGAGTGGCGCAGGCAAGACGACGCTGCACAGCATCTATCGCGATGCGTTCAGGAGGAACGTCATCATCATAAACGGCGACGAGTATCGGTCTTTCCACCCGCACTATCGCGAGCTTGACCAGGCTTACGGTCCTGAGGCAGTGGCGTACACTGCCGCATGGGCGGGAAAGATGACAGAAGCCCTGATCGACGAGTTCTCGCTTGCGGGGTACAACCTCATCATCGAGGGGACGCTGCGCACCTCGGAGGTCCCCGTCAGGACGGCCACGCTGCTCCGCGCGCGCGGCTACGGCGTCTCGCTGGCGCTCATGGCAGTGAAGCCTGAGATCTCGCTGGTCAGCTGCCAGGTTCGCTACGAGCTCATGCGCATCGCGGGCACGGTCCCCCGCGCGACCGATCCGAGGCACCATGACAAGATCGTTCGCGACATCGTGGGCAACCTCAGCGCCTTGGAGCAGACGGGCCTGTTCGACGAGGTCTGCCTGTACGCGCGCTCGCGTGAGCGCCTGTATCCCGTGGAGGGCGAGACGCGCACGGCCAGCGAGGCGCTGCGGGAGGTGCTGTTCGGCCCTTGGACGAGGGAGGAGAAGGAGCACTACGCCCACCTGGAGGAGGAGCTGGCGAAGCTGAAGAAGCGTCCCTGACGTTTGCGCGGCGCCCGGGCGCTTCTGCCTGGGGTGCCCGGGTGCTTCCGCCTGAGCGTTCGCTGTTCTCTCAGCGGGTGTTTCTGCCTGGGGCGTCCGCTACTCTCTCAGCGGGTGCGGCGGTTCTTGACGGCGCTCGCCCTTGTCTAGGACCCTCTGAGAGGTATTTCGCAACGAGAAGGGCCCCATCGTCGGGGCCCTGAGGTCGCACATGGCGGAGGCGGTAGGATTCGAACCCACGGTACCTCGCGGCACAACAGTTTTCAAGACTGCCGCCTTCAACCACTCGGCCACGCCTCCGTGCGCGTTACAGGATACCACATTCTCGCAACGTCTCGCGATGCCTCGGACGCTGCGCCTTGCGCTTGGCCCGCAAGCCCTTCGTGCCGTCACTCCATCGAGGGCGTTGCCTGCCGCGCTTGCGCCAGAGCGCCTCGGGCAACAGCGGCGCTTCGGCTGCGCCGCGCGTCTGGCTCGCGCTTGCGCCCTGTAAGCCCCGCGCGAACGGATATAATCACCTCATGGCTAACCAGGAGAACACAAGCAGGATCGACGCCGCGGCGGACGCGGCTTACATGCGGCTCGCGCTCGAGGAGGCGCGCGCGGCGGCGGACGCGGGCGAGGTCCCCATCGGCGCGGTGGTGGTGCACGAGCCCGTCGACCGCGGCACGCGCCGTCCCATCGCCGAGCCGCGCGTCATCGCGCGCGCCCACAACCTGCGCGAGACGACGCGCGATCCCGCCGGCCATGCGGAGCTTCTCGCCCTGCGCGAGGCGGCGCGCGTGCTCGACGCGTGGCGGCTCACGGACTGCACGGTGTACGTGACGCTCGAGCCGTGCATCATGTGCGCGGGCCTCATGCACCAGGCGCGCGTCAGCCGCTGCGTGTACGGAGCGCCTGACCAGAAGGCCGGCGCGCTCGGCACGCTGTACTCCGTTCACGCCGATGAGCGACTTAACCACCAGTTCGCGGTAACGCCGGGCGTCTTGCGAGACGAGTGCGTCGGCATGCTGCGTGATTTCTTTGCAAGCAGGAGGAAGAAGAAGTGAGCGAAACGCCGAAAGTTGACATGCTCGCGATTGCCCGCGACGCCCAGTGGTCGGCCGACACGTTTTTGGGAGCGGGGTCGATCAAGCTGGTCTCGCCTGCGAAGGTGAACCTGTTTCTGGGCGTGGGCGCGCGTCGGCCAGACGGCTACCACGACGTGGTGAACGTCATGCACGCGGTGGCCCTGCACGACGTGATGTACGTGCGCTGCGCTCCTGCGGACGGGGAGGCGTTCGAGGACATGGAGGGGAAGGACCACCTCGCCGTCGGCGGGCCCGAGCAGAACGTGCTCGTGAGCATCGACCTGACCGACAAGACCGCGGCCGCGGGGTCAGAGCCGCTGCGCATCCCCGCGCGCGAGAACATCATCTTCAAGGCGATCGACGCGCTGGCCTGCGCGCTCGGCCGCACGCAGCGCGAGCAGGTCTCCGTTCGCCTCGAGAAGAACATCCCCCACGAGGGCGGTCTGGGAGGCGGCTCGTCGAACGCAGCTACCGCGCTGGTGGCGATGGCCTGCCTCTGGGGGCTTGCGCCCGACGATGCCGCGGTGGCCGACGTGGCGCGCAGCCTCGGTGCCGACGTGGCGTTCTTCCTCCACGGCGGATGCGCGCTGTTCACGGGCGCAGGCGAGCTGTTCGACCATGCGCTTTCCCCGCGGAAGGACCCGGTCGTCCTGGTGAAGCCGCCTGCGGGCGTCTCCACGGCGGCGGCGTACCATGCGTTTGACGAGGACCCGCAGCTCGTTCCCGCGCGCCTCTCCGAGCAGGCGCTCGCCGCCGCAAGCGCGGCGGAGGTTCCGCTCGTGAACAACCTGGCGCCCGTCTCGGAGGGGCTCTCCCCTGAGCTCGCTGAGGTGCGCGCCTGGCTTGAGGCGCAGCCCGGCGTGCGCGCAGGCGAGGTGCTCCTGTGCGGAAGCGGGGCCACCACGTTCGCCGTCACGGAGGACTTCGCGGCGGCCTGCGCCGTGGCCGCCGTCGCGCAGGCGCGCGGATGGTGGGCGCGTGCCACGACGTTCTCGTCGTTGCGTTCTGCGAAGCTGCCCCGCCGGTAACGGGCGGCTCGCGTGGCGGAAATGTTTCACGTGAAACACTCCCGCGTGACGCGGCGAGCGGCAAGAGTGTGATATGTTCGAGCGGTAACGCGCAGCGCAGCGCGTGACGTGACCCGCAGGGCGCGCAGGGACGGCAACGTAAGACGCGGTGTGGGCAACTCGGCAACGTGAGGTGCGGCACGTGAGGCGTGGCGTGGCCGCTATCACGCGGGCGCGCGAAACGCAGTACGACGACATGAGATGGGCGCGCGGAACGCAGCGTACGAGGCGTGACGCAGGGCGTGAAACACGCAGGGCGCGCAAGACGCGGAAGGAGAGGCGAGGATGCTGGGTTTGATGGCGCGGCTGTCGCGCATGGTTCCGCTTCTCCTGGCCATGGCGGTGATCGCGGCGGTGATCTACCTGGTGGTCACGTACCGGCACTCGCCGGCGCGCGCGAAGGAAGCCCTCATCACGACGTTCACGTGGCTGTGCGGCGCGATCACGGTGTTCTTCGGCCTGGCGTCGCTCTACGCGCTCTTCGAAAACAACAGCGGCGTGCTTGACCTGGCGGCGAGCTGCGTGGCGGTGGGCGTCGTGGGCCTTCTGGTCACGCGCTGGTGCAACCACGTGTTCCTCAAGCACAACCCGCATTACAAGAAGAAGTCGCAGAAGGCGACCACCAAGCTTCGCTGGCCCTGGGAGCGCTAGAAGGCGAGAGGCGAGCCCACGAGGCATCGCTTGCGCAATCGGTTAATCGCAGACGCGCTTCTCTGCCTCTATGGAGGTTCTGGACGATTTCCTGGACACGTGATTGCGTGGAAAGGAAGAACGCATGCACAGTCCGGAGTTCAAGAAGAAAGCGCTGAGGGTCATAGACAAGCACGGAGGTTCTTGCTCGAAGGGCTCGAGCCTTTCGAGCGCTTTCCGAATACGTGTTTTGCGAAACAGCCTCGAGGAAAGTGGAAGAGTCCACCGCTTGGAGGGCCGCTGCATGAAGCCTCCCGCTTGGAGGGCCGCTGCATGAAGCCCACCACTTGGGGCCGTTGCGGAAGCAAAGACAAGTTGAGCCCGCAAGGAGGGGGATCCTGCGGGCTCGCCTTGTTTGCGGCGAAGCAAGACGAGGAATGCTTGCCGCCCTGTAAAGCAAAGAGAGGAGGAGTTGCGATCGGTTCGGGCTCCCTCGAGCTTCGCGCCCTTCGCGACGTCTCGCTCGGGCCTCTGCTCTCCGGCGCCCTTCCCTTTCGACAAAAGTTATCTTAGAGTAACTTTCAGCGCAGCACAAGACGTTGTCATTAAAAGTTAGCCTGTATTTACAAGTTCTTCACAAATCCGTTCCGTTGCGAAAAGGCCCCGCGAAGATCGCGGGATGCGAGTCTTCGCGGGGCCCGGTGCTCTCAAGCGCGGGCAGTGTTGTGGGCGCGAAACGAGCACGAAGAGCCAGAGCCTCGTGCGCCGGATTCTTCTGCGCTGGGCGTTCGCGCGCTGCCCGAGCGCGCCTATGCCAGGATCGCGCGGGCGGCCTCGTCCATCTTCGCCAGCAGGTCGGCGGCCTCCTCGGGGGTGGGGCAGGCGGCGAACAGGTACGCCTTGATCTTCGGCTCGGTGCCGCTCGGGCGCACGATGAGCTTGCTGCCGCCCTCGAGCTGCATCTCGAACACGCCCGCCGCGGGGAGCGTCTGCGGCGCGTCGGCCTCGCCGTCGGCGCCCGCCGAGCCCACGTACGGCATGGCCACGCCCTTCTGGTAGTCGACGCACGCGGTCACGCGCAGCCCCGCCACCTCCTGCGGCGCGTTCGCGGAGAGCCCGCTCATGATGCCCGCCATCTTCTCCGCGCCGGCGGCGCCGGGATACTCCAGGCTGATGGTGGCGTTGCGGTGGTACCCGTGCTTGCGGTAGAGCGCGTCCATGGCCTCCACCAGGTCAACGCCGCGCGCCTTCCAGTCGCGCGCCATCTGGCAGATGAGCATGCTGGCGTTCACGGCGTCCTTGTCGCGCACGTGCGTGCCGGAGAGGTAGCCGTAGCTCTCCTCGAAGCCGAAGATGAAGCGCTCGGGCGTGCCCGCGGCCTCGAGCAGGCCGATCTGCTCGCCGATGTACTTGAAGCCCGTGAGCGTGCGGCGCAGCTGGAAGCCGTGCTCGGCGGCCAGCGCGTCGACCATGGCGGTTGACACGATGGTGGTCAGCGCCACGGCGCGCGAGAGGTCCTCGCCGCGCGCGGCGCGCGTGCGGCAGATGTAGTCGAGCAGCAGGATGCCCATCTCGTTGCCGCTGATCAGGTGATACTCGCCGTCATGCAGCGCCGCCACGCCCACGCGGTCGGCGTCGGGGTCGGTGGCCAGCAGCAGGTCGGGGCGGACGTCCTCGCACAGCGCCAGCCCGCGCTCGAGCGCCTCGCGGATCTCGGGGTTGGGGTAGGGGCAGGTGGGGAAGTTGCCGTCGGGCGCGGTCTGCTCCTCCACGAGCGTCACGTCGGTCACGCCCACGCGCTCGAGGATGCGCGTCACGCACTCGAGGCCCGTGCCGTTGAGCGGCGTGTAGACCACCTTGAAGCCGGCGTCGGCGTTCGCGCCCGGCTCCTCGAGCGACTGCGCGAACACGGCGTCGACGAAGCGGTCGAGCGTGCCCTCGTCGGTGTAGCTGGCCCAGCCCTCGGCGAGGGCCTGGTCGAACGGCATGCGCTTCACGTCGTCGAAGATGTCCACGGCGTTGATGGCCGCCTGGATGTCGTGTGCCGCCTGCGTGGTGATCTGGCAGCCGTCGGGGCCGTACGCCTTGTAGCCGTTGTAGGGCGCGGGGTTGTGGCTCGCGGTCATGCAGATGCCCGCCGCGCAGCCCAGGTCGCGCACGGCGAAGCTGAGCGCGGGGGTGGGCTCGATGCGCGGGTACAAGTGCGAGTGGATGCCGTTGGCGGCCAAGACGCCAGCCGCCACCTGCACGAACGTCTCGCCCATGTTGCGGCTGTCGCGCGCGATGGCGACGCTGGGCGCGTCGAAGCTCGCGTTGAGGTAGTTCGCCAGGCCCTGCGTGGCCTTCGCGACCGTGTAGACGTTCATGCGGTTGGGGCCTGCGCCGACGATGCCGCGCAGCCCGCCCGTCCCGAAGGCGAGGTCCTGGTAGAAGGCGTCGCGCACGGCGGTCTCGTCACCGGCTTTGAGCTGCTGGAGTTGCTCCTGCACGACGGGGTCGTCCGCCTTGGCGATCCACAGGTCGAGCAGCTTCATCATGTCTTCCATGAGGGGTCCTTTCCGATCAAGAGCGTGCACGCCGCGGCGCTGCCGCAGGTGAAGCCCATATTATCCCAGTTTGGGCATCTTTTTCAGCAGAGCCCACGCTTTCTGCTTCTCATCCGGGGTTTCGAGCAGGTCTTCGAAGCGGCGAAAGGCCACCACCGTGCGGCCCATGACGCGCGTGGCGGCGTCGAGCGCGAGCTCGCAGCGGTAGGCGCGCCCGAGCAGCGCGGCAGCCTCGGCGTCGGCGGCCACGATCGCCAGCGGGTCGAGCCCCTCGACCACGCTCAAAAGGTCGCGCGCGCCCAGCGTCGCGCCCGCCGGCTCGGGGGCCCCGCCGGCTGTCGCGCCCGCCGGCTCGGCCAGC
>NZ_JAAVTO010000016.1 GCF_013185065.1 Adlercreutzia sp. ZJ473 | reverse complement strand
TGCCTCCAGAGTCATCCGAACAGGAAAAGATCCCGATAGGTCGCCCGCAGAACACCGTCATCGCGTTCGGCTAACCATGGAACGCGCAGGTCGAGGGAAGGTGTTCGGCTGACTTCGCAAATCAACCGGCGCCCCGAGGGGCGCCGTCGCCTCATGCGTTGCTCCTTGAAAGGCCTGGCCTTACACCAGCTTGACGAACTTGCGCTTCCCCACCTGGATGACAGCGCTTGCGAGCAGCGACGGCTCGACGTTGTACGTCTTCGCCGCCAGCGCCTCCCCGTTCACCTTGACGCCGCCGCCGTCGATCAGGCGGCGCGCCTCGCCCGTGCTCTGCGCGAGGCCGGCGTCGTTGAGAAGCTTGGCCAAGTACACGAGCCCCTCGGCGTTCGGCGTGAGGTCGGCTGCGTACTCGGGGATGTCATCGGGGATGTCGTGCTTCTTGAACACCAGGTCGAACTGCTCCTCGGCTGCGACGGCCGCCTCGTCGTCGTGGTAGGCCGCCACGATGTTGCGCGCGAGCGCGCGCTTCACCTTGTTCGGGTGCAGCTCGTCAGCCGCAAGGCCTGCCTCGATGGCGTCGATCTCCTCGACGGGAGCGGTCGATGCCAAGCGGTAGTACTTCACCATGAGCTCGTCAGGGATGGACATGATCTTGCCGAACATGTCAGACGGCTCGTCAGTGAGCCCGACGTAGTTGCCGTAGCTCTTCGACATCTTCTTCACGCCGTCAGTGCCCTCGAGCAGGGGCAGCGTCAGGCACACCTGCGGCTCGAGGCCCATCTTCTCCATGAGCTCGCGGCCGGCGAGCAGGTTGAACAGCTGGTCGGTGCCGCCGAGCTCGACGTCAGCCTCGATGACCACCGAGTCGTACGCCTGCATCACGGGGTAGAGGAACTCGTGCAGGCTGATGGGTTGGCTCGAGGTATAGCGGTTGTGGAAGTCGTCGCGCTCGAGGATGCGCGCCACGGTGAAGTGCGCCGTGAGCTTGAGCAGGCCCTCCATGTCGAGCGAGAGGATCCACTCGGAGTTGTAGCGCAGCGTGGTCTTCTCGGGGTCGAGCACCTTGAACGCCTGGTCGACGTAGGTCTGCGCGTTGGCCTTGATCTGCTCGCGCGTGAGCTGGGGGCGCGTCGAGTTGCGGCCCGAAGGGTCGCCGATGAGCGCCGTGCCGTCGCCGATGATGAGCGTGACGTGATGCCCCAGGTCCTGGAACTGGCGCAGCTTGCGCAGCGGCACCGCGTGTCCGAGGTGGATGTCAGGGGCGGTGGGGTCGACGCCGAGCTTGATGTTCAGCGGGCGTCCGCGCTTGAGCTTCTCGAGCAGGGCCGCCTCGGGGACGATCTGCGCCGCGCCCGACTTTATGATGTGAAGTTGTTCTTCTGGTGAGAGCATGGTTGTTCTTCCTTCTTCGCGATGATGCGGAAACATGATACCGCAAAAGCCGGCAGGCTAGCTCACCCCTCGGTACAAGTGACCGCTCGTGGTGTCGGGAAGCTTGGCCAGGGTGTTGCCGTCAGCCTGCGCCACCTTGAGCGCGCGGACCGCGCGGCCGACCGCCTGGGCCGCCTGCTCTCCGTTCATGAGCGTGGTGTCAACCAGGAACGCCGAGATGCCGGCTGCCAGAAGGTCGGGGATGGCGGGCACCACGTCGAGCGCCACGCTGTTGTACAGGTGGCTGCGCCCGAGGGCGTCGGTGACCACGGGAAACTCGAAGCCCTTGCGGTCCTTCAGGAAATGCGGGCTTCGGCGCCGCGGGCAGGCGCCGCACTGCTGGTCGCAGGGGCCCTGGCTCATGAGCAGGCAGTGCTCGGTGACCATGAGCTCCTGGGAGCCCGCCACGGTGACGCCGAGCTCGAGGGGCGAACCCGCCGCCGCGTCCTCGATCTGGCGCAGCGTGAGCTCGGGCGACAGCCACGCGCGGCGCGCGCCGAAGTCGTGCAGCACGTGAAGCGCCAGCTGGTTCGTGGCGGGAAGGTGCGGGCCCACCTCGGCGAGCACCCCCATCTCGTCAGCGCGCTGGAGGGCGCCGAGGCTCTCGACGAGCGCCGGCTTGCCCGGCTTGACGTAGCGCCAGGGGTCGAAGTCGACCTGCGCCTCGCGGGCGTCGCCGCACGGGTCGTGGTCGATCACGGGCAGGGCGATCACGCACTGCTTGGGATACCCCGCCTGCTCGGCCGTGCCCGTGAGCTGGCCCGCTATGACGGCCTCGCCGCGGCGGTAGTTGAGCGCCGGGACGTAGATGACGTCGGCGCCGGCGCGCTTCGCCGCTCGCGCGCACACCGGGTTGGTAGCCCACGCTGCGACAAGGCACGCCTTGACGGGGTCGACGCACGCGACGTCGCGGTCCTTCACGCGCGGGAGGCTGCGGCGGCGCCGGCCCTCGAGCAGCGCGTCCTGCAGGCTCTCGAGCGCGGCGGCGCGGCAGTGGTGGATGGCGGAGAAGCCGATGCCCACCCCCTCGTCAAGATCAACGGAGAGGTCCTCGAGCACGAAGGGCGTCGACCCGAGGCGGTCGACGTGCGCGCGCACGTCCTGGGCGGTCACGGCCTTGGTGCGCGCGGCCTCCACGACGGACCCCTCGGCGTAGCCGGAAGGAGGCGCTGAGGCGAAGCGCGCGCCGAGGCGGGCGGACACCGTGCGCGCAAGCCCCCCTTCGCCCTGCGCGAGCGTGAACTCCATGGAAAGCGGCGCGCCCTGGCGCAGCGTCACGCGCCCGCTGACGGGAACGCGCGGCTCGAGCGCGTCGTCAGCGAAGGCCGCCTCGGCGCTGCGCACGCGGAACACGCGGTCGCTCGCGCGCACCGAGCGCGTCTTGCCGTCAAGCGCAAGTGACGCGAGGCCGTCCTTGACGGGCGGGGTGTCGGCGAGCGTCAGCGCGACGTGGCCCTTCTTCGTCCAGAACTCGACGACGTCGCCGGCGACGAGCCGGCAGCTCGAGGCTACGAGCGCGCGCCCGTCCCTCACCGCGCTCACGCGCCCGACGAACTGGCCGCGGTTGTTGGGGCGCTGGTAGCTCATGATGTCGTTGCCGCGCTCGCCCTCGAGGTACGCCGTCGTGAAGCCACGCGAGAACGAGGCCGCGAGCTCGTCATGCTCGCCTTTCGTGGCAGCGACGCGAGCTGACGCGCCCTCCTCCTCGGCGGCGAGGACGCGATCGAGCACGCTGCGGTAGACCGCCGTCACAGACGCCACATACTCGGGAGACTTCATGCGTCCCTCGATCTTGAGCGAGGACACGCCCACGCGCACGAGGTCGGGCAGAAGGTCGACGGTGCAGAGGTCTTGCGGCGAGAGCAGGTGCTCGCCCGGCGACGGGAGGTCTTTGCGGAGCGCCGCGTTCTTAAGCTCGTAGGGCAGGCGGCACGCCTGCGCGCACATGCCGCGGTTCGCGGAGCGCCCGCCGATCATGGACGACATGAGGCACTGGCCCGAGTAGCACACGCACAGCGCGCCGTGCGCGAACGTCTCGACCTCCATGTCGTAGGCCGCGGCGCAGGCGGCGAGCTCCTCCACCTCCCCGAGCGAGAGCTCGCGGGCCAGCGTGACGCGCGCGGCGCCCAAGCGCGCCGCAGCCCTGATGCCGGCGGCGCTGTGCGTGTTCATCTGGGTTGACACGTGCAGGCGCGCCTCGGGCAGCGTGCGCGTGAGCTCGGCGGCCAGCCCGATGTCCTGCACGATGAAGGCATCGGCCCCGACGCGGTACGCCTGGCGCGCGCATTCGAGGGCCTCGGGCATCTCCTGCGGGAGCACCACGGTGTTCATGGTCACATACACGTTGACGCCCCGCAGATGCGCGTACGCGCACGCCTGCTCGAGCGTCTCGATGGTGAAGTTGTCGGCCCCGCGGCGCGCGTTGAACGCCTCGAGGCCGAGGTATACGGCGTCTGCCCCCGCGCTCACCGCCGCGTGGAGCGCGGCGACGTTGCCGGCGGGGGCCAAAAGCTCAACGTTGTTCATTTACAGCTCAGTAGCCTTCTTGTCGGTTTCCTCAAGCAGGGACACGCCCTCGTCATAGAGCTCCTGGATGGACTTGACGCGCTCATCGTAGGTGGCGTAGTCGAAGGGGTGCTCCTCGGTTGCGCTGTCGATCTCGGTGTAGAGCCCGATGTAGGCGTTGAGCGCCTCCTTGAGCTTGTTGCTTCCGTCGACGTAGCCCGTCTGCACGTCATCAAGCCCCTCGGGGACCTCGATGGCGGCCAGCGCGTCGAGCACCTTGAAGGCGTTGTCGGCCTGGGTGCGCATGGTGACGGCATCGCCGCGCGAGACGGCGTCCTCGAAGCTCTCCAACCGGCTCGAGAGGTCCTCCATGGTCTGGTTCACCGAGGACATGTACTGGCGGCTCTTCGCCTGCTGCTCGTTTGCCGCGCTGTTCTGCTGCGCGCAGCCGGCGAGCGCCGCCGCCATGAGGATGCCGACGCAGGCGAGCGCCAGAAGGCGCGCTATCTTGCTGTGCTTCATGGTTCTCCTATCGGTTTGCCGCAGCATGCGGGCTGCGTTGCCTATGGCTGCTCGTCGCGCAGCTCAGCGCGGTAAAGCTAGTTGCTCGGACTCGGTGCGGCTGATCTTCCCTGGTCCGAGGCGGGAGCGGGCGTGCCCGCGCCAGCGCTTCTGCCTGCGTTGCCGCCGCTTGCGTTGCCGCCGCTTGCGCTTCCGCCGCTCGCGTTGCCGCCGCCAGCACCGCCTGCAGCATTGCCTCCCGCGCCGGCGCTGCCCGTGCTTGCGTTGCCGCCACCTGCATTGCCGCCTGATGACGTGCCTGTGCCGCCGTTTGCGGGAGGTGCGCTCGCGGATGCCGACGAGCTCGCAGAGCTCGCTGCGCTCGAGCTCGCGGAGCTTGAGGCGCTTGAGCTTGCGGAGCTCGACGCGCTCGAGCTCGAGATCGTTCCCGACCCGCTTGAGTAGTAGTAGCCGCCGATGTGGTTCTTCTCGTCGACGAAGTTCTTCTTGTAGGCCGGGTCAGCCGCCGTGGGGAACTTCTCGAGGGGCTCGCCCTTCAGCATCTGGTTCAAGAAGTCCGAGAACACGCTGGTAACTGGATTGTAGACGGGGCTCGCGTCCTCGTACCGCTCGGCGCGCTCGCCGAGCCAGAGGGCCACCGCGTACTGGGGCGTGATGCCGCAGAAGTAGCTGTCCTTCTCCTCGTCGGTGGTGCCCGTCTTGCCGGCAGCCTCCTGCCCGTTCGCCAGGCGCGCGGCCGTGCCCGTGCCGCTCGTGACGACGCCCTTCATCACCTCGACGGCCGCATGGGAGACCTCGGGCGAGAGGACGCGCTCGCCTGAGGGGTTGGAGTTGTCGACGATCACGTTGCCGCTCGCGTCCTCGATGCGCTCGATGCACTCGGCCTTGTAGAGCGTGCCGCCGTTGGCGACCACCGCGTACGCCTGCGCCATCTCGAGCGGCGTCACCGACGCGATGCCGAGCGTGAGGCCCGCCACCTCGGGGAGGTCGGCGGTCATGCCGAGCTTCTCCGCCGTGTCGATCACCTCGTCGACGCCCACCGACATGATGAGGCGGATGAACGCGGTGTTCGAAGATACGGCGAACGCCTTGGAGATGGGAACCGTGCCCCAGTTCGTGTAGCTGTCGTTGTGCACGTGCTCAGATCCCGGCACGTCAACCCACGTGCTCGCGTCGATCATGGTCTTCGGGTCGATGCCCGCCTCGAGCGCGGCGACGAGCGTGAAGAACTTGAACGACGAGCCGCACTGACGGCCGTTGGTGCCGTCGCCCGTCGCCATGTTCACCTGCGTCGCGCTGTAGTCCTTGCCGCCGATCATGGCCTTGATGTGCCCGTTGTCGGGGTCGAGGGCCACGAGCGACACCTCGTACTCGTGTCCCACCGCGTCGAGCTTGCGCTCGGCGGCGGCCTCAGCTGCCTCCTGCGCGTGGAGGTCGAGCGTGGTATGCACGGTGAGCCCGCCCTTGAACACCTCGTCGACCGAGAACTTGTAGCGCCCGTCGGGGTCGAGCAGCTGCTCGCGCACGTAGGAGGTGAAGTACGGCTGCTCGTAGATGCCCGTCTCGGAGGGCTCCTTCTCGTTGAGCGTGATGGGCTCGGCCTTGACCGCGTCAGCCTCCTCCTGGGTGACCACGCCGTTCGACACCATGCGGTCGAGCACCACGTTGCGGCGCTTCGTGCTCTGATCCTCGTTGAGGCGCGGGTCGTTGTAGGTGGGTGACTGCGGGATGCCGATGAGCGTGGCAGCCTCGTTGAGCGTGAGGTCGGTGGCGTGCTTGGAGAAGTAGCGCTCGGACGCCGCCTCGATGCCGTAGGCGCCGGCGCCGTAGTTGATGGTGTTCAAGTACATGAGCAGGATCTCGTCTTTGGTATAGATCTGCTCGAGCTTGTAGGCGAGGTACATCTCGCGGACCTTGCGCTTGAACGAGATGTCGGTCATCTCGTCGGAGAGGATGGTGTTGCGCACGAACTGCTGCGTGATGGTGGACGCGCCCTCGAGCTCGCCGCCCATGAAGTTGTTCAGCAGCGCGCGGCCGACGCCGACGATGTCCACGCCGTTGTGCTCGTAGAAGCGCTCGTCCTCGGTGGCGACCGTGCCCTTGGTCACGAGCTCGCTGATCTGGTTGAGCTCGACCGGCTCGCGGTTCACCGCTTGGAACTCGGCGAGCAGGACCTGCTCGCCCGTCTCGGAGTTCGTCGCGTAGACGAGCGAGGGCTGGGCGGTGTTGAGGGCCTCGACGTTGGTGTAGTCGGGGAGGTCCTGCAGCCACGTCTGGCACAGCGCGGCGACGCCGACGACGCCCGCGATGATGACCGCGGCGATCACCGACACGACGGCGAGCAGGATGGTCTTCCCGTTTCTCTTCTTGACGCCATGGCGGCGTTTGATCGCGCGTGAGCCCACTGAAACCTCCGTTCAAAACTCGCCTCATTGTATCATCGAGCGCATATGCCGCGCCCAAGAGTCAACTTTGAAAACAAAAGGTCACATCAAAAGGCGGAATTCTTCACGAAGTGCGGCGACGGGCGACGATGTGCGCGCCTTGGGGATGAAGCCGCGCGCATCGTGGAAACGCCACTGCGCGCATCTTGGGGCCGCCGCGCGCCTTCGGGCCTGCCGCCGCGCGCCTTCGCTACAGCCGCGGGATGCGGCCCTCGTCTTGGTCGAGCCTGCCTGAGGCCTCCTGCATCTGCTGCCGCACGGCCGCATGCCCGGTGCCGCCGTAGGTGGTCCGCGCCGCCACGATGGCCTCGAGGTTGAGGGCGCTCGTTATGTCGGCCTCGAACAGGTCGCTCTCCGCCTTGAAGTCGTCGAGCGCGAGGTCCTCCAGGTCGCACCCGCGCTTCTCGCACAGGAGCACCAGATGCCCCACCACCTCGTGCGCCTGGCGGAACGGCATGCCGCGCTTGGCGAGGTAGTCGGCCACGTCCGTCGCCGCGAGGTAGCCGCGGCGCGCCTGCGCCATCATGGCGTCGGGGTGGACCGTCATGGTCGAGATCATGCCGGCTGCGCACACGTAGCAGTCCTCGAGCGTCTGGGCTGCGTCGATGGCGCCCTCCTTGTCCTCCTGCAAGTCCTTGTTGTAGGCCAGCGGAAGCGACTTGCACGTGACGAGCAGCGCCACCAGATCCCCGATGACGCGGCCCGACTTGCCGCGGATGAGCTCGGCGAAGTCGGGGTTCTTCTTCTGCGGCATGATCGAGGAGCCCGTGGAGTAGGCGTCCGACAGCGTGACGAAGCCGAACTCGGAGGTGGACCACAGGATGATCTCCTCGCACAGGCGCGACAGGTGCATCGACGACACGCTGCAGGCGTAGATGAGGTCGAGCAGGAAGTCGCGGTCGGACACGGCGTCGAGCGAGTTGGGAATGGGGTGGTCGAACCCGAGCGCGCGCGTGGTCTGGAAGCGGTCGAGCGGGTAGGTGGTGCCCGCGAGCGCCGCCGAGCCGAGCGGGTTGGCGTCGGCTGCCGCGTACGCCGCCTGCAGGCGCTCGAAGTCGCGCGCGAGCATCCACGTGTACGCGAGCAGGTGGTGGGAGAAGAGCACCGGCTGGGCGTGCTGCATGTGCGTGTAGCCGGGCAGGATCACGTCGAAGTGCTCCTGGGCCTGCTTGATGAGCGCATGGCGCAGCGTGGTGTTGGCCCGCATGAGGTCGCGGCAGCGCTTCTTCGCGAACAGGCGCGTGTCCGTGGCCACCTGGTCGTTGCGGCTGCGCCCCGTGTGCAGGCGCGCGCCCGCGTCGCCGATGTTGGCGGTGAGCACGCCCTCGACGGCCATGTGGATGTCCTCGTCGTTCACGTCGAAGGTGAACTCGCCCTCCTCGATGGACCGCTCGATCTCGGTGAGGCCCGCCTCGATGTCCAAGGCGTCCTCGTGGCTGATGACGCCCTGGCGGGCCAGCATGGCGGCATGCGCCTTCGAGCCCGCGATGTCCTGCGCGTAGAGCTGCCTGTCAACCGGGAGCGACGCCCCGAAGCGCTGCGTGAACTCGCTCACGCCTTCCTCAAACCGTCCTGACCACAGTGCCATGATGCGTGTCTCCTCCCTCTCCTCTTGCCTACTTGTATATATGATGCCCGAGCGCGCGATGCCGGCGATGCGGCACCGCGCGCTCGGCGATGCGCGGCGGCGTGTCGCGCGGCGCGCGGCTTACGCCGTGACACGCGCCTCCTTCATGTACGCCTCGGCCTGCTCCACCATCTGGGAGTCAGCGGCGGAGAACTCGTCAGCCGTGGAGGCCACCGGCGTGAACTGCTTGAGGGACGCGCCCATGGCGTGGCGGTTCTTCGCCCACACCTTGCAGGTGAGCGCGTGCAGGTCGATGAAGCCCTTGGCCGCGGCGTGGTCGAACTCGTCGCCGGCGTCGTAGGTGGCCAGCTCGTAGGCGTAGAGCGAGTAGTCGCTCTTGCGCCCGACCACCGTGCAGCTGCCCTTGAAGAGCTTCAGCTTGACGGTGCCGGTGACGCACTGCTGGGTGGTGGCGAGGAACGCGTCGAGGGCCTCCTTGAGGGGCGAGAACCACAGGCCGTTGTACACGCACTCGGCCCACGACTGCTCGATGCCGAGCTTGTAGTGAAGCACGCTGCGCTCGAGCACGAGGTCCTCGAGCGCCTTGTGCGCCTCGATGAGCGCCAGCGCGCCCGGCACCTCGTAGCACTCGCGACTCTTCACGCCCACGAGCCGGTTCTCGATCATGTCGAGGCGGCCGAAGCCGTTCTCGCCGGCGATCTTGTTCATGGCGTAGATGATCTCGAGGTAGCTCATCTTCTTCCCGTCAAGCGCCACGGGCAGGCCGCCCTCGAAGGTGACGTCGACGTAGGCGGGGACGTCGGGGGCGCAGGCGGGGTCGGTCGTCATGGTGTAGATGTCGGCCGGGGGCTCGCACCACGGGTCCTCGAGCACGCCGCACTCGATGGCGCGGCCCCAGAGGTTGTCGTCGATGGAGTACGGCGAGGCCGTGGTGGTGGGGACGTCGATGCCGTGCGCGGAGGCCCAGGCCATCTCCTCGGGGCGGCTGCCCAGGTCCCATTCGCGCACCGGTGCGATGATCTCGAGCTCGGGGTCGAGCATCAGGATGGACGCCTCGAAGCGCACCTGGTCGTTGCCCTTGCCCGTGCAGCCGTGCGCGATGTACTTCGCGCCGAACATGTGGGCCGCGTCAACCAGGTGCTTGGCGATGAGCGGCCGCGAGAGGGCGCTCACCAGGGGATACTTGTTCTCGTACAGGGCGTTGGCGGCCATGGCCACGTTCAGGTACTCGTTGGCGAACGACTCGCGCATGTCGACCACGAGGCAGTCGAGGGCGCCGGTCTTGAGCGCCTTGGCCTTGACCTTCTCGAGGCCGTCGTGCTCCTGGCCCAAGTCGCCCACGAGGGCGATCACGTCGAGGTTGTACTTCTCCTGCAGCCACTTGATGCAGACCGACGTGTCGAGGCCGCCTGAGTACGCGAGGATGACCTTGTCCTTCGGGGCGGAGGTGGAGGTTGCGGTGGTTGTCGTCATGATGTGCGCCTTTCTTGCTATGCGAACGGTTTGCTGCCCTTTCGCGGCGAACACCAGGTTGTTTTCGATTCGCTGCCGCCAAACCCCCGCGACTGGGCGCGGCCGAGTTTGCGGGTCTGGGGAGCAACGACGTGCGAAGTGAGCTGCTGTGCACCACGGCTTTTCCTGAGATGCGGGCGCAGGGCATGCGCCAGCGGCCTGTCTGCTCGGGGCGAGACGAGACGAGGGGAAAAGCACCCTCTCAGATGGACGTTCGTTTAACGTCGTCGCAGACGGCTGACGACGCGAACGTCGGCCGTGGTACGTCGCACGAGGAAGGCAGCGTCAGCCATGGCGCCGGAGAAGCCGGACGCGTGGGCGATATGCGTGACGCTCTGGTGCATGTAAGGCATTCCCTCTCGTACAACCCGCGGGGTTGAGTACCCGCGATCAGCAAAATTGATCGTTCGATATAGTAGCGTAAGAGCAGCGGAATGCAAGGATTTTTTTGCGAAATTTCCCGAAAGCGGGCGAAGGCGCAGACGAGGGGAAGGCGAAGGGAGCGCGACGGACGCGACCGCGGGAGGGCGGCGCGGCGGGCAGATGGCGCGGCCGCGCGAGGGCGGCGCGGCGTGCGGCGGGTGCGGGGACGGCGGGAGGCGAAGGGTCGGCGCGCAGCGTGCGCTGCGCGCCGGAACCGGCGTTACAGCAGCTTCCCCAGGCGCTCGACGAGCGCGTCGACGTGGGCCTTCTCGCAGATGAGCGGCGGCAGGAAGCGAAGGGTGCGCGGGCCGGGGGCGTTCAGCACGAGGCCCGCCTCGAGGCCGGCGAGCACCACGTCGCCTGCGGAGGGACCGCCCTCTGCCAGGTCGGCGCCCACCATGAGGCCGTCCCCGCGCACCTCCACCACCTGCGGCAGCGCGGAAAGGCGCTCGCGCAGGTAGGCGCCTACCTCGGCCACGTGCGCGCCGAAGCCCTCGCGGGAGAGCTCGGTGAGCGTGGCGTGGGCTGCCGCGATGGCGATGTTGCTGCCGCCGAAGGTGGAGCCGTGGTCGCCCGGGCCGAACGTGTCAGCCGCGTCGCCGCGCGCCGCGCACGCGCCCATGGGGATGCCCGAGGCGATGCCCTTGGCCATGGTGACCACGTCGGGCGTGACGCCGAGGGCTTGGAACCCGTAGGGCTTGCCGATGCGGAAGATGCCGCACTGCACCTCGTCGCAGATGAGCAGCGCGCCGCGCTCGGCGGTCAGGCGGCGGGCTGCGGCCATGAAGTCAGCGGTGCACGGGTGCACGCCCGACTCGCCCTGGATGCACTCGAGCATGACGGCGCAGATCTCGTCCCCGCGCTCGGCGAACAGCTGCTCGAGCGCCGCCACGTCGTTGAGGGGCGTGGCGACGAACCCCTGCGGCAGCGGCTGGAACGCCTCCTGCTTGGCGGGCTGCGCCGTGGCGGCGAGCGTGGCGAGCGTGCGGCCGTGGAAGCTCCGCTCGATGGTCACGATGAGGCGGGGCGCCGCCTCATCCTGCTTGCCCGCCGCGACGGCCCGCTTGCGCGCGTAGAGGCGCGCGAGCTTGATGGCGCACTCGTTGGCCTCGGCGCCCGAGTTCGCGAAGAACGTCTTCCACGCGCTGCGCTCGGCGGGCTCTACCTCGGCGTTCAGCAGGTCGGAGAGCATGCGCGCCACCTCGCCGCGCTTCTCGATGTAGTAGTAGTTGCTCACGTGCATGAGCTTGGCCGCCTGCTCGCTCACGGCGGCGACGAGCGCGGGGTGGCAGTGCCCCAGGCTCACCACGCCGATGCCGGACAAAAAGTCGAGGTACTCCCTGCCCTCGCTGTCCACGAGCGTCATGCCCGAGCCCTCCACGAACTCGACCGGCTTGCGGCCGAACGTGGGCATCACGTAGCGGCTCTCAAGCTCGGCTTCTTGCTGGTAGGTCATTTCTCTTCCCTTCGAAAATAAGACATGTAGAAACAAGTATAAATCGCATGGTCTGTCAAAGTCAGCGAGGGCTTCTGAGGCGTTCCAGATAGCTCCGCCGCGCGGCTGAGCGTACTTCGGTACGCGAAGGAAAGCGCACAAGGGGCTAGGTGGAATGCATCAGAAGGCCGCAGCGTCGAGCATTCCGCCCGTTCCGTCAGGACGGGCGGAATCTCATAAGTTCCTGTTCTCGATCAGCTTCGCGGCGAAGTTGCCCACGGGCGACACGACCGACGTGTCGGGCGCGCCGGGGCGCGCGATCATGGTGCCGATGCCCTTGTCGGTGAGCAGCTCGAGCAGAAGCGCGTGCGGCGTGATGCCGTTGATGATGTGCGCGCGCATGACGCCCGCCGCGAGCGCCGTCACGCAGGAGCGCAGCTTGGGGATCATGCCCGTGGACAGCGTGCCCGAGGCGATCATGCTGCGCGCCTCGTCGAGCTTCATGTTCGAGATGAGCGTCTCGCGACGGGGGTAGTCCTCGTACAGGCCGTCCACATCGGTGAGGAACACCACCTTGTGCGCGCCGATGGCGGCGGCGATGTGCCCGGCCGCCACGTCGGCGTTGACGTTGTAGCAGCCCGAGTCCTCCCCGATGGCGACCGACGCGATCACCGGGATGTAGTCGGCGGCCACCAAATCCTCGATGAGCGCGCTGTTGATGCGCGTGATGCGGCCCACGCGGCCGAGGCGCGCGTCAGCCTGCTCGGCCACGATGATGCCCGCGTCGGCGCCGCTGATGCCCACGGCCATGTTGCCGTGCTGGTTCATGGCCTCCACGAGCTCCTGGTTCACCTCGCCGGTGAGCACCATGCGCACGAGGCCCATGGCCTCATCGGTCGTCACGCGCTGCCCGTCGACGAACTCCACGGGCAGGTTGAAGCGCTCCATGGCGCGCGTGATGGCCTTGCCGCCGCCGTGCACGATCACGGGGTTCACGCCGATGATCTTCAGAAGCACGATGTCGGCCATGACCTCGGCGCGCAGCTCCTCGTTCTCCATGGCCGACCCGCCGTACTTGATGACCACGGTCTTGCCCGTGACGTTCTTGATCCAAGGCATGGCCTCGGTGAGGACCTCGCCGGTTATGCTGGAAACGCCGTGGGGGCGCGTCTGGGAGTCGTAGTTCATGAGCGGTAATCTCCGTTGATCGAAACGTATTCGTGGCTGAAGTCGCAGGTCCACACCGTGGTCGCGCAGGCGCCCTCCCCCAGGTCGGCGTCGATGACGATCTCGGGCTCCTCGAAGCGCGCGAGCGCCTCGTCCTCGTCGAACTCGACGGTGAGCCCGCCGCGGCACACCGGCATGCCCATGATGTCGATGTCGACGTTCTCCTGCGCAAAGCGCGCGCCGCTGCGTCCGAGCGCGGCGGCGATGCGGCCCCAGTTGGCGTCGCGCCCGTAGACGGCCGTCTTGGTGAGCGGCGAGTTCGCCACCGTGCGCGCCGCCGCGTCGGCGTCGTCCTCGCTCGCCGCGCCGCGCACGTTCACCGTGACCAGGCGCGTCGCGCCCTCGCCGTCGGTCGCCATGGCGCGGGCGAGCGTGACGCACACCTGCGCGAGCGCCTCCTCGAAGCGCGCGAAGGCGGCGCTGCCCGGCTCGAGCGGCGGGGCGGCGGGGGCGGCCGCGCCGCTCGACAGGATGAAGCACGAGTCGTTGGTGGACGTGTCGGAGTCCACCGTGATCTTGTTGAAGCTCGCGTTCACCGCGCGGCTCAGCGCCGCGTGCAGGTCGGGCGCCGCGACAGGCGCGTCGGTGGTGATGACGGCGATCATGGTGGCCATGTTCGGCATGATCATGCCCGAGCCCTTCGCCATGCCGCCCACCGTGAACGTGGCGCCCTCGTAGCCGACGCCCTCGCCCGAGAAGGTGACGGCGCACTCCTTCGGGTGCGTGTCAGTGGTCATGAT
The DNA here is from genome assembly GCF_013185065.1 of Adlercreutzia sp. ZJ473. Classification (GTDB taxonomy): domain Bacteria; phylum Actinomycetota; class Coriobacteriia; order Coriobacteriales; family Eggerthellaceae; genus CAAEEV01. The sequence goes on along the minus strand of NZ_JAAVTO010000016.1, from coordinate 31,050 downwards.
GGCCCGCGCCGCGCTGGCGCCGCCCGCGCGCGAGGCCCTTGCGAAGGCCGCCGGCACGCCTGAGGCGAACGGCTCGAGCGGCAGGTGCACGCCGATGACGCCCGTGGAGGCCACGAGCACCTCGTCGGAGGTGCAGCCCACGGCGTCGGCCGTGATGCGCGCCGTCTCGCGCGCGGCCTCGCGCCCGATCTCGCCCGTCGCGGCGTTCGCGCAGCCGGAGTTGATGACCACGGCGCGCGCGGTGCCGTAGGCGCCCGCGCCCACGCCGCCCTCGGACAGGCGCTCCCGGCACACCTGCACGGGCGCGGCGCAGAACACGTTGGTGGTGAACACGCCCGCCGCGGCGCTCGGCTCGTCGGCCACCACGAGCGCGAGGTCGAGCCGGTCAGGGTCGGCGCGGAACCCCGCGTGGACGCCCGCGGCCGCGAACCCCTGCGCCGTGGCGACGCCGCCGTCCTCAACGTAGGCGCAGCCGAACCGCTGCGCGTAGTCGTCGTTGGTGATGCTCATCTGCTGGCCTCCTAAACGGGGACGGAGACGTAGTCGAGGCCCGTCGTCTCGGGCAAGCCGAAGACGATGTTCGCGCACTGCAGCGCCTGGCCCGCCGCACCCTTGCCGATGTTGTCGATGGCGCCGATGCCCACGATCATGCGCGCCGCCTCGTGCACGACCACGCCCACGTGCGCGCGGTTGGTCCCCGCCACCGACGCCGTCTTGGGCAGCTGCCCCTCCGGCATCACCGCGACGAGCGGGGACGACGCGTAGAAGTCCTGGTAGAGCTGCACGAGCTCGGACGTGCTCGGCAGAGGGGCGTCCGGCGAAAGCGGCATGGTCACCGTGGAGAGCAGCCCGCGGTTGAGCGGCGCGAGGTGCGGCGTGAACACCAGCCCGCCCGCGCGCAGCCCGAGGATCTGCTCGATCTCGGGCGTGTGGCGGTGCGTCGCCACGCCGTACGCCTCGAGGTTCTCGTTGGCGAAGCAGAAGTGCGTGCGCTCGGTGGCCTTCTTGCCCGCGCCGGTCACGCCCGACACCGCGTCGACCACGACCACGCCCTGCGCGTCGACGAGCCCCGCGCGGATGGCGGGCGCCGCCGCGAGCGAGGTGGCCGTGGGATAGCAGCCCGCGCACCCCACGAGCGCCGCGCCGCCGCGCGCGCGCTCAGCCGCCGCGCGCGCCAGCTCGTCGCCGGTGAGCTCGGGCAGGCCGAAGGCGGCCTTCTGCAAGAGGTCCGCGGCCGTGTGCGGGGTCTTGTACCAGCGCTCGTAGGTCTGCGGGTCCTTCAGGCGGAAGTCGGCCGAGAGGTCGACGACCGTCACGCCCTGCGCGACGAGCGCGGGCGCCATGCCGAGCGCCGCCGTGTGGGGCACGGCGAGGAAGACGACGTCGCACGCGCTGAGGTTCGCCTCCGCATGCGTGGAGAAGGCCAGGTCGGTGACACCTGCGAAGGCGGGGTACGCCTTCGCGAGCGGAGTGCCCGCCAGCGCGTCGGACGTGGCGGCCACCAGCTCGAAGGAGGGGTGGGCGAGCACGAGGCGCGCGAGCTCGATGCCCGCGAAGCCCGCCGCGCCGACGATTCCTGCTTTATAGGTCATAAGTGAGTCCTCGATTCAGATGGAAGCAGAGCGACCCCCGCGCCGAGGCGGCGGGAAGTCGCGAAGATACGTGATGGAGGCGCGCAGTCAGCCAGATGGGAGCGCCCGCTTTCGCAAGGCATCGCTTGAGAGCCCCGTTCGATGACAGGGTCAGGTGCGGCTGCTGCGCCACAGACGTCGTCGAGGAGCCAGCGCGCCTGCGCCGGCGAAGATCTGGGTTTTGCCGTCCAATTCCACGATCTGTCCTCGTTTTCGATGCCCTCTGCGCCCATGACCGCTGACCGTGCTAATATGAGCGCTTAACTTGAGGGTATTTTACACAAGTTCTGTTACATGGCGCTTAATTTTAAGTTCAGGAGTCGAATAATGACCGAGATCGACCAGCCAGCGCGCAAAGACAACATAGAAGCCATCGTCTCGTTCTTTGAAAGCGGCGTCAAGGACCGCGCCGAGAGGCTCGGCATCGAGCTCGAGCACACGCTGCTGCACCGCGACGGGCGCGCCGTGTCCTACAGCGAGGAGCACGGCACCGAATGGCTGCTCGAGCAGCTGAGCGCGCACTACACCGTCGAGACGCGCGACGCCGAGGGCGACCTCCTGGGCGTGGCGCGGGGGCCGCAGGCCGTGACCATCGAGCCGGCGGCGCAGGTCGAGCTCTCCGCCGGCCCCTTCGCTGACCTCGACGACGCCCGCGCGTGCTTCGAGGAGTTCGAGGAGCGCATGGCGCGCGCGCTCGAGCCGACCGACGTGCGCGTGCTCACGCTCGGCTACCACCCCACCGCCCGCGCCGCCTCGCTCGAGCTCATCCCGAAGCGCCGCTACGAGCTCATGAACCGCTACCTGGGCGCCATCTCTCCGTTCGGCGTGCGCATGATGCGCGGCAGCGCCTCGACGCAGGTGTCCCTCGACTACACCTCCGCAGAGGACTGCCTGCGCAAGCTGCGCCTGGCCTTCGCGCTCACGCCCGTGCTGTCGCTTCTGTGCGACAACGCGCCCGTGTTCGAGGGCGCGCCGCGCCCCCACGAGCTGATGCGCACCGAGATCTGGAAGTTCTGCGACCCCGACCGCTGCGGCGTGGTGCCGCACGTGATGGAGGCCGGCTTCACGCTCGAGGACTACGCAGCCTACATCCTCGACGCGCCCGCCATCCTCTCCCCTGACGCCGACGCCGACGGGCAGTGGCGCTTCGACGAGCGCACGTTCGGGGAGATCTACGCCGAGGTCCCCATGCAGCAGGCCGACGTCGAGCACGCGCTGTCCATGTTCTTCACCGACGTGCGCCTCAAGACCTACATCGAGATCAGGCCGGCCGACGCCATGCCCGTCCCCTACGTGATCGCCTACGCGGCGCTCATCAGGGGGCTGTTCTACTCCGCAAGCGGCCTCGACGCGCTTGACGAGCTGTTCGCGCAGGTGAGCGCCGATGACATCGCATGTGCGAAGGAGTCGCTGATGGAGGCGGGCTACGAGGGCGCGATCTACGGGCGCCCCGCGGGCGACGTGGTCGACGACGTGATGCGCATCGCGCAGGCGGGGCTGGCCGAGAAGGACCGCGCGCACCTGGAGCCGCTGGCGAAGCTGGCCCGCGAGCGCACGACGCTCGCGCGCCTCGCCTGTCGGGAAGATGTGCGCGCGTAGGCGGGGCGAGCAGGCAGAGCCCGCGGGCGTGGTATAGTTCTCGCATCATGGGAGACAAGCGAAAGGAACGCTTCATGAGCAACGAGGGAAAGACCGTCAAGGCGCATTACCGGGGCACGCTTGACGACGGCGAGCAGTTCGACTCGTCCTACGACCGCGGCGAGCCCATCGAGTTCACCTGCATGGCGGGCCAGATGATACCCGGCTTCGACCAGGCCGTGGTCGACATGCAGGTGGGCGAGAAGAAGACCGTGCGCATCGAGCCCGAGGACGCCTACGGCGAGGTCCGCGCGGAGCTCATCCAGGAGGTGCCCATGGAGAACGTGTCCAACGCCGCCGAGCTGCCCGTGGGCCAGACCGTGTACATGCACGGCCCGAACGGCCAGCCCATGCCGGTCAAGGTGGTGAAGATCGAGGACGGCATGGTGACGTTCGACATGAACCACCCGATGGCCGGCAAGGCCCTCAACTTCGAGATCGAGCTGGTCGAGGTCAAGTAGCACGGCCCTGCGCGCAGGGGCGCGCGAGGAGGCGCTCCGCGCAAGGCGCGACGTCGCACGGCACGACGCGCCCGCATGCGGAAGGGGCGCGCGAATTTGAGCGGTTCGAGGAGGCCCCGCATGTTTGAGCATGCGGGGCCTCCGTGCGCTCGCGGCTAGTTCGCGTACATGCTGGCGTAGGGGCGCGACGAGGCGGGGCGCAGCCGCCAGAAGCCCTCGCCGTCATCCGCGAGGGGCGCGCCGAGCTCGTCGGCGAACGCATCGTTGTAGCGCCCGAGCAGATCGCGCAAAAGCTCCTTGTCCGCCTCGTCCACCGCCTCGAGCACCAGCCCCTGCGGCACGTCCCGCGCGTCCAGCTTGCTGCGCAGGTAGATCACGCCGCCGTGCATGCCCGTGGCCAGGTACTCGCCCGGCCTGCCCAGAAGCACGATGACGCCGCCCGCCATGTACTCGCCGAGGAAGCTCCCCGCGTCGCCGCCGATCACGATGGTGGGGCGCTTCTGCTCGTACTGCTTCATGTGGATGCCCACGCGCCAGCCGCACCCGTCGCGCACGAAGATCTCGCCGCCGCGCATGGCGTAGCCCGCCGCATCGCCGCAGCGCCCGTGGATGACGATGCTGCCTGCGTTCATGGTGTTGCCGATCTGGTCTTGGGCGTTGCCGAACACCTCGATGGCGCCGCCGTCCATATAGCAGGCCATGTCGTTGCCGGGCGTTCCGTGTATCTCGAGGCGCTTGCCCGCGGGCATGGCGCAGCCGAGGTAGCGCTGCGCGTACACGCGATGCAGCTCGACCACGTCGGCGCGCTCGAGCGCCGCGCGCACCTGCTCGTTGGCCTCCTTGAAGTGAGCTGTCCCCAGCTCGACCGATACCCGTGCCGTCAGTTCCTGGGCCACCTCTACGCACGCTCCTTCCAGCCGCGCTCGTCACGATCTGCGGGGTAGCACTTGTGCAGGCGCTCCCAGCGCGTCTTCTGCGAGAAGTCGAGGTTTGCCGGGGCCTCCTCGAAGATGCGCTCGTCAAGCTCGTCGAGCAGGACCTCGTGCTCGATGAGCCACGTGTAGATGCCTGCGTTCTCGGGCCGGTTGAGCAGGATGTAGCCCACCAGGCGCCCGGCGCGCGTGACGAACTTCGCGTAGCGCGCCCCCTCGGCGATGACGCGCACCTCGCAGCCCGCGTCCGCCGCGGGGTTGATGACGCCCGCCGTGAGCAGCGACGCCTCGAAGAAGTCGACTGCGTTGACGGCGAAGCTCCCCCGGTAGGGCTCGGCCTCGGCGGCGCCCGCCATGTGCAGGCCCGCGAGCCTGCCCTGGCGCATGGCGTTGGGCCACAGGGCCAGGGGGCGCTCGGCGCCGTCGAGCACGTCGGTCACCTGGACGACGTCGCCGGCGGCGTACACGTCGGGCAGGCTCGTCTGCAGCGCCTCGTCGCAGATGAGGCCGCGTCCCTGCGCGGCGCCGGCGCTCACCGCCAGAGCGGAGTTCGGGCGCACGCCCACCGCGGCCACCACCATGTCGCAGGAGACCTCCTCGCCGTTGGTGAGGACCGCGCCCGTGATGCGCTCCCCCTCGCCGAGAAGCTCGCTTGCGGAGACGCCCGGCGAGCACGTGATGCCGTGCTCGCCGATGAGCCCCTGCAGGACGGCGGCGCCCTCGGCGTCGAGCACCGCGGGCAGGATGCGCGGCGCCAGCTCGAGCACGAGGATCTCGTCGGCGTGGTACGACAGCGCCTCGGCGGCCTTGAGGCCGATCAGGCCCGCGCCGATGACCATGATGCGACTCTCGCGCCCCTGGGCGTGCGCCGCCTTCGTGACCTGCTCGGCCATGTCCCAGGCGGCCTTCGCGTCATCGAGCGTGATGAACGTGCAGACGTTGCCCTTCCCGGCAAGCCCCTTGATGGGCGGCGTGAAGGGAACCGACCCCGTGGCGAGCAGGCACTTGCCGTACGCCACGCGCTGGCCGTTGGCCAGGCGCGCCTCATGAGGCTCGGGGTCAAGCTCCACGACCTCGAACTCGGGCCCGAGCAGCGCCTCTATCCGCTGGTCCTCGTAGAAGCCCGCCGGCTTGAGCCAGATCTTCTCCTCGGCGGTCTTGCCTTCGATCAGATACGAGATGAGGGGGCGTCCGTATGCGGGATAGGGCTCGCGGCTGACGACGGTGATGGAGGCGCCTTCGTCATGCGCGCGTATCTGCTCCGCCGCCGTCACGCCGGCGGCGGAGTTGCCGATGATGAGGTAGTCGGTCTTGAGGTTCGCCATGCTAGCACTCCTCGCTTTCCACGTAGATGAGCGCGCGGTTGGGGCACGCCGCCACGCAGCTGGGCTCGCCCGGCTCGCCGAGCACCTCGCCGCACAGGTCGCACTTGTAGGCGACGCCCTTATCGACCACGTCCTCGACGCGCACGGCGCCGAAGGGGCACATCGACACGCACGTGCGGCAGCCCACGCACTTCTCGGGGTCAGACGTGACCACGCCCGTCTTCGGGTTCTTCGTCATGGCGCCCGAGATGCATCCCTCGACGCACTTGGGATGGGCGCAGTGGCGGCAGTTCACGGCGAGGGAGAGCGTCTTGCCGCCCTCCACGCGCACGCGGTTTCGCGGGGCGGGGAACTCCAGCGTGAACGCCTTCACCGTGTTCTTGCTCTTCGAGTGGAACGTCTTGCAGGCCACCTCGCAGCGCCTGCAGTCGATGCACCAGGACTCGATGGCGTAGATTCGCTTCATATCATCACTCTCCCGCGTACTTCACGCCGAGGATCTCAAGCTCCTTCTCGTTGAGCCCCACGCCGCGCAGCATGAGGCGGTTGCCGCGCAGGCTGTCGATGGCGTTGATTCCCATGCCGCCCATCATCTCCTGGATCTCGTGGTTCCAGCCGCGGATCAGGTTGACCACGCGCTCGGCCGCGATCTCGGGGTTGAGGCGGCGGGTGAGCTCGGGGCGCTGCGTTGCGATGCCCCAGTTGCACTTGCCGCTCGAGCAGTCGCCGCACTGGTGGCACCCCAGCGCGATGAGCGCCGCCGAGGCACAGTAGACCGCGTCGGCGCCGAGCGCGATGGCGCGCACCACGTCGGCCGAGCTGCGCATGGAGCCTGCGGCCACCAGGCTCACCGTGGAGCGGATGCCCTCGTCGCGCAGGCGCTGGTCGACAGCGGCCAGCGCGAGCTCGATGGGGATGCCCACGTTGTCGCGAATGCGCTTGGGCGCGGCGCCGGTGCCGCCGCGGAAGCCGTCGACCACGATGATGTCGGCTCCTGCGCGCGCCATGCCCGACGCAATGGCGGCTGCGTTGTGCACGGCGGCGATCTTCACCGCGACGGGCTTGGCGTAGCGCGTGGCCTCCTTCAGCGAGAAGATGAGCTGGCGCAGATCCTCGATCGAGTAGATGTCGTGGTGGGGCGCCGGCGAGATGGCGTCGGTGCCCTGGGGGATCATGCGCGTGCGCGACACCTCGGCGTTGATCTTCTCGCCGGGCAGATGCCCGCCGATGCCGGGCTTGGCGCCCTGGCCGATCTTGATCTCGATCGCGGCACCCGCCGCGAGGTAGTGGGGGTCGACGCCGAAGCGGCCCGAGGCCACCTGCACGATGGCGTTCGCCGCGTAGGGCTCGAGGTCGCGGTGCAGGCCGCCCTCGCCCGTGTTGAAGTACGTGCCCAGCTCGCGCGCCGCCATGGCGAGCGACATCTGCGCGTTGAGCGAGATGGAGCCGAAGCTCATGGCCGAGAACATGAGGGGGACGTCGAGCTTGATCTGCGGCGGCATCGGCGACACGAGCTTGTGCTCGCGCTCGTTGACCTTGAGCATGCCGGGGCGGCCGCCTAAGAGCACACGCGTCTCCATGGGCTCGCGCAGAGGGTCGATGGAGGGGTTCGTGACCTGGCTCGCGTTCAGGAGCAGGTGGTCCCAGTAGATGGGGTACGGCTCGGGGTTGCCCATCGAGGACAGGAGCACCGCGCCGGTCTGCGCCTGCTTGGCGATGTCCTGCATGTAGCCGAGCGTCCAGTTCGCCGACCCGCTGTCGACCTGGGGCCATTTGGTGATGGCGATGGCCTTCGTGGGGCACATGACCACGCAGCGCTGGCAGTTCACGCACGCCGCGTGGTCGGCCACCACGCGGCCGAGGTCAGGGTCGACGTGGTGGACCTCGTTCGCGCACGAGCGCTCGCACACGCCGCACTGGACGCACAGGTCGCGGTCGCGCTCCACCTTGTAGCGAGGAAGCAGGTAGTCGAGCATGTTCCTACGCCTCCTTCCTTCTCCGCGGCAGAACGCCCACCTCGTGCTTGAACGGCTTGGCCGACGGCGTGTTCTCCGCCGACTCGCCGCGCTTGCGGCGGGCCACCTCGTCGAGCTGGACCACGAACGGCACGCCGCCCTCGATGGAGCGCACGTTCTCGGCGTCAGGGCACACGACCTCGATGGCCGCCTGCTCGCTGGCCAGATACACCATGGAGCCCTTCTCGGCCGCCATGAGCGCGCGCAGCTTGAGGCGGTCGTTGAGGGCGAGCAGCCCCTCGTCGGAGCCGAGGATCACCGAGAACGGCCCGTTCACGAGGGCGCTCGAGTAGGTGGTGCGCAGCGCCGTCTCGAAGGCGGCGCGCTCGGGGTCCATGCGGTCGATGTCATCCCACGAGCTGGCCGTCATGATGTGCGCCGCCATCTCCTGCGAGAACCCGTGGCGGCGGGCCAGCAGGTCGAACAGGTACGTGATGACCTCGGTGTCCGTCTGGAGCTCGCAGTCGTAGCCGAACTGCTCGACGTAGCGGCGGTTGGTGTCGTAGCTGGAGATCTCGCCGTTGTGCACCACCGACCAGTTGAGCAGCGTGAAGGGGTGCGCGCCGCCCCACCAGCCGGGCGTGTTGGTGGGAAAGCGCCCGTGCGCCGTCCACGCCCACGCCCGGTAGTCCTGGATGCGGTAGAACTCGCCGATGTCCTCCGGGTAGCCGACGCCCTTGAAGGCGCCCATGTTCTTACCCGACGAGGCCACGAAGGCGCCGTCGATCTGGCCGTTGACGTGGAACACGTGCTGCATGGTGTACTCGAACTCGTCCAGGCCGCTCATGTTGAGGCGCATGGGGTGCGGCGCCACGAAGTAGCGCCAGATGTCGGGCGGGTTCTTGATGGAGCCGACGCTCTCCGTGGGGATGCGCTCCTGCTTCTCGCTCATGAAGTGCTTGTCGAGGTAGGCTTCCGTCTCCGTGCGCGCGTCACGGCTCTCGTACATGATGTGAAACGCGTAGAGGTCCTTGTACTCAGGGTAGATGCCGTACGCCGCGAACCCGCCGCCGAGGCCGTTGCCGCGGTCGTGCATGAGGGCGATCGACTTCAAGATGTCGCTCCCGTCATGCCGACTGCCGCTGCGGTCCATGATGCCCGCGATGGCGCAGCCCGAGGGTATCCTGACGCGTCCCTCCCTGAGGCTTTCCCTGTTCTGCATGGATGTACTCCTCGTCTCATAGGCAAACGCCCCAGCCATGCAGGCGCCCTGCGCCCCCGCCGCAGACCCCACGGCCGAGCGCGAGGTCCGAGGTCACGCCCGAACCTGGAGCTGCGACCGCCTCGCACGCCGGAAGCGCCGACGCAGCTCGGCGGTTGGCGGGGGCGCAGGGCGCCTGCATCCTGTGGTCACACCAGCATAGGCGGCTATTGTTTCAGGCGCGTATGCTCCTCGTTTCCATCCTGTTTCGCGTGCGGCCCCGCGCAGACCGCGCGAGGCCGCACGCGTTCGAGAAGCTCAGGCCGCCGCCTTCAGGGCATCGAGCTCAACCAGCGCCTGGAGCAGGTCTATCCAGCTGTTGTAGTTGAAGAGCTCGGCGATTCTCGCAAGCCGGCGAGCGTAGCCCTCGTCAAGGGGAGGCAGACGACCCTCGGGCACCTCCGGCGCGAACATGCCTCCCCACGAAAGGCCGTCCTCGCCGCGCAGGAAGCGCTCCTTGCGCCAGGCCGCCCCGCAGGGAGGACGGCGCGCCCGCGCCGCGCCGAAGCCGAAGTACGTCATGGCCCAGAAGACGCTTCCCGCCGCGAGGCAGCGCTCCTTTTCGCACAGCGACCGCGGAACCCACATGCGCCGGCTGAGCGTCTCGGACCACGGCTCGAAGGCGAGCGGGAGAACTGAGCGCGCAAGGCGCCCCCACGCCCACGGCCTGCCGGCGCACGCGCGCTCGGCGCTGCCTTCCGCGTCCCGCAGCGCCGCGAGCCCCGCCACGCGAGCCGCTCCCCCGTCGAGCAGCGCGGCCATCTCAGGCACGTTGCCGCTGTCGAGGACGGCTGCCCCCACGCGCCGCCGCAGCGTGCCCCGCGCGTCAACCACCTCGAGCCGCTCCCAGGGGACGACGAGGCTCTCCGGATGCGCGTCCGCGCACGGCGGCACGTTGAGCATGCAGCGCAACGACGCCTCGATCTTTCGGGCGAGCGCCTCCGCGCAGGCCCCGTCAAGCGCGTCAACCGAGACGCGCCACCCCGCCTCGGCGCCGAGGACTGCCTCGAGGAGGTCGCGCGCGCCGCATGACGCCAGCGCCTCCCTCACCGTGATGACGTCATCTGCGCTGACCTCGAGCTCTCCGAAGCAGAACTGCCGACCGTTGCCACCTGACTGCACTGACATGCGGATCACCTCTTCATTTTTCGTACACCTGTTCTTTTTCGCAGCCAGTATAGCATGAATAAGGAACATTTGTTCAGAGAAATTCGCACTATTTTTCGAAATTTGCGGCAGTGCGAGGGATGCCTCGCCCGTGAGGCGAAAGCGCGCGGGCGCGCGTCAACCACGCCCCGGGGGCAGCGTCAGCCGCACGACGCCAAGCGTCGCCGCGCGCCCCTTCGGAGCCTGCGCGTCACCGCGCGCCGCCGTGCGCCCCCTCGGCCGCGTCCTCCACCACGAGCGGGCCCTCCACCTTGGCGTCCCTCGGCAGCACGAGCGACAGCACGATGGCCACCACGAACACCACGGCCACGCAGTTGGTGGCGAACACGCTCTGCACGAGCGCGGGAAACACCCCGAAGATGTCGCTCATCTGGGTGAACCCGATGCCCACCGCAAGCGAGAGCGCGGCGATGGTGATGTTGCGCTGCGAGAAGCCGGCGCTCGCGATCATCTGGAAGCCGCTCAGGATGATGTTGCCGAACATCATGATGGTGCACCCGCCGAGCACCGCCTCGGGCAGCGACGAGAACGCCAGGCTCACCACCGGCACGAACCCGGCCAGCACGAGCACGAACGCGCCCGTGGCGATGGCGCGGCGGTTCACCACCTTCGTCATGGCGATCAGCCCCACGTTCTGCGAGAACGACGTCACCGGCGAGCAGCCGAAGCAGCCCGAGAGCGTGCTCGTGAAGCCGTCGGCCACGATGGCGCCGGAAAGCTCCCTGTCAGACGGCGCGCGCTTGAACGCCACGGCCGTGAGCGCCGACACGTCGCCGATGGTCTCGGTAGCTGACACCAGGAAGATCAGCGTGACGGAGATGATGGCGCCCAAGTCGAGCTCGGGCGTCACCGGCATGAGCGTCGGCAGCGCGACGGGGGCGGCGCCCGCGAACACGCTGAAGTCGACCTTGCCGAGCGGGATGGCCACCACATAGCCCACGACCAGGCCGAACAGCACGGCGAGCTGCTTGGTGGTGCCCTTCGCCAGCGCCTGGAACGCCAGGCACGCCACGAGCGACACCGTGCCGAGCGCCAAGTTCTCCCACGAGCCGAAGTCCTCGGCGCCCGAGCCGCCGCCGAACGACGCCGCGCCCACGCTCAGAAGCGAGAACCCGATGGCCGTCACCACCACCGCCGCCACGATGGGCGTGATGACGCGCCGCCAGTACCGCGCGAACAGGCCGAGCACGCCCTCGATGACGCCGCCTGCGATGACGGCCCCGATGAGCGCGCCGTAGCCGGACGTCGCCGCGATGGTGCAGGCCACCGACACGAAGGTGAAGCTGATGCCCATGACGATGGGCAGGCCCGAGCCCGCGCGCCACACGGGGAACAGCTGGATGAACGTGCCGATGCCCGCGATGAGCATGGCGTTCTGGATGAGCAGCGCGCCCTGCTCGGAGGTGAGGCCCGCAGCCGCCGCGATGATGGCGATGGGCGCGAGGTTCGCCACGAACATGGCGAGCACGTGCTGGAGCCCGTACGGGAACGCCCGCACCAAGGGGATCTTCGCATCGAGCGACGAGAGCGCCGAGGCGTCCATCCCCCCGCTCATGCGCGGAACACGATCTCGCCCGTCTCGGCGTCCATGGACTCGATGATGGCGAGGGACTGCAGGTCGTAGCCGCGCTCGCGCAGGCTGTCGCCGCCGCCCTGGAATCCCTTCTCGACGGCGATGCCGATGCCCTCGACCACCGCGCCCGCGTTCTCGCAGATCTCGATGAGGCCGTTCAGGGCGCAGCCGTTCGCCAGGAAGTCGTCGATGATGAGCACGTGGTCGTCAGGGCCGATGCAGCGCGTGGACACGATGACGTCGAACACCTTGCCGTGCGTGAACGACTTGATGCGCGTGGCGTACACGGTGCCGTCGAGGTTGATGCTCTGCGACTTCTTCGCGAACACCGCCGGCACGCCGAAGCACTGCGCCGTCACGGCGGCGATGCCGATGCCCGACGCCTCGATGGTGAGGATCTTGTTGATCGGGCGGTCGGAGAACCGCCTCCACCACTCCCTCGCCATGGCGTCGAACAGAGCCACGTCCATCTGGTGGTTCAGAAACGAGTCGACCTTCAGCACGTCGTTGTCCTTCACCACGCCGTCGCGCCTGATGCGCTCTTCAAGCAGCCGCATAAGCCATCCTCTCCCTGTGTTGCGAAGAAGCCCGCGAGCAGGCCCCTCCATCCTGTTCAGACAGTTTAGCGAAAAGGAGCGCTCATGGGCAGGAGACGCGCAAGGAAAAGCAGGTCTCTTTGGCAAGCGCGCCGGGCGCACGCGTCGTGGCGCGTCCAGCGGCCGCGCCTCAGCGGTTGTCGACGCGCTCGGGGCTCAGGTCGTGGCCCGAGAGGCGCCGCCAGGCCACCTCCTCCCAGCGCGTGTCCGGGCGGCCGTAGTTGCAGTACGGGTCGATGGAGATGCCGCCGCGCGGCAGGAACTTGCCCCACACCTCGATGTACTTGGGATCCATGAGCCTGATCAGGTCCTTCATGATCACGTTCACGCAGTCCTCGTGGAAGCCCCCGTGGTTGCGGAAGCTGAACAGGTACAGCTTCAGGCTCTTCGACTCCACCATGCGCACGTCGGGCACGTAGCTGATGTAGACGGTGGCGAAGTCGGGCTGGCCCGTGATGGGGCACAGGCTCGTGAACTCGGGGCAGTTGAACTTCACGAAGTAGTCGACGTCCTGGTGCTTGTTGACGAACGTCTCGAGCACGGAGGGGTCGTAGTCATGCGGGTACGCCACGTTCTGGTTGCCCAGCAGCGTGAGGCTCTCAGCTTCGCTCATGGTCACTCTCCTTGAACGATCGGGCTCAGCGGCCGATCAGCGGGTCGGGGACATGGTTGGCGGCGAAGGCGCGGGCGCGGTCGATGCAGGTGCCGCAGGTGCCGCAGGGGGCGTCGCCGCCCTCGTAGCACGACCACGTGAGCTCGTACGGCACGCCGAGCGCGAGGCCCTCCCGCACGATGTCCGCCTTCGACCAGGTCACATACGGCGCCTCGAGCGTGAGCTCGCCGCCCGTGCCCTCCTCGACGGCCCGGCGCATGGCTTCGACGAACGCCGGCGAGCAGTCGGGGTAGGCGTCGCCCGCCCAGTCGTCGTGGTGGGCGCCGTAGAACAGCGCCGAGCACTCGAGCGAGAGCGCCATCGACGCGGCCGATGACAGGAACAGCCCGTTGCGGAAGGGCACGTACGTGCTCACGAGCGAGCCGTCCGCCTCGGCGAGCTGCTCGGCGTAGCTCGCCTGCGGGACGCCCTCGGTCGAATGCGCCAGAAGCGAGCAGTTGCTGTCGGCGAAGATGGCCCCGAGGTCGAGCGTGCGCTGATCGACGCCGTAGCGCTGCGCCACCGCGCGAGCCGAGTCCATCTCGCGCACGTGCCGCTGCCCGTACGTGATGCTCAGCGCGACCACGTTCTCGGCCCCGAAGTCGCGCACCGCGCGGGCCAAAAGCGTGGTCGAGTCCACGCCGCCCGAGCACAGCACGAGCGCGCGCCGCGGGCGCGCCGCCTCCTCGCGCACGCCGCCGGCCTGCGCGTCCCGAACGTCGCCGCCAGCCAGCGCGTCGCCGCCGGCCAGCGCCCCGCCTCGCTCCTCTTCCATCTACACGCCCCTCTCGCACGCGGGCCAGATGATCTTGTGCAGCTGCAGCTGCACCGTCACGCCCGTCAGGTCTTCTTCCTTCACGAACTCGACGATGTCCGCCGGCTCCATCGCGCCGAGCACCGGGCTTGCGTACACCGCGCAGCGCTCGCACAGCCCGAAGCGCTCGACGACCTGCCTCATCACGCGCAGGTCCTCCGCTGAGCCCACGACGAACTTCACCACGTCATCGCAGGTCAGATACGCGAAGTTGCCGGTGAGCATCGAGGGCTCCTCACCGCTCGAGGGCCCCTTGTAGTCCATGGTGAGCCCGAGCGCCCCGGCGCCGCGCAGCCCCAGCTCGTCGCGCAGCTGCGCGACCTTTCGCACGTCGACCGCGCCGTTCGTCTCGATCTCAACGAAGCGCGCCGGCGCCGCCACGTCAGCCAGCAGGGCGCGCACCAGCGGCAGGAGCAGCGGCTGCAGCAAGGGCTCGCCGCCCGTGAGCGTCACGCACGGCGTGCCAGCCTCGCGCGCGAAGGCCGCGAGCTCCTCCACGCTCAGGTGCTCCACGGGGCAGCCGGGCGCGTTCGCCCAGGCGGTGTCGCAGTACGAGCAGCTGAGGTTGCAGCCCGCGAAGCGCAGGAACGTCGCCAGGCGGCCCGCGTGCGCTCCCTCGCCGTTGATGCTCACGAAGCGCTCGGCCACGGGCATGGTCAGCGCGGACGGCTCGCCGCCTTGCCCGCGCGGCTCGCGTTGCGCGCGCGGCGCGTCCGCGCCCTGCGCACGGCCCGTCGCCTCGCTAGCGCCCACAGTAGATCGCGCAGTTGTTCGGCGTCTCGTACACGTCGACCTGGGACACCGGCAGGCCGCGCGCGTCCAGCTTGTCGAAGAAGTAGCGCGCCAGGTTCTCGGCCGTGGTGCGGAAGGGCACGACGGAGAGCGTGAAGCCCTCCTTCTCCAGGCACGCCAGCGTCTCAGGCGCAAGCGAGCCCTCCTCCACCACGAACGAGTGGTCGAGCCCCTCGGTGAGCTCGCGCAGGGCGCTCTTGAACGCGCCGAAGTCGACGACCATGTCCTTGCAGGTGCCGGCCTTCTGCAGCTCGTCCTGCTTGAGGTAGGCCACCACGCGCCAGCGGTGCCCGTGCAGGTTCTCGCACTTGCCGTGGTAGTCGGTGAGGAAGTGGGCAGCGTCGAAGCTGCTCTCAGTCTTGAGTCCGTACGTCATAGGCTCCTCCGAAGCACCGCGCCCGCATCCGCCCTAGCGGCCCAGCTTGGCGCGGATCGCGCTGATCTCGTTGCTCGCCCGCGACCAGTCGCGCGCGCCGAAGCCCGCCACGCCGGCGAGCACGAGCACCATGAGGTAGAACAGCATGTTCGCCACCATGTGGGAGGCGATCTCGACGCCCTGCTGGATGAGCGCCTGCTTGATCGCCGTGACCACCACGAACACCACGATGGCCGCGAGCACGCGGATGAGGCCGCTGCGCTTCTTCAGCTCGAGCTCGTCGAGCTGCGCGACCATGCGCTGCTTCTTGTTCTTGCCATGCCCCATGCCTGGTCCTTTCGCTTGCCGCCTGCGCGCAGGCGCTTGTCTTGCAGGGTATAAGTATAGTCGAGTTCGGGAAAAGAAAACCTCCCCGGGCGCAGGCCCGAGGAGGTTTCCACAAGGTTCAGCCGAGGTGCCGCAGCGCACGGAGGCGCGCGGTCCCCTGCCCGAGGGCGCCTCAGCCCCGAGGCCCAGCCCCAGGAAGGCGCGCCCCCAGAAAAGCGCGCCTAGGCGGTCGCGAGGTCCTCCGCCTCGACGACGGCAGCCTTCTTCGCGGGCGCGGGAGCAGCGGCCTTGTCGGTGAGCGCAGCCTCGAAGCCGAGCTCCTCGAGGGAGTGCAGCGCCTTCTGCTTGTGCACGTCGCGCAGCGGCGTGCGGCCGTACTTCGCGTTGTAGATGAAGAACGTGAACAGCGCCGTGATGGCCAGGCCGCACACGGCCAGGGCGAACGAGCCCAAGTGCAAGAGCGCGCCGTCAACATGGCCCATGAACAGGTCGAGGCCCACGTTGTACATGTTGTAGCCGCCCACGGTGATCATGACGCCGAAGCCCTCGCCGGAGAAGTTCATCAGCGCCGTGGAGATGCCGCACGGGGCCAGAATGCAGCCCACCATCCATGCCGTGATCAGGATGTGCAGGTGGTTGACCTTCGGCGTGATCTTCTGGACGATGATGTAGAGCAGCTGGAAGATGGCGGCCAGGATGCCGCCCACCACGAAGGCCCAGAAGAACAGCATGCCGCCCGTGGTCTTCTCCACCACGATGACGGGGTTGTTCAGGCCGAGCATGCCGCAGACGTAGCCGATGGCGATGCAGATGGCGGCGAACAGCACGTTGAACCACACGACGAACCACACGCAGTTCCACACGCACTTGCCGAACTTCTCGTTGCTCTTGGTCCACGGGCCGACGGCCTTCATGCCCACGGCCATGGCGAAGCCGGAGAACGGAAGCAGCGCGCCGAAGTCACCCCACTCCTCGACGTACTGGTAGACGGCGAGGCCGCCGAGCACGCAGCCGATGACGCCCATCGAGATGAGCGTGGCGCCGCCCATGAAGAACTCCATGGGAGTGCCGGCCAGCGCGAACTGCCAGAACGACAGGATGGCCTGCGCGATGAGCGCGAACATGCCTCCGATGAAGAAGGCGTAGACGATTGACTTGTATGGCTTCATTGATCATCCCCTAACCTTATGAGCCCAGACATGCAAAGGCCCGCGGCGCACAAGCGTCGTAGGCCCACGTGCGCGCGATCTCGTCTTCGCATATCCGCGCGCATGCTGCGTGCAAGCTTATCGGAGATGGGCTTTTCCGACCTCAACCTCTGGGTTCGATTCAGGTGGTTGACGAGGTGGAAAAACGGTACGAGGGCTGGAACTTGCCTGTTCCAGCCCTCGTCAGCTTCCTCTGTGCCGAACGTGCCGAGCGGCGGCCGCCCGCGTGCGCGCGGGCGCGCCGAATGCGGGCAGCCGGGTGCGGGCGCGCTAGTTGCCTGCCGCGCGCGCCGCCTCGTACGCCTCGATGAGCTTCTTGGTCACGTCATGCGGCGCGTCCTCGTAGCCCTCGACGGAGATCGTGTAGGAGCCCGAGCCGCGCGTGAGCGAGCGCAGCTCCTTGGTGTAGTTGATCACCTCGGCGTAGGGCACGCGGACCTTGATGACCGTCTCGCCCGCCTCGCCGGCGTCGGTGCCGATGATGCGGCCGCGGCGCGTGGAGATGTCGCCCATGATGGTGCCGGCGTACTCCTCGCCCACCGCGATGTCCATGGTGGCCATGGGCTCGAGGATCACGGGGCTGGCCTTCTCGCACGCAGCGCGGAAGCCGATGCGCGCAGCCGTCTTGAACGCCATCTCGTTGGAGTCGACGGAGTGGTACGAGCCGTCGAACACGACGCACTTGATGTCGACCATGGGGTAGCCCGCCAGGAAGCCCTCCCTCATGGCGTCCTGCACGCCCTTGTCAACGGCCGGGATCAGGCCGTTGGGGATGGCGCCGCCCTTGATCTCGTCCACGAACTCGTAGCCCGCGCCCGGGTTGGGCTCGAGGCGCAGCCAGCAGTCGCCGAACTGGCCGGCGCCGCCCGTCTGCTTCTTGTGGCGGCCCTGGGCCTCAGCGGTCTTGCGGATCGTCTCGCGGTAGGGCACGCGCACGGGGACGAGGCGCACCTCGACGCCGTTCTGGTCCTTCAGGCGCGCGAGCAGCATGTCGACCTGCGTGTCGCCCATGGCGGTGAGGACGGTCTGGTGCGTCTCCTCGTCGCGGCGCAGGCGGATGGTGGGGTCGGCCTCAGCGGCGCGGGCGAGGAAGGTGCCGAGCTTGTCCTCCTCCTTCTTGTTCACGGCCTCGATGGCGACCGGGTACTGCGGCGTGGGCAGGGCCAGGGGCTCGATGGCGATGTCTCCGGCAACCGACAGCGTGTCGCCCGAGCGCGTCTCGGTGAGCTTCGGCACCACGACGATGTCGCCGGCCTTGGCGCTCTTCACGTCCATGGGCTCCTTGCCCATCATGACCTGGATCTTGCCCAGGCGCTCCTTCTTGCCCGTGCGGGAGTTGATGAGCTCGACGCCCGGCTCCAGGTAGCCCGAGAGCACCTTCAGGAAGCTCAAGCGGCCCACGAACGGGTCGGAGATGGTCTTGAACACGAAGGCCGAGGGGCGCTTCGTCTCGTCGATGGGGATGGTGGCGCCGTCGGCCATCTGGCGGAAGCGGCCGTGGGAGCGCGGGTGCGGGAAGTACGTGCAGATGTCCTCCATGAGGCCCTGGACGCCCTGCATGATGATGGTGGAGCCCACGAACACGGGGACGATCAGGTCCTGGGCGATGGCCTTGTCGAGCAGCGACTCGAGCTCCTCCTGCGTGAGGCGCTCCTCGCCGTCGAGGTACTTCATCATGAGGTCGTCGTCAGCCTCGGCGACCAGGTCGCACAGCTTCTCGCGCGCCGCCTGGGCGATCTCGGCGTACTCGGCGGGGATCTCGTCGACGCGCTCCTCGGTGCTCGAGGCGTCATGGTAGCGGGCCTTCATGCGGATGACGTCGATCACGCCCTTGAAGTCCTTGTCGACGCCCATGGGGATGGTGACCGCGCCCAGGCGCGCGCCGAAGCGCGCGTGCAGGAGCGCCATGGCGGAGTCGAAGTTGGCGTTCTCGCGGTCGATGTGGTTGATGTACACGGCGCGCGACAGGCGCATGTTCTCGGCTTCGCGCCACAGCTTGGTGGTCATGACCTGTGGGCCGGCGACGGCGTCGACCATGAACAGGGCCATCTCGGCTGCCTGCATGGTTGCCAGCGTGTCGCCGATGAAGTCGGGATGCCCCGAGGTGTCGAGCACGTTGATCTTGTAGTCCTTGTAGGGAACCGGGGCGATGGAGGTGGAGATGGTGAACTTGCGCTTGATCTCCTCGGGGTCGTAGTCGAGGTAGGACTTCCCGTCGTGCGTCGTCCCCATACGCGGGGTCTTGCCGGAGACGTAGAGCATGGCCTCGGCGAGCGAGGTCTTGCCTGCGCCGTCCTGGCCTACAAGCACAACGTTACGCACATGTTCGGTAGCAGGAGCTGCCATGGTGACCACCAACTTTCGTGTTTTGCGGTTCGCGTTTCCCTACGTCAGGCGCGAACCGCTCGAGCCTTAACACAGACAAACTTGAGGCAGTGCGACGAACGGCCTGTGTGCGCCATCCGACGGCATTAAGTTTAGCGCAACTTGCGGACAATGGTGAGCAGGGAGCTGAGGTTGTTTGCCCGCGCGAACAGCAGGGACGCCTCAGGCCACCTCCCCTGGCGGGAGGCCGCCCATAATGCCGCGGGCGCGCTATAATGTAGAGTTCCGCTCCGCTTCCGCCGCGATGTCTGGAGGTCCGCCATGAGCATTCACCTCGCCAGGCCGACCGAGCGCAGCCGCCTTGCCAGGCCGCCCGAACGTAGCCGCCTTGCCGTGTCGCCCGAGCGCAGCCGCCTCGCCGCGCCGCGCCTCTTCCTCGGCATGCTCGTCATCGCCTTCGCGAGCTTCGTCGCGGGCGCCCTCAGCAGCCAGCCGCCTCCCGCCTCCCCCGTCCCTGCGCTGCTCGACGCGCTCGCGTTCATAGGCGCGCTGAGCGTGACGACGACGGTCGCGCTTCTGGCGGGGATGAGGGTCGCCCTGCGCCGCGCGGCGGCAGGGCGAGGGGACGAGGGAGGCGAAGGGGGCGCTTCGGGGGAGACGGCTGCGGATGCGGAGCGCGCCTTAGAGGAGATCGCCGGCGAGGAGCGCGCCTTGGGAGAGGACGCCAGCGAGGGGCGTGCCTTGGAAGAACCCGCGACGCCCGCGGAGCTCGCGGGTCCCGCGGGCGCCGGCGACGCGGCGCCCGTCGCGTTCGGCACGCGCCGCATCGCGCAGAGCGTCCGCCACCTGCTCGACCTCGAGCTTGACCGCTACGCGCTCACGCCCCAGGAGCTCGTCGTGGCCGAGCACATCCTGCGCGACGAGACGTACGCCGCCATCGGGCGGAGCCTGTACCTGACGGAGAGCACCGTGAAGTTCCACGCGCGCAACATCTTCGCCAAGGCGCACGTGAAGTCGAAGCGCGAGTTCATCGCGCTCATAGAGAACAGCATGGCGGGACTCCCCCGCTCGGAGAGCCCCGCCATAGGGAAACGTGCCGACGCGAGCGGATCGGTTGCGCAGCGTAGCGGCGCGAGCGGGTCGGCTGCGCGGCGCGGCGACGCTACAGCTCGGCGATGATGCGCTTCGCGCGCGCGGAGACCTCGGCCTTCGCCTTCTCCACGTCGATGGTCGAGAACGCGCCGTCGCGGTAGATCACCTCGCCGTCGCACATGGTGAGCACCACGTCGGAGCCCGAGCCCGCGAACACCACGTTGCAGAGCGCATCGGTCATGGGGCACCACTGCGGGCCCGTCACGTCGAGCACGCAGAGGTCGGCCTTGAAGCCCTCCTTGACGAGCCCGCTGTCCGCGCGGCCCTGCGAGAGCATGCCCGCGCGCGTGGCGGCGGTGATGACCTGCTTGGGCGTGATGATGGCCGGGTCGAGCGCATGGCCCTTGTAGATGAGGCCCATGAGGTACATGTCGGCGAACATGTCGTGGTTGTTGTTCGAGGCCATGCCGTCGGTGCCGAGGCACACGTTCACGCCCGCGTCGAGCATCTGGGCCAGCGGCGCGTACCCGCTGCCGAGCTTCATGTTCGACGCCGGGTTGTTCACCGCCGACACGCCGCGCCTGGCCATGATCTCGATGTCGGCGTCGTCGACCCACACGCAGTGCGCCGCGGTCACCGGCACGTCGAGCACGCCGATGGACTCGAAGTACGCGAGCGGGGTCATGCCGTCGTGGCGCTGCTTGCACTCCTCGTGCTCGGATGCGGTCTCGGAGAGGTGCAGGTGGATGGGCAGCCCCTTCTCCTTCGCGATGGCCGCGATGTCAGCGCAGGTCTGCGGGTTGGAGGTGTACTCGGCGTGGATGTTGTAGTCCATGCGGATGCGCCCGTCGGCCGCGCCGTGGAAGCGCGCCACGAAGTCCTCCATCTTCGCGCAGATGGCGTACTCGGAGAACGGCTTGGGCTCGAAGAACAGCTCGCACTCGCAGAGGTTCGCCTTCATGCCCGCCTCGGTGACGGCCTGGGCGCGCTCGGGAGTGGCGTAGTACATGTCCGAGAAGCTCACCGTGCCGTAGCGCGCCATCTCGGCGCAGGCCAGCACCGTGCCCCAGTACATGTCCTCGGGCGTCATCTTGCCCTCGAAGGGCCAGCACTTCTCGTTGAGCCAGCGCTGCAGCGGCAGGTTCTCGGCATAGCCGCGCAGAAGCGTCATGGGCGCGTGCGCGTGCGCGTTCACGAGCGCCGGCATCATGAGCTTGCCCGCGCCGTCGTAGGTCTCGCCGTACGCGTCGGCGTCGGCCGGCGCCGCGGCGCCGACGTACGCGATGCGGCCGTCCCTCACGCCGACCCACTGGTCGCTCTGGTAGTCGAGGTTCTCGTCGAGGATGCCGATGTTCTTGAAAAGCATGCGCGCCGCTCCCTTCCCTCGAGCCGCCCCGCAGCCTTGCAACGCGACTCGTTATAGGATTCAATCTAATACTTGCTAGTGATTCATTTTAGCGAAACCAGGGGAAAAGGGAAGAGGGACGACGCGAGAGTCCTACGCCCCCAAGCCGTTGAATCGCTCGAAGAACGCCTTCAGCCGGTCAAGAACGCGCTGCTTCGTCTCCGCATAGGCGTTCTGCGGCGCAAAGCGCGACGGCTTGCGCGTCAAGAGCGCCGAGACCTCGGTGCCGACCTCGGGGATGCCCCCTTCGGCAAAGGCCCGCAAGACCAAGGCGTGCGTCGCGTCGGCGTCAAGGCTTTCCTCCTCGATGATGGAGGAGAGTTCGCGTTCCTCGGCCTCTGCCACGTAGCGCTTCCAATCCTCGGTCACGTCATCGCTCGCGTTCAGCGAGTCGACGAACGCGTGGATCAGATCGCGCTTGTTGCGCAGGTCGTACGTGGAGCTGATCGCGCGCTCGATGTCGGCGACGATCACCTTGTCCTGGCAGTTCGTGTCATGGTACTTCTGGACCAGCATCAGGATGTAGTCGATGTTGACGTCCACGGTCTTGAGCAGCTCGACCTCGAATACCAGGTCATCGTTGATGATCTTCGCGTCGACGTCCGGCTTGCGGTACTTGTCGAAGAGGTCTGCGTACACGCTGCGATAATCCTGCTCGTCGCGCGCGCTCATGGGATCGTCGCCGGCGAACTCGTCAAAGCAGGCGAGGACGTTGCGCAAGCGCAGGATCACGCCGAACAGGCGAATGAACCTCTTCTCCGCCTCCTTCCCCGCGATGACGTCACCCAGGGGGAAGCACCCGTAGAGCTCGGCCAGCCGATCCCGGTACTCGCCCAGGTACTCCGCATAGGGCTTGAGCAACACCACGCCGTGGGCGTCCTTGTCCCCGAACAGGCTGATGGCGCTGTTGACCTCGTCCTCCAAGTTGCGAAAGCAGACGATGTTGCCGAAGTCCTTCACCGAGTTCAGGATGCGATTCGTGCGGCTGAACGCCTGAATGAGCCCGTGGGCGCGCAGGTCCTTGTCAACCCACAGCGTGTTGAGCGTGGTGGCGTCAAAGCCCGTGAGGAACATGTTGACCACGATGACCAGGTCTATCTGACGGCGCTTCATCTTGTCGGAGAGATCTTTGTAGTAGCCTTGAAAGCCCTCGGACGAGGTGTCGAAGCTCGTGGAGTACATGGCGTTGTAATCGGCGATGGCCGCCTCCAAGAAGTCACGCGAAGAGGCGTCAAGGCTGGCTACGTCGAAGGACTCGTCAGGCAGGCCGCATCCGTCATCAGCCTCGTTCGGCTGGAAGCTGAAGATGGTCGCCACCTTGAGCGGCGTGGCGCCTCGCTGCGCCTGGATGCGCTTGAACGCCGCGTAGTACACCTTCGCCATGTCAACTGAGGCGACGCAGAACAGCGAGTTGAACCCCATGACGCGCTGCCCCTTGAGCTTGTACGAGTACTGCCGCTTCGTCTTCTGCTCGTAGTGGTCGAGGATGTAGCTCACCACGAGGTCGACGCGATCCGCCGCCTCGTAGGCCCCCTTGCGGTAGATGTTGTAGACCTTCTCGTCGGGGAAGTCGTCGCGCTCCCTGATGGTCTTGATGTAGTCGATGCGGAAAGGCAGCACGTTGCCGTCGCGAATGGCATCCACGATGGTGTACGTGTGCAGCTTCTCGCCGAAAGCCTGCTCGGTCGTGCGAAGGTGCACGTTCTTGCCCGATCCGGCGTTCTCGGCGAAGATGGGCGTGCCCGTGAACCCGAACAGGTGGTACTTCCTGAAGTGCTTCGTGATGGCTTGGTGCATCTCGCCGAACTGGCTGCGGTGGCACTCGTCGAAGATGATCACCGCGTGCTTGTCGTACACCTCGTGCTTGGGGTTCTTCCTGATGAAGCATGCGAGCTTCTGGATGGTGGTCACCAGAATGCGGTTCTCGGGATCGGCCAGCTGCCGCGCCAGCACCGCCGTCGACTCGCTGCCGTCGACGGCGCCCTTCTCGAAGCGATCGTACTCACGCATGGTCTGATAGTCGAGGTCCTTGCGGTCGACCACGAACAGGACTTTGTCAACACCCTCCATGGCACTCGCCAGCTGCGCCGTCTTGAAGCTCGTGAGCGTCTTGCCCGAGCCCGTGGTGTGCCACACATAGCCGCCCGCCGCAGCCGTCCCCAGCATCTTCTTGTTGCTTTCCGCAACGAGGATGCGGTTCAGGATGCGCTCCGTCGCCACGATCTGGTAGGGGCGCATGACCAGCAGCAAGCCCTCCTCCGTGAGCACGCAGTACCTCGTCAGGATGTTCAAAAGCGTGTGCTTCGCGAAGAAGGTCGAGGTGAACGGCACCAGATCGCAGATGGGCATGTTGTCGGCCGCCGCCCACCAGCTGGTGAACTCGAAGCTATGGCTCGTCTTCTTCTTGGCGCCTTTCGAGCTTGAGCGCGCCTCTTCGATATGCCCCATGCGCGTCGTGTTGGAGTAGTACTTGGTGTGCGTGCCGTTCGATATGACGAAGACCTGCACGTACTCGAACAGGCCGCAGCCGCTCCAGAAGCTGTCGCGCTGGTAGCGCTCTATCTGGTTGAACGCTTCCTTGATGGCCACGCCGCGGCGCTTGAGCTCCACGTGCACCATCGGCAGGCCGTTGACGAGGATGGTCACGTCATAGCGGTTCTCGTACGAGCCTTCCTGCGTGTATTGGTTCATCACCTGCAGGCGGTTGTTGTGGATGTTGGCCTTGTCGATGAGCTTGATGTTCTTGCTCGTGCCGTCATCACGCACCAGCACCTGGACATGGTCTTTCTGGATGCGGTTCGTCTTCTCGGCAATGCCTTCGTTCTCGGCCGCGATGCTGCCTTGGAAGAACCGCTTCCACTCGCCGTCGGTAAACGTGACGTCGTTCAACGCCTCAAGCTGTCGGCGAAGATTGCTGACGAGCTCGCCCTCGCTGCCAACCTCGACGTACTCGTACGCCTGGCGTCGCAGCTGCTTGATGAAGGCCGCCTCCAGCTGGACCTCGGACTGGTACGCCGTCGAGCGGCTGCCTTCTTGGGGAGAGACTGCGCACACCGTGAACCGACCGCCGAAGGCCATGACGTCGAAGGTGACGTCACCAGGAAGGTCGTCAGATGCCCGCGAAGCTCCATCGCCGAGGCCGACGAGCTCGTATTCGTAGCGCTTCCCTTCCCCTGCGCTTGCCTGGTTGAGCACTTGTCTTCCCCTATCGTTCGTCATCTGCGCCCGCCTGCAAGTCCCTCATCTTGTACACGGCATAGCCCTCGTAATGGTAGCTCGCGTCGATGCCCTTCATGTACACGTCTCGGCTGTCAACCTCATTCGTCAGGGCATGCTTGAGCAGGTGCTTTATCTCGATGTCCTTGACGGGGCTGCGTTCCATGGCAAGCAGGTAGTCTTCCTTGTCGACGCTCCCCCAGTCAACCACGCAACCGAGCTCGCTCTTCAAGATGACGTCGAGCCAGATTCTCATGCTTCGCCCGTTGCCTTCGCGGAAAGGATGTGCAACGTTCATCTCCACGTACTTCTCGATGATCTCGTCAAAGGTGGATTGCGGCATGGACTCAACGTGCTCGAGCGCTTGGGCGAGATACATCACCGGCGCAAAGCGAAACGATCCTTTGGCGATGTTCACGTTGCGTATTTCACCGGCAAAGGGATAGATGTCGCCGAAGAGATGGGCATGGATGGACTTGAGGCTTTCCACCGTTCCCGGGCGCATGCGATTGAGCGCGCCTGTCTCGAAGAGCTCAAGCGCCCGCGTCTTGCTGAGCCGCTCTTCCACGCGCGCAAGCTCTACCTGGTCGGTAATGCCTAGTTTATTCTCAAGCGCCATCCCGGCTCCTCGCCTCTCCGTTGCCCCTACGCGACCTTCTCCTTGAAGGATAGCAGCTTGTCGCGATAATAGGCGTACTGCACCCGGCGCGCCTCGATCTCAGCCGGAAGACCAGCCGAGATGTCGTTCACCAGGGCGTCGAACTTGTCGAGCACCGCCACAATGTGAGCTTGCTCTTCGAGGGGTGGGACAGGGATCGGGGTTTCCTTTACAATGTCCGCGTTCAAATTGGAGACCGAGCTCGTATTTACCTTGTTCAGCCACACCCTTTGCACTGCATTAGATCTTAGCAAGTGATATAGAAAGTCCGACACGAACAGATCCTCAAAACCACTTAAAGACAGCCATCCGTCATGGATGCATCCATCAATTTGCAAGATATAAGGGCGTCCAAAGCTCATCGAATTCGACAGAATAAAACTGCCTGATGTGAGATACTTGGATTTTTTGGCACCAGCTAACGTAATCTTTTCCTTTGTTGAAGTGATGTACTTGCCCGCGGGATTCGCATCGCCAATCTTAATCCACGGGACACCATTTTTCGCATCGGTAACAAATTGTTTTATCGGCCTAGGAGAAGCACCTCGTTCGACAACCATGGTTTCACCTAGCGTCATGAGGGGCACCCCCCCCCGTTCGCTAAAATCGAGAAGCTTGTCACGATAGTAGGCGTACTGGCGCCTCCGCGCCTCGAGCTCGGCCTCGAGCTCGGCCTCGAGCTCGGCGAAGGAGTCTAGCACCCGAACGATCTCCTCCTGCACCTCCATAGGAGGAACAGGAATGCGAACATCCAGCAGCTTATTTGGAGTGACCTCAATAACCTTAGTACCGTGTGCGAGTTTTCGCTTTTGAATCTCAAACGCGCGGGAGTGGAAGTAATAGGTGAGATACTTTGGGTTCAACCTATGATGAATGATCGCCGTATGACCGCTAACGGCAACATCGCCATCTCCCAACCAGGTAACGCACTTGCACACATCGTCGATATTTTCGCTCGTTACCGCCATAATGATGTCGCCTTTTCTGGCAAGCTTAGATTTCGCAGCAGTATCCAATCCGATAAAGCTCAACGTCTTATCCGCATGGAGTCCATACTTCGTATAGATTTGACCATAATGGATGCAGGGGAAGCCTTCTTCAACAAAGTCCTTTTTCTGAAAGCTACCACCACGGGTCACGTCACCCACTTCTCCCAGCGTCTTATACTCTACCCCGTCGGGGCACAAACGCTCTATCAGTTCTTCAACCCTGCTCATCGGCATTTTTCCTTCGCCATCAGCACTCGCTCTTTTCGCCTCATCGAGTAGACCTCACGTTCCTAAACAACGCTCAAGCAGATTCGTGACGCAACGCGTCACGAATCGATCAGCCCCAAATGACTGCCCGCCAATCACGACAGGCTTTTCCGAAGTGCAATCCAAAGTGCAAATTTTGCACTTTGGGCGATCCCGTTTGCACTTTGGACGGGCTCGCTCTCCCAAACATATCCCTCCAGCTCGAAAGCCCAGGGCTTCATCTCGCTCATGACGCCTCGCCTTCCAAATCGGCCACGATGGCGTCTATGCGCTCGCGCAGCTCTTGCTCGCGCGCCACGATGCGGGCTATCTCGGCGTTGAGCGCCTTTATGTCCACCTCCTCGCGCATGTCCTCCTTCTCGACGTAAGACGACACCGACAGGTTGGCGTCGTTGGCGATCACGTCGTCGTTGGAAACGCGCTTGCTGAAGTGCTCCTCCTCGGAACGCCGTTCGATCACGTCCATGATGTGCTGGATGTTGCCCGGCATCAGCTTGTTCTTGGAGTCGCGGCGCTCGAACTCGGCGCTCGCGTCGACAAAGAGGACGTCGTTTGCGCTCTTCGATTTCTTCAGCACGATGACGCACGTGGCGATGGTGGTGCCGAAGAACAGGTCGGGCGGAAGCTGGATGACCGCGTCGACGAAGTTGTTCCGCACGAGGTACGCGCGGATCTTCGCCTCGGCGCCGCCGCGATACAGCACGCCCGGAAACTCGACGATGGCCGCCGTGCCGTCGGTGCTCAGCCAGCTGAGCATGTGCATGGTGAAGGCGAGGTCGGCCTTGCTGTCGGGCGCGAGCACGCCCGCCGGGCTGAAGCGCGGATCGTTGATGTTGAGCGGGTTCTTCTTCCCCTCCCACTTGATGGAGTAAGGGGGATTAGAGACGATGCAGTCGAACGGCTCGTCATCCCAGTGCTGCGGGTTTTTCAGCGTGTCCCCGAGCGCGATGTCGAACTTGTCGAAGTTGATGTCGTGCAGGAACATGTTGATGCGCGCAAGGTTGTAGGTGGTCAGGTTGATCTCCTGGCCGAAGAACCCCTTGCGCACCTTGTCCGCCCCGAGGATCTTCGCAAACCTCAGCAGCAGCGAGCCCGAGCCGCAGCACGGGTCGTACACCTTGCCGACCTCCGTGCGCCCGACGAGCGTGATGCGCGCCAGGAGCTCGCTGACCTCCTGCGGCGTGAAGAACTCGCCGCCCGACTTGCCGGCGTTGGATGCGTACATGGTCATGAGGTACTCGTATGCGTCGCCGAACGCGTCGATGCGGTTCTCCTTGAAGCTGCCGCCGAAGTCGAGCGACCCGATCTTCTCGAGCAGCGTCGCCAGCTTCTTGTTGCGCTCGGCCACTGTGTTGCCCAGCTTCGCGCTGTTCACGTCCATGTCATCGAAGAGGCCCTTGAGGTCGCCCTCGGACTCCGAGCCCACCGCCGAGCCCTCGATGTTCTTGAACACGCGCTCGAGCGTCTCGTTGAGGTTCTCGTCATGCCGCGCACGAGCGCGCACGTTCTGGAACAGCTCAGAGGGGAGGATGTAGAAGCCCCGCTCCTTGACCGTCTCACCTCGCCCGTATTCGGCCTCTTCATCAGAAAGACTTGCGTAGTCGAATCCGACGTTGCCCGACCTCGCCTCTTCGCTTGCCAGGTAGTCGCATAGGTTCTCGGAGATGAAGCGGTAGAACAGCATGCCCAGGATGTACTGCTTGAAGTCCCAGCCGTCCACGCTGCCACGCAGGTCGTCGGCTATGGACCAGATGGTTTTGTGCAGCTCTGCTCGCTGCTGCTCCTTTGTGGGCTCTGGCATGGGCGATGCTCCTTTGCGTAGGTCTCCCCTCCGGAGCATCTTATTCGCACAAAAGAAAAAGGTGCGAACCCTTTCGAGTCCGCACCTGAGAAATTGGTGGAGCATAGGGGGATCGAACCCCTGACCTCATGGCTGCCAGCCATGCGCTCTCCCAGCTGAGCTAATGCCCCGAAAAGTGCGAGGAATATATTAGCACAACCCTGCGCTTCGGCAAAGAAAAATTTGGGGAATTTTTCTTCCGCGCAGACGAGCCCTTCCTCGCCGGCCTTCGCCGACCAGCCGTCCGGCTGCCTGGCGCAAGTCGCTACTCGGCGTCCTTGGCGGCTGCGGCCTTCGCGATCTGCTCGATGATGGCGTCGAGCGCCCCTTCGGCCGCACACTCCTCGACCTTGCCCTCGTCGACCAGATGCGAGATGCCCGGATCCATCGGCAGCGTGGCCACCGCGGGGATCTCGTACTTCTCGGCCACGGCCGCGCCCTGGGGCTCGCCGAAGATGTAGTGCTTCTTGCCGCACTCGTCGCACTTGAAGTACGCCATGTTCTCCACCAGGCCGAGGACCGGCACCTCGAGGGAGCGCGCCAGGTTCACGGCCTTGCCCACGATCATGGCCACGAGCTCCTGCGGCGCCGACACCGTGACGATGCCGTCAACCGGCAGCGTCTGGAACACGGTGAGGAACACGTCGGAGGTTCCCGGGGGCATGTCGATGAGCATGTAGTCGACGTCGCCCCAGTTCGTCTCGGACCAGAACTGGCGTAGCACGCCGGTGACCACCGGGCCGCGCCACGCGACCGGCAGGTCGTCCTGGGGAAGCATGAGGTTCACCGACATGACCGGGATGCCGCTGGCGGACACCGCGGGGTTGATGCCGTCGGCGTCGGCCGTGAGGTGGTCCGTGATGCCGAAGGACTTCGGGATGGACGGGCCGGTGACGTCGGCGTCGAGGATGGCGACCTTCTTGCCGCGCTTGTTCAGCTCGCTCGCCAGAAGGCAGGTCACGAGCGACTTGCCCACGCCGCCCTTGCCGGACACCACGCCGATGACGTGCTTGATGGTCGAGCGCTTGTTCGTCTCCAGGGTGCTCGGGCCTGCGTCAGCCGTGCGATCGCCGCAGCCTGCGACGCCGCAGCTTGAGCACTCGTGCGTGCACTCTTCTTCTGCCATGGTTTTCCCTCTCTCGGGTTGCGGCCGCACCTGCGCTTTCGCGCGCGGCCTCTCGTCTTTTACAATGCGGATGATAGCACAACGAAGCGGGGCGGCCCGCAAGCCGCCCCGTCGTGCGTATTCTTTTGTTGTCCTCGTGCTACTCGGGCTTGACCGAGGCGTAGAAGGTGGCCTTGTCGAACAGGTCCTTGATGGACTGGCCGTCAGCGAACGGGAGCTCGAGGAACTCGGAGATGGTGGGCACCAGCTCGCTGCAGTCCATGTAATGGCCCTTCTCGTTGAGCTGCGTGGTGTCCTGGACGCGCCAATAGCGATCGTTCACGTCTGTCAGATAGTAGGTGGCTCCGTCAACGTCCATGTACACCGCATGGTTGGCATGGAGGTAGACCTGCAAGTCATCGTAGGATACTTCGAGCACCTCTGCTGCTTTCACTCCCATAACGACCCCTTTCCTTCCGAGGATTACGTTACCTCCATGATACCAAAACCGCATGAGGAGCCGCGGTGAAGTTTGACAAAGTTGGCGGCGCGTGCGCTGCGCGGGCGCGAGGGGCGGAAACGCGACGCAGGCGGCCCGCGGCGCGGGCGGTGACGCAGGCTGCGGCGCGGGTCGCGGGACGAGCAGGCGAACGGCGCGGCGCGGGCTACGCGCGGGCGGCGAAGTACCGGGTGGCGATCCGGGCCGACTCGGCGGCGTCCTTGGCGTAGAAGTCGGCCTTGATCTGGTCGGCGTATTCCTGCGTGAGGACGGCGCCGCCCACCATGACGGCGACGTCGGGAAGCTCGGCGTGCAGAAGCGCGATGGTGCGCTCCATGGCGCGCACCGTGGTGGTCATGAGCGCCGAGAGCCCCACGAGGCGCGCGCCGCTCTCGCGGGCGGCGGACACGACGCGCTCAGGCGGCACGTCGCGCCCCAAGTCGATGACGGGAAACCCGTAGTTCTCGAGCAGCATCTTGACGATGTTCTTGCCGATGTCGTGGATGTCTCCCTCGACGGTGGCCACGATGATCGCGCGCTCGGGCGCCGGCGCGGCGGCGCCTGGGGCGCCTTCCGCGCTCGCGGCGCCTTCCGACCCTGGCCCCGCGGGCGCCCCCGTGCCCTGCACGCGGTCGCGCACCACGTCGAAGCCCGCCTTCACGGCCTCGGCAGCGGCCATGAGCTGCGGCAGGAAGAACGCGCCCGCGTCGTAGCGCTCCCCCACCACGTCGAGCACGGGCACGAACACGTCGTTGATGACGTCGAGCGGCTCGTGCGCCTCGAGCAGGTCACGCGTGGCCTGCGCCATGGGCTGGGAGCGGCCTGCGAGCACGAGCTGCGCGATGCGCGCCACCTGGTCGGCCGCGTCGGCGAACGTGGGCGTGACGGCGATGGGGCAGGCGCCCGCCGCCGCGGCGCCCCCGGGGCCGCCTGCGCCCGCCGCGCT